>JAUIDP010000074.1 GCA_030429005.1 Gammaproteobacteria bacterium | reverse complement strand
CGATTGAAATGGGCTTGTCGCCGAAGGAGTTTAGGTGGGAAAACTACGCTGCGAATGCGACGGAAGAACATCATAGGGCATCTGTAGCCAAATTTTTCGAATTCATTGATGAATACAGAGAGACTAATCAAATCGCGCAGGAAGACACAACCGCCTTGGACGACTCGTAAGTCCGCTTCTGGCCGTTTTCAGCCGTTCGCCAGGAATGGGCTACATTGACCACATCTGACCCAAAGGAGCCGCTCGAACTTGAGGCGTTGCTCTCAAATTCTTGCGTAGGGAAGGTGGGTATGCGCGGACTGGCTCTCTCTCTGTTTGCCGCAATCGCGGTCATAATTAGGCCGGCTGCGGCCCACGCCGATTCTCACCGACCGGTCACCGCGTATTCGGAAATCCAAGTCATTGGTCAAATGGTGGAGCAATTTCGTAAGGATCATGGGGAATTGCCCACCCAGCTTGAGGATCTTGTGTCGAAGCGGTACTTGGACCGCTTGGTGGTTGACCCCTGGGGTCACGAGTACGGCTATTCTCGCACTCCTCCGTACAGTTTGAGCATTAACCGAGACTTCTACATTTGGAGTTTTGGTAGCGATGGGAATGCCGGCGGAGATGGCCCAGCAGCCGATATTGGCAACTGGCAAAGGGATCCACCATATTGCAATGCATGGTGGAAGATCTGGTAGCAGAAGCAATTTGTACCGCCCCGAATTGGTATTGTTTGAGCAGCCGCTAATGGCCGAAAGCCGTTGTTAGATTCGATACTATTATCATCCGCACTACCTGTTCATTTGTTTAGAACACAGGCAAAGGAGCAATAGTCATGACACTTCCAAAGAAAGGATCGAGACGAATAACTGTTGACGGCGTCACGTATCGTTGGGCGATTCGTAAGAAGCCAACTTACGGCGAGTATCTGAAGTGGGGCGGCATACGCGCGGTTGTAGAGCTGTTTGATAGTCCGGAGTCCATACTGGCGATCGATTTTCCTTTTGCGCGACCGGACGCGCATGGCTTTCAAAATGGTCATTCAGTAACGCCGGCAATGATCGCTGAGTCAATTCGCCAGTCCGTAAGCGATGGCTGGGACCCGTCAGTCAAAGGAACGTCCCACACTCACGAGCCAAAACGTCCACCGGCCTACGAAGAGTTAGACCCAATTTGATTAGTTCAACAACACTTGACTGGGATCTCTAGTCGAAACCCGAGATTCGCGCAACGCGGGCAACTTGACACCTACAAATTTGCGCACAGAGATGTTGTGCTTTTTCCGGCGAACGGCAGGAAACCTTACGATAGCTGCCTGTCAAGGGTGGTACACTGACGGTCTGTTGATGACCTGTTGCGGACATTCACAAGTTTCCGCACCTTTGTCTACAGAGGGGCCGATGTGATCCGAGACTCAGTCTTCGTAATGCTATTTATCGCCACCGGATGTTCTACTGTCCATGTGCCGGTTGACGATATCTATGGCACGTACACGCCGAAGTCCACGCAGGGGTCTGCACATTTTTGGGAAGGCGATGTGGTCAAGATAACCGCAGACGGGTATCGCCATAGCCGGTTCACAGATGAGATAGGTCCATGGACTGAGAAGTCACCGTACGCAGAGTACGCAGGCGAGACAATCATTGACGGCAACAGAATACAGTTTGTGGACAGCTGGCTAGAACCTGCGGAGCTAGTCTTCGTTCAGGTCGGCAATACTCGATACTTGTTGACACCCGTGGACTACGACACGTACTTGAATTCAGACCGCCTTCCCGAGTATGCACTTGCAGCAAAATGAGAGGTTTCGACTGGCTGCTTCTGGCCGCAAAGCGACCGTTTCGCTTAACCGGTACGATATTCTCTTGCCAGCCCGAAGGAGCCGTTCGTCGTAAGGCGAATCTAGCCATGCTCAAACTGTACAAGATGGACGTTCAACCACCTCGCTATTGGGAAACGTGGGGCAACGATGACGGTTCGCACACTGTGCATTGGGGTGTATTAGGGGAAACCGGAGAAACCAAAACCGTCAAGTCATCCATGCCAAAGAAGGCAACTGACACAGTTCAATCGGAAGTCGACGACTTCCTATCGAAGGGTTATAGGCCAATCGAAATGGATGATCACCGAATCCTGTTGATCGAGTATGCAGTCGATTGCTTCGGAGATAGTGAAGATCTGGACAAGCGGCACAAACTCGAATCGAAGATGAACGAGACACTTGGGTGGACGGGTCTGGGGCATTGCGACGGCGGAAGCATTGGTTCCGGTACGATGGAAGCTTGTTGTTTCGTAGTTGATTTCGACATAGCGAAATCTGTCATCGAGTCAGACCTACAGGGAACTGCATTCGAGAACTACACGCGCATTTACGACGAACGTGCATTTGCCGAACGTGAACTGTCTAACTCGTTTAAAAAACTTTGACTGACTTGCTCGAGGAGCATTTTGTCTAAATCACCATGTATTAGTTCGCGATTGGGGCTGATCGTACTTATCCTCGGCACCTCTCAGATCAGCCATTCGCAATCAGACGTGCCGACCGAAATTCTGGATGGATGGAGGGCGTCGTACGAACGCAGTGTAGAAGATTTTGTCGAAGACATGCTCGAGGCGTTCCGAAATGAGGCTAGCATTCCTGAGTCAAGTATTGATGCGGTGCTTGTGGAGGTAGACGAATTTCTGAGGACGGAGTTGTCATGGGATAAGCGTGGCAAATACGTAGCTTCGAACGCGTTGATTGCAAATTGTGGCGCAAGCCTCCTGGAAAAATTGACTCCCTATTTTAATCAGTCGAAGGATTGGGATTCGGCTGATGAAAAAATGCGCTCCGATTATGCTAGCTGCAGCATAGAAGTTGACTTCGAATTATCGACATCGGTACCTGGTCTTCTGATGGAGCGCGATCAAGTCAATAGGTTAGAGAAAATCTTGCGAAGGCATGAACCTCAGCCTCACAAGTAGAATGGACCGAACGTCGGGTTCTGGCCGCGTCCGGTCGCTCACATATGCTGAAATAAAAAGATTGGTCATGCTCAGTAGAAGTCTAAAGGGGCGAAATTGCTTTCGGATGCCCTGTTCGCGGTGATAGCGGTGACCTTGTTGTTTCAGGGTATTCGCAATATTTTCTGGTCCGAGTCCAAAGAAAAGGAGCGATTTCGGTCCATTGTTAGCCTTGGTTTGTCTTCCCATATGAATAGAAGCGGGTTATCGATCGTGATATTTGGTGGGTTGTTGGCGTATGCGTCACGCACCGTACCATCATCAATCTATTGGCAAAGTCTAGGCCTCGCGATCGTATTACTCGGTTGCATTACTCTGCTACTCGCAAAATTTAGCGGTGCGGTGACTCCCACTTTAGAGCATATGCCTGGCGAATCGACACTACGCGAGCGAGTAGTAGGACGTCGGTGGTCCGGTGCTCTATTCCTGCTTGGCGGAATAGTCTGGGTATGGAATGGCGCCGGCTATGTGGTGCAGTGATCAACCGGAGCAGCCTGTCTAGCTGTCGGTCGGCAATAGTGATGTAAAATGACGGCCTCTGACCAGAGACGGACGGTGGCCGATTGCCAAGAAAAGAACCATCAGGCCAACGATAGTCTTGTGAATCCGAGAGAGCATTGACTCACAACCTAGCCCGAGACTGCTCTTCAGGTGCGGCATTAGCTCCGCTTGCCGCACCCGTAGGAGCGATTCCCATGATGCTGGCGTTCTCTGATGTTCAGACCATTGAATCAGTGCTGTTGATTGCCTTTTTTTCATGCGTAGTTGCCTACGGCGCCATGTACATAATTGTCGTGCCTGTATTCCTGATAACCAGAAGGCGCTTCACTTGGACGCCATTGCGCGTAGTTTTTCTTGCTGCGCTGATATCAGTTGGTCCTGTAATTGCCGTCGAACTGTACGAGTATGCTAGAGGCCTAGCTGTTGGGCGAAATCAGTCCTTTATCGATCGGCTATCTCGTCTCAAATTGGATGTGGTAATGATGCTCTTGGGCTGCGCCATTGCTGTTTCGCTGGCCTACGTTGCTGTGCAGGTGTCAAGACGACCTTTCGACGCCAACTGAACGACCGGAAGTGGCCTTTTCTGTTGAAAAACTCCGATTTTCAAAATGGCGAGTTTTCATTTGCGATTTGCCGCCATTTTCGTATTGTAGTTACGAAGATCTGGTAGAAGTATTTTGAAGTTCCCTCCTGGCGCAGCTTATTGGCACTGCCGATGGCAAATATGTGCGCGCAGGATCTAAAACAAATCTCGGCGAACTTAAGTGTCGCTCAGAAAACCGAGTTCTTCAACGGAATCGGCCCTTACGCGACGCTCAACGTAGACAATATTTTGATGGAATAAAAATGGGGATTGCCAGAAACAAACAGATTGTTCGTGATTTCTACGCGGCTGGAGCACGAGGTGATATGGATGGTTGCTTCGCGCTGCTGGCGGATGACATCACGTGGACGAACATCGGCAGTACACAGTTCTCGGGTACATACGTTGGCAAGCAGGCTCTTGCGGAAAACCTCCTTGGCCCTCTGTTCAGCCAACTGAAAGCCGGAATCTCTTCACAGATTGAGCAACTGACTGCCGAGGGCGACATAGTCGTCGCGCAAACCTCTGGAACGGCTGAGACCACGGACGGTGTCCCCTATAACAACATATACTGCCAGGTCATCACTATAAGAGACGGGAAGTTCTTGGCTGTAACGGAGTACATGGACACAGCGCTAATTGACTCGGTATTCGGTGCGAAGTAAGTGGCTCATCTTTGGCAAGTTCTTGTTCGCCAAGTTACTGCCAAGTACCGATGCAACGCCCTGTAGGAAAAGCGCTGAAAACAAGATGCTGTAAAGGCATTTTGGGCATTCATACATTCTGCTCCGCCTCGCCCAACATCGGCTTTGCCACGCGTCAGTTGTTCGGCTCCAGCACGATGGCCTGCTGAAAGTCAGGCGTGCCAGCCAGCACCGGCTTGCCGGCCGGGGCATTCTCAGCCGATAGCTGCTCTGCGTCGACGTAGGCCTTGCCGTCGAAACGATTCGCAATGTAGTTGGCAGGCGCGCCGCCGCCGGTGCGATAACGCCAGATGTCGTTCCAGCCGTTGCTCTTCTCGGCAGCAATGATCACCGGTGTGCTGGTCGTCGGGAAACTGTTGACGAGCGCGTAGCCGTCGACTGTGGACCTCAGGAGCAGCAGGTTGCACCCGCCGGTACCACAAAAATACGGCCCCAGCAGATAGGCCAACACCTCGTCCTGGCCGTCATCATTGAGATCGATCCTGCTGTAGACATACCGGCTTTCCCGACCGGGTTCGACAACGTCCTGGTTGTAGTCCGGGTATGCGGCGAGGATTGCTGCTTCAATCGCCGGGTTCGGCGCTGTCTCGAAGGAAATCTCGTCAGCCAGTGGTTCCCAGGCGTAGATGCCACCGTCCGCCATCAGGCTCAGGTACAAATTGCCGTCGCGTAACAGGTAGCTGCGAATGTACTCCGCATGCCTTCCAATCTGCTCGTCCATGCTGGGCGGCGGGCATAGTGCCCGGGTCATTGCCAGCGGGCCGAAACCGAATGAGCCGCTTTCGTCGCTGGAAGCTTCTGCCGTCCAGCTCCCGGTGGCGCGGTTGCAGTTCAATTGCATGTTGACGCTGCCGTCGTCGTTGAGCTGCATGACGTATTTTGATCTGTCGTCGGGCGCTGTGGTGCCCTGCCCGTCATCCATCGACTGGAACTCGATGAGCCGCCACTTCGTGCCGGCAAGCGAATTTGCGTCTGTGGCCTCGACCGTTTCCTCAACTGGCGCTGCTGCCGGTTCCGCCGGCTCGACCGGCGCGGCATCATCATTCGATGCACCGCAGGCGGACAGCAACAGCGTCGCCGTGACCAATACAACTCTCGATGTCATGTCACTCTTCTTCGGACTTGTCGAGCTTCGTAAACTTCGAACCTTCCAGCGTCAGGTTGTACATCAGGCCCTTGGAGCCGAAGATAAAGCCGACGACCGGGTCCTTGATGTTGTCCGTATCGATCGTCTTGCCGACGCCCAGGTCGATCAGTGCGACCGAGCCGTCCACGCCGGCCTTCCAGCCGCTGGAATTGCGAAACTTGTCGAGCGACTCCGGCGTCATGAATGCAATGACGACCGACTTCGCCTGTGCGCCGGCCTGCAAACCGAAGGACCCCGCCGTAGTCCGGTAGTAGTCCTCGACCTCGCCGCCCACCATCAGTGCGCCCTCGCCGGTCTCGGCACCGAATCCCAGGCCCACCTTGATGACGCGCGGAAATACCAGGTAGCCGGCGGCCGTATCCAGGAAGACGTCCGCACCATTCACTTCCTCCTGGAACACCTTGGTGGCTTCCGCCACCTCGCGTTTGATCTTGTTCGCCGACCACGCCAGTGCGGCACCGGAGGTCAGCAGCGACCCGGTCAGGGTCAGCAGGAGAATCATCTTGCGCATGTTCATAGAAATCACCTCGTCTGCTCGCGAATCATGATACTGCATCGGCGCGGCCCAGACTAACGGCCGCGCATGAACGCGGTATGAACAGGCGGTCTATTCCTGCGCCTGGGATCCCGGCATCAGGCTGGCTGGAATCGGCGCGCGGCGCCGGTTCGGCGCCGGAGGATAGTTGGCGGCGAGGTAGTCGAGAATCTGCTCTTCGACACCTGGCTGGAACTGCCAGAGGTTCTGCGTCTCCTGCATCCAGCGGATCATATCGATCCAGGCCTGCCGGCTGGCCCGCTGCTGCGTAACCAGCGCGTGTGAATGGCAGCCGCCGCAGTGCACTCGCACCTGTTCCCAGCCCGGCGCAATAATGAGCCCGGTTGTCGCATCGGTTTCGGCCGGCGACGGCGGCGCCGCCAGCAGTGCCACGACGAGGATCAGCCCGCGTATCATGCAGTAATCATCACGGCGATACGGTGGCAGGCGTTGTTCAGGTAGCCGCGCGGGTTCCAGCCTGGCAGGACCATCGGTTGAGAAACGCCTTTATCGTCGATCGCGCGTGCCCAGATCTCGTGATAACCCGCCTGCAGGAATGCAACGTCCTGCGTCCAGTGTTGCCACGCCAGCCGGTTGGCCGGTGGCTCCAGCTCGGCCGCGTGCCAGGTGGCACCGTAGTCGGTCGATGTCAGAACCTCGGCGACACTGCGATCGCCCGCCCAGGCGTGGCCGCGTACCATCAGCGGCTTCATCTGTGCGTGTTCGATGCCGGACGGGGGCCAGGTCACCAGCGATTTGACCGGCATCGATTCGATGATGCACATGTCCTCGTCCGCAACATCCGCGCCGGGTGCAACCGGCTCGCACGGAACCCGGTAAGACTTGCCGGTCATCTTCGCGCCATCGTGTTCGCGGTCCCGGATACGGATGCGAGTCAGCCACTTGCCACTAACCGACGCGGGCCAACCGCCGCAGACCAGGCGTAACGGGTAACCATGCAGTGCGGGCAACGGCTCGCCGTTCATCGCCCAGGCGACCAGCGACTCATCCTCCAGCGCCTTGCGCACCGGCACGCCGCGGGAGATAGCCTGTTTTTGCGGGTCTCCTGAGAGGTGCGTATCCGCTCCTTCGTAGGCAACATAGACTGCATCGTCCGTCATTCCGCAGGCCTGCAAGAGGTCTTTCAGTCGTATGCCCGTCCATTGCGGACAACCGACAGCACCGGTCGACCACTGGTTGCCCGAAGCCGGCGGATTGAATTCCGCGCGCCCGTTGCCGCCGCATTCGATCTGCAATTGCAGCGTGTGGTGCTCGAAACGCGACTGCAAATCCCGCAGAGTGAATGTCGCCGGCTGCCGGCAGGCTTCACCGTCCACTCGCAATTCCCAGTGCCCAGCATCGATATTCGTCGTCTCGGGCGGGATGCCGTTGTTACGGACGAACAACCGCGATGCCGGCGTCACGCGGTCATCCAGCAGGTGTGCCGGCGTCTCGGCATTGACCGGGCGATCGTTGAGAATCTTGAGGCCATCTTTGCCAGG
This sequence comes from Gammaproteobacteria bacterium, assembly GCA_030429005.1. Lineage (GTDB taxonomy): Bacteria > Pseudomonadota > Gammaproteobacteria > Steroidobacterales > Woeseiaceae > UBA1847. Next base: position 5,044 of record JAUIDP010000074.1, on the reverse strand, counting down.
AAGGACGGAGTCCTCGTCGGCCAGCACAACGGGTATGACGCCTTCCGGCAGCAGCGATGACGACAACGCCAGCAACGCCGCATCCCGGATGAAGCGACGCCGCGACCGCGGGCCACCGCTGTTGGTCTCGTCCGTCATCCGCGTGCAGCCTCCTGGTAGGCATCGAGCATTGCCTGCAGCGTAGCACGCAACTCACCGGCTTTTTGCCGATCGAATTCGAGTGTCCGTTCGTGCATGTAGGCTCGTTGTGCAAGTTCGAGTTGCAGTGCATGGATACCATTGTCCGGGTCACCATAGTGGCGAGTGATGTAGCCGCCTTTGAAACGGCCATTCAGCACCGCGTCGTAGGGACTCTGTCCGGCAACCCGCATGACGGCATCGGCGAGCGCTGGCGCACAGCTGCGGCCGTCCCAGGTGCCCACATTCAGCACCGGCAGTTCACCCTCGAACAGCGACGGCACGCTGCTGGGAATTGAATGCGCATCCCACAGCAACGCGTAGCCGTGCTGCTCGCGCAAGCTCTGCAGCGTCGCTGCCAGCTGGTCGTGGTACGGCTGCCAGTAACCGGCGACTCTCGCCGCGGTATCGATCTCGATCGGGTCAAGATAGATATCCGCGCCGGCAAAGGTCTTGTCCGGGCACAAACCCGGCGTACCGGAGCCGGGGTACAGCTCGGCGTCGTCAGCGGGCCGATTCAGGTCAACGACGTAGCGCGAAAAGTTCGCCGTGATCATCGAAGCGCCGCTGTCCCTGGCAAAACTGTACAGCTCCGCAACATGCCAGTCCGTATCCGGGATTGCCCTGCCGGCATCGCTCATGTATTGCACGATATCCATCGGGATCTGCCAGCCGTCATGCGGCACGCTGACGAGCAGTGGCGAGCTGCCCGCGTGCAGGTCGAAAATCCTGCTCATGCCGGCCGCCTCACAGGTTCATACTCGGCAACACCGATTCCGAATACCGGCAGAAGCGGCCGGCACCGATCAGCTCCGCGACGCGGGCGATATCGGCGGACAACGAGCGGTCTTCATCAAAGGCCGGCGATACTTCCCGGATCATGCTGATGATCGCTTCGATGTCTGCCGAACTTCTTTTCGGCCGGTGAAACTCGACACCCTGGGCTGCCGCCAGCAATTCAATCGCGATGACATGTGCGACATTGTCCAGCATGTCGTGCAACCGGCGCGCAGCAAACGTCGCCATGCTGACATGGTCTTCCTGGTTCGCAGACGTTGGAATGCTGTCCACACTGGCCGGATGCGCATAGGTCTTGTTCTCCGACGTCAGTGCGGCCGCCGTCACCTGCGCCATCATGAAACCGCTGTTCAAACCGCCTTCCTTGACGAGGAACGCCGGCAGGCCGCTAAGGTGTGCATCGATCAGCAATGCGATGCGGCGCTCGGCGAGCGAGCCGATTTCTGCAATGGCGAGGGCGAGGTAGTCGGCCGCCAGCGCAACCGGCTCGGCGTGAAAATTCCCCCCTGACAACACGGCATTCGAGTCCGCAAAGACCAGCGGGTTGTCCGTGACAGCATTGGCCTCTGTCTGCAGGACCTTGCTCACATGCCGCAATACGTCGAGGCAGGCTCCAACCACCTGTGGCTGGCAACGGACCGAGTACGGATCCTGCACGCGTTCGCAGGCAATGTGCGATGCACGAATCTCGCTGCCCTTCATCAACTGCCGCAGGACACCGGCAACGGCGATCTGGCCGCCGTGGCCGCGAACATTCTGGATGCGCTTGTCGAACGGTGTGTCGCTGCCCTGCACGGCATCTGACGACATGGCTCCGGCCGCAATTGCCGCGGACAACACGTTCTCGCAGCGAAATACGGCGGCCAGCGCCAGCGCTGTCGATACCTGGGTACCGTTCAGCAACGCAAGGCCTTCCTTCGGCGCGAGTGCCAGCGGTTCGATACCGGCCTCGCTGAGCGCAACCTGCGCCGGCACGACGGTCCCCTTGACACGCGCTTCGCCGACACCGATCAGGACACCGGCAAGGTGTGCCAGCGGCGCAAGGTCACCGGACGCGCCGACGGACCCTTTTTCCGGGATGCACGGGTAGATATCGTGATTCACGAGCGCGCACAGTGCCTCGATCAGTTCCAGGCGTACGCCGGAAAAACCTTCCGCCAGCGCCACGATTTTCATCGTCATGACCAGGCGCACGACCGCGTCGGGGAGGTTCTTGCCGACACCGACAGCATGCGAGCGCACGAGATTCTCCTGCAACCTCGCAAGGTCGTCGGCGCTGACCCGCACCTGCGCGAGCTGGCCGAAGCCGGTGTTGACGCCGTAGACCTGCTTGCCGCTGCGCAATACATCGGTAACCAGGTCGGCAGACTCGGCCACGCGCTGCTTCGCCTGTGTACCCAGTTCGATTTTCAGCGGCGACAGCCATACCTGCCGCCAGTCGGCCAGGCCGACCAGCTGGTTGTTGACGGTCAGCTTCATTTCGCACCTCCCTGCTCCACCATCGGCAGCTTCAGTTCATGTTCGCGCGCGCAGGCGATGGCATCGGCATAGCCGGCGTCAGCATGTCGCATGACACCGCTCGCAGGATCATTCCATAGCACGCGTTCGATGCGTCGATCGGCCGCAGCGCTACCGTCACAAACAATAACCAGGCCGGCGTGCTGCGAAAATCCCATGCCAACACCGCCGCCGTGATGCAGCGATACCCAGGTTGCACCGCTCGCCGTGCTGAGCAGGGCGTTCAGTAGCGCCCAGTCCGACACTGCGTCCGATCCGTCTCGCATCGCTTCGGTCTCGCGATTCGGGCTCGCGACCGAACCACTGTCAAGATGATCGCGGCCGATGACGACCGGCGCCTCCAGTTCACCATCGCGCACCATCTGGTTGAACGCCAGTCCCAGGCGATGTCGCTGTCCGAGCCCGACCCAGCAGATGCGTGCCGGCAGTCCCTGGAACTGAATGCGCTCGCGCGCGGCGTCCAGCCAGTTGTGCAGGTGCGGGTCGTCCGGTATCAGCTCCTTGACCCGCGCGTCGGTACGATAAATGTCTTCCGGATTGCCGGACAAGGCTGCCCAGCGAAACGGGCCAACGCCGCGGCAAAAAAGTGGCCGCACATAGGCCGGCACAAAGCCGGGAAAGTCGAAGGCATTCTCGACGCCTTCCTGCAACGCTTCCTGGCGGATGTTGTTGCCGTAGTCAAAGGTCGGTATGCCCTGCGCATGAAACGCGAGCATGGCACGCACATGCACGGCCATGGCCGCACGCGCGGCCTGTGCAACTGCGTCAGGATTCGTCCTGCGCTGCTCGCGCCACTGCTCGACGGACCAGCCGATCGGCAGATAGCCGTTGGCCGGATCGTGCGCCGACGTCTGGTCGGTGACGGCATCCGGTTTCACGCCACGTTTGACCAGCTCCGGCAGGATCTCTGCAGCGTTGCCCAACAGGCCGACACTGATGGCCTGGCGTTTCTCTGCGGCGTCCATGATGATCGCCAGCGCTTCGTCCAGCGACTCGCTGCGCCGGTCGAGGTAGCCGGTCTCAAGTCGCTTGTCGATCCGGTCCGACTGGCATTCAATCGCCAGCATTGAAGCACCCGCCATCGTTGCAGCCAGCGGTTGTGCACCGCCCATGCCGCCAAGCCCCGCAGTCAGGATCCACCGTCCGCCGAGGTCGCTGTTGTAGTGCTGGCGGCCCATCTCGACAAAGGTCTCGTAGGTACCCTGCACGATGCCCTGGCTGCCGATATAGATCCATGAGCCGGCGGTCATCTGGCCGTACATCATCAGTCCTTTCCTGTCGAGTTCCCGAAAGTGCTCCCAGGTCGACCAGTGCGGCACGAGGTTGGAGTTCGCAATCAGCACCCGGGGAGCGTCTTCGTGCGTACGAAAGATCCCCACCGGTTTGCCGGATTGCACGAGCAGGGTTTCGTCGGCCTCCAGCGCCTTCAGCGATTCGACGATGGCGTCGAAACACTCCCAGTTGCGTGCCGCCTTGCCGATACCGCCATAGACCACCAGGTCTTCCGGCCGCTCCGCCACCTGCGGGTCGAGATTGTTCATTAACATCCGCAACGGTGCTTCGGTCAGCCAGCTCTTTGCCTGCAGCCCGGTGCCGGTGGGCGCCTTGATCGTTCGTTTCCTGTTCATTGCTTCAGCTTCTCCAGCTCGACAACATCGCTGGAGCCGATGTTGGTTCTCGTATTTGGTGTGTACTTGCCGCTCAGTTCATAGCGGCTGCCCGCGTGCTGCAGTCGCGCCAGCGTGACCGGCCGATCCAGTGACCAGGTACGACGCAGTATTTCCAGGCAGGGCTCATCTTCGTCCATCTGCAATTGCTTGCGGACGGCCGCGTTCGGGTTCCTGGCGCGCACGATCTGTTCGGCTTCGGCAAGAGGCGAAATTCCGGTCAGGTACGCGCTCGGCGTGATCTTCGAAAAATCCTGCTGCAGGCAGTCCGGTGCAAAAGCCGCCAGCACGTGTCGGTCCTCGACCTGCACCGGGACATTGTTTTCGAAGTGCACCAGCAGCAGGTGAAACACGTCGCTGCCTTGCTCGATGTGCAACGCCCGGGCCAGTTCGCCACGCGCTTTTTGCTTCGAGGCGCGCACTACCCGGCTCGAATGTACATGGCCGCGCTGCGCGATCTCATCGGCAATGTTGTGCACCTCGAGCGCGTGCGAGCGGGCCCGCAGGTCGGCGACAAAGGTCCCGCGCCCGGCGATACGTTCCACGTAGCCTTCGTCATTGAGTTCGCGCAACGCCCGGTTTGCCGTCATCCGCGAGACCTTCATGCTCTCGACCAGTTCGTTTTCCGACGGCACGCGGTCCAGCGGCTTCAACTCGCCTGCCGAGATGCGCTCGATGATCATCTCCTTGAGCTGCTGGTAGCGCGGTTTGACGACAGCGTTCATTGCCAGGTCTCGAAACATGCCCGGTAGCCTGCGAGCGCACTCTCTGACCGGATGTGTACGCCGTTTTCTACACACCATTCGCCGGCCACCATGACGCGCCGGATCGGTGAGCGATGCCCGGCGAATACGAGCGCGTCGAGCAGGCTCGCGTTGTCGACA
>JAUIDP010000073.1 GCA_030429005.1 Gammaproteobacteria bacterium | reverse complement strand
AATGACACCGCGCCGATCTGCGGTACAAACAATGTCAGGATGCCGAGGATACCGAGCAGCGCCCCGATCAGTACCTGCCGACTGGCCCGAACACCGAAAAATACGCGGGAGTTGATTATGTTCATCCACAACAACGTTGAAAACGCGATCGCAGTCAGCGCTGACGTGATGTAAATCTGTGCCCGGTAGGCCAGGACGTAATTCAGGCCAAACAGGAATATGCCGAGCAACGCGAACCAGAAATGATCACGCAGCCGGAACGACAGCTTCAGGCCGCGCACGCGGCACCAGGCGAACAGCAACAGCGCTGCACCGCCGTAGCGATATACCAGCGAAACCTCGGGCGCAACGGTTCCGAGCTGGAACTCGATCGCAAAAAACGTCGAGCCCCAGATCAGAACGGTTACCGTGTACAAAAAAACGTTGCTCACGTGTGTCCCCGGCAATCCCGTTGGCAAAGCAGTTCTTCGATGGCGTGAGCCTGCATTTCCTTCAGGCGGTGCCTGCGCGTCGCGGGCCCGGCGAGTCTTGCCAGGGCATCGCGCCAGCGGGGTTTCGGCGCGTTCCTCAGGTCGGGGAAGCGGCCTTCTGCGTCGGTATATTTCATGATTCTTCCCTCAGGTGGTTTGCGACTGAGGTTGACTATACGGTTTGACTAGAGATATAACAGATACAGTTTTTTAGAAATGTGACCTATACAGTTATGCAGACACTGCAAAAGGACCCCGGCGCCTACCTGTACAGCCAGGTCATCGACCTGATCAGCGACAACATCGAGTCCGGCGCGCTGCGGCCGGGCGACCGGCTGCCGTCGCTGCGCAAGATGAGCCAGTCGGCCGGTGTCAGCATCCCGACGGTCAGGCAGGCTTATATCGAGCTGGAGCGGCAGCGCCGGATTGAATCGCGGCCGCAATCCGGTTTTTACGTACGACCGCAGGCTGCCAATCAACTCGTCGACCCGGCACCCTCGTCGGCCAGCCTCGCACCGTGCATGCATTGCAGGCCGCTGATGGAGCGCGTCTACGACGGCATCAACGATCCCCGGCTTGTGCCGCTCGGTATCGCCAACCCGTGCATGGCGAAGCCGGCCGCCAAGTCCCTGCACCGAGCGATGAAACGCGTCATGGCGCGTACCGAAGAGCGCGCGATCGGCTACGCATCGACGCTCGGAGAGCCGGCGCTGCGCCGCCAGATCGCCTACCACTACCTCGATTCGATCGGCGCACAGGTCGACCCGGAACACATCGCGATCACCAATGGCGGCCAGGAGGCTTTGCTGCTGGCGCTCAAGGCGGTTGCCAGCACGGGTGACGTCATCGCCGTCGAAACACCGACCTACCACGGGCTGCTGGAACTGATCGACAGCCTCGGGATGCTGGCGGTCGAGGTGGAGACCTGCCCCGAGGAAGGCGTGACGCTGAGTGAGCTTCGACGCACGCTCGAGCAACACGATGTCAAGGTCTGCATGTTTGCCACGACGCTGGGTAACCCGCTCGGCGTCACGATGCCGGAGCACGACCGGCGCAAGCTCATCGACCTGCTGGAGGAGTTTGACGCCACGTTGATCGAAGATGACGTTTACGGCGACCTGCGCTTCGACGGTGTCCGGCCGGTGCCGGCGCAGTTCCTGCGCAAATCGAAACGCATCATCACCTGTGGCTCATTCTCGAAAACGGCGGCGCCCGGCTATCGCATGGGCTGGGTTGTCTCGGAGCAGTACATCGACCGGATTGCCCGCTTCAAGCGCGCGTTTTCCTGTTCGTCGGGCCTGTTGCAGCAACTGACTCTCGCCGATTTTCTTGCGACCGGCGACTACGCCCGCCACCTGAAAGTGCTGCGCCCGATCCTGAAAACCAACGCCGATCGCATGAGCGCGCTGGTCGCCGAGCACTTTCCGGCAACCACCCGAACCTCGCGACCCGTGGGTGCGTCGGTCCTGTGGCTTGAACTGCCCGAGTCGGTCGATGCGATTCAGCTCTTCGATGACGCGATCGCGGCCGGCATCAGCATCGCACCCGGCGCAATTTTCTCGCCCTCGGAACGTTACGCGAACTTCATTCGCCTGAGCTACGGGCACCCCTGGTCGGAGCGAACCGAGGACGCACTGCGATGGCTCGGAAAACGCGCGGGCGAACTCAGCCAGTTGGGCCGGGGCTAGAATGCCGCTGCAGGAGGCCCTCGCCCTGGTACCGGTGGTCCTGCCTGTCATCTTTTGGGCGGTCTACCACTACTACAAAGACCACGACCTGCCCGAGCCCGTCAGTCACCTCGCCCTGGCCTTCGGCTTCGGACTGCTGGCGGCCGGTGTTTCGCAAAGCCTGTACATGGCGCTGGAACCGCTCGGCTTGCGCTACGATGCCGGCTACCTCGCCGACACCAGCACGGCCGGACTGCTGGCATACGCGCTGCTCGCCATCGGCCCGATCGAAGAACTGTCGAAGCTGCTGTTCTTTGTACTCATCGTCATACGGTTCGAGGAGTTTGACGAGCCACTGGACGGCATCATCTATGCCTCGTTCATCGGCCTCGGCTACGCTGCAATCGAGAACTGGCAATACCTGCAGTACCTGACACCGCTGGAGGCCGCCGCTCGCGGTTTTGCCAGCCCGGTCGTACATATCGCGTTTGCGTCTATCTGGGGTCGCTGGATCGGCCGTGCGGTCGTCGAAGGGTCGGCGCTGCTCCCGGCCACGCTTGCCAGCTTCGCGATCGCCGCGCTATTGCACGGCCTTTACGACTTCATGGTGCTGTTGCAGCCCTACAGCGCGCTGCCGTTAGCGGCCGGCCTGATTCTCGTTATCTGGGTATGGCGGTTGCTGTTGCTGCGCCGGCTACAGGACGAAGCCACGGACGGCCCGCGAGCCGGGCGCTAGCCGCACTCAGAGGCTGCTGCGGTTATACGGGTCGCTGCCGTCACCGTACGGCTCGGGGTCTTCCAGCGACAGCTCGAGCACGTCGAGAGGCTGGTGACTGAGTTCTTCGCAGCGCCGTTTGATTTCTTCTAATTTCAGCGTGTTCGCTGTTTCTGACAATGGCGTATCCATGTGTCGCATTATAGAGACAGGCTGGACCCCGATTTGTGAAGCAGGTCACACTTTTTTTTCGTTTTCCTGGCTTTCAGCGGGAATTATGTTCAGTCGCACTACAAACGACTGCGCTCCGTCAAAAACGTACCAGCGCGGAGCCCCAGGTAAAGCCGCCACCGAACGCTTCGAGCAACAGCAGCTGCCCCCGCTGGATACGACCGTCACGCACAGCGATATCCAGCGCCAGCGGAATTGATGCCGCGGACGTGTTGGCATGCTTGTCGACCGTGACGACGACCTGCTCCATGGGCAGGTCAAGCTTCCTCGCCGCTGCGGAAATGATGCGCAGGTTGGCCTGGTGCGGCACCAGCCAGTCCAGGTCCGCCTTTTCGACGCCGTTGGTTGCAAGTGTTTCCCTGGCGATGGAGCCCAGCGTGGCGACAGCCTTGCGAAACACGGCGTTGCCGTTCATACGGATGTACTGTTCACCGAGCGGCACTTCCAGCAGGTCCTCGAACTCACCATCGGCATGCGTGTGCGTTGACAGGATTCCGGGTTTTTCCGATGCTTCGAGAACCACAGCGCCGGCGCCATCGCCAAACAGCACCGCCGTGCTGCGATCATCCCAGTCGGTGATACGCGACAGCGTTTCTGTGCCGATGACAAGCGCCTTCGTCGCCCCGCCGGTAATAACCATGCGATTGGCAACATCCAGCGCATAGACGAACCCGGAACACACCGCCTGCACATCGAATGCCGGGCTATTGTGCACACCGAGCCGGCGTTGAATCGTGCAGGCCGTGCTCGGGAATACCTTGTCCGGCGTCGTGGTGCCGACAACGATCAGGTCGATATCACTCGCGTCGGTATTTGCCATCTCCAGCGCCTGGCGAGCCGCCTGTAGACCCATGTCCGAGGCAAACTCATTCTCCGCCGCAACGTGCCGCTGCCGGATGCCGGTCCGTTCACGAATCCACTCGTCCGACGTGTCCATCGTCGCTTCCAGGTCCTTGTTGGAAACAACCTTTTCCGGCAGGTAACTGCCGGTACCTGCTATGCGCGCATATATCATCGGGATTCCTGGTCAGGTTTGGCCGCGCAGGAAATCAGCCACCTGCCGCAACGTCGGGTAATCGAACAGATCGCTGATATCGAGTTTGCCGGGATAGCGCTCGTCGATAGCCAGCACGATTTCGGTAAGCGTAAGGGAACTGACCCCCACTTCAAACAGGTTGTCATCCGGCCCGATACTGCGTTCCTTGGCGAACTCGGCACAGATCGTCATCAATTCTGCGATCAACGGGTCGTCGTGCTCCACCGCGGCTGTTTCCTGCGGCTGCAGTTTTGCGAGTTTTTCTGCGTATTCACCATCAAGGTAGGCGTTCAGTAATTTGACACGCTGCACCTTGCCGCTGGTGGTCTTCGGAATCCGGGTCACCGGAATGACATGGTCCACTTCGAGACCGGTGTGCTCACCTATGATGTCGCTGACCGACCGCACGATGCGGCGGAAATCGTCAAGACTCTGGCGGAACAGCACAAACACCAGCAGTTCCTCGGTCTGGCTGTCGCGGGTCCGGCTGCCTGCAACAACGACCTTGCCCAGGTCCAGGCCTTCCACCTGCGCCGCAATTTCCTCGATGTCGTGCGGGTAGTAATTCTGGCCATTGACGATGATCAGGTCTTTCGAGCGCCCGGTGATGACCAGCTGCCCGTCAACGAGCGTGCCGCAGTCGCCGGTGCGCAGCCAGCCGTCCTCCGTGAACAGTGCCCGGGTTGCGTCCGGGTCGCCGTAAATCCGCTCAGTCACGCTGCCGCCACGCAGCTGGATATTACCGACGATGCCAGGGCCGACCGGCTGGTCGGCATCGTCCGCCAGGCGCATCTCGACGTCGCGAATCGGCTGGCCGACCTTGACGAAACGGACCGCATCCGGATCGTCATCCGCGACGATTCTGAACGCGTCGCCGACCCGCAGGCTGTGGCGATCGACGACGATGTGCGAGTACTCGTCGCCCGGGTTGCCGAAGGTCACACCCACTGTCGCTTCAGCCAGGCCGTAGACGGGGAACATCGCCGAGCGGGCAAGCCCGTGCGGCGCCAGCGCCTGCAAAAAGTCCTCGCAAAGTTGTACCGAGATCGGTTCCGCACCGTTCAGGATCAACTTGACGCAGGACAGGTCGAGGTCCGGCAGGCCCTTGCGCTCGAACAGCTTCAGGAAGTGCTTGTAACCGAAATTGGGTGAACAGAGCTGCGTGGCACGCAGTTCGCTGGCTTTGCTCATCCACAGCAGCGGCCGCCGCACGAACACGTTCGTATCCATCACGGCGTGCGTCATGCCGGCAGCCATCACGCTGAGATGGTAGCCGATCAGGCCCATATCATGCGTCAGCGGCATCCAGCTCAGGCTGATGTCTTCTTCCATCCAGCCCGTGCCTTCGACAATGGCACGGATGTTGGTGCACAGGTTGCGATGTGTCAGGCACACCCCTTTCGGGTCGCTGGTGGAACCGGAGGAATACTGGATGAACGCGACATCGTCGGGGGCAGCGAGGTACTGCTCGCCGTGCGCGTCCGGCTGGACGTCGCTCATCAGTACCGTGCGGCTGGCCAGGATCTCACTGACGTCATCGAGATCCTGCTCGCCGGCAAAATCGCGCAGGCGTTCCAGCAGGTCGGACTCGGTGAACAGCGTGCCGTTATCCAGCTGCCGGAGAATGCGGAACAGTTTGAAACGGTGCTCGTCACTGATACCGACAGCCACCGGCACCGGCACGATGCCGCCCAGCAGCGCCGCCCAGAATGCCACGACGAAACTTTCGTTGGATTTGCTGAAGATGACCAGCTCGTCGCCCGCGCGGATGCCGCGGGCCTGCAATGCGCCAAGTAATGCCATCGCCCGTTCCCACAGCTCGGCAAATGTGACGACGGACTCGTCTTTGTCCCCGTCGACAAAACGGATATGGCGCTCTTTAGTGCGGGCATCAGCGAGAAGCTGAGTCAGGTTTTCGTAGAGTTGCATGGTTTCCTAACGATGGCTCGGCTGCAGCATGATATCGCGGGCGGAACGCAGATTAATACCCAGTTCCAACCCGGGATCGCCGGGATCGGCCAGCGACATGCGAAATCGCGGCAACAACAGCCCGAGGTGAATCTTCATTTCCAGGAACGAGAAGTACTCGCCGAGGCAGCGGCGCGGTCCCAGCGAAAACGGGAAATACGGCCGCTCCTTCTTTGGCTGATCGTCGAGGGCGAACCGGGACGGATCGAAGGTATCCGGGTTCGGCCAGTAGCGATCGGTGCGATGCAGCAGGTACGGCGACAGGTAGATGTCCGTGCCGACCGGCACATCGAAGTCGGCGATCTCGTCTTCGCTGTGGGAGCGACGCGTAAACAGCCAGACCGGCGGGTACAGGCGCAACGTTTCCTCGAGCACCTGCTGCGTGTAGACCATCGCACCGGCATTGTCGTGGTTGACGGCCGCTGCATCCGGCAGGAACTCGCCGGCCTCATCGATCACGGCCTGCTCGATTTCCGGGTGGCTGCTCAACAGGTACCACGCCCAGTTCAGCGTATTCGCCGAGGTCTCGAATCCCGCCACGACCAGCGTGATCAGCTCATCGAGCAGTTCCTCGTCCGAAAACGGCTGGCCGCTCTTGTCACGCGCAGCGAGATACATCGACATGAAGTCGAAATGCTGCTGCCCGGCACGACTGCGCCGTGCCTGGATCAGCTCTAGCAATAGCCGACGGACCTCCCGGACACGCATGACCACGGTGAGATCGCGCGCGGAGTCGCGGCTCAGGAATTCGAAAGGATTATTGCCCTCTGTTGCTATCCACGGTGCGGCGTCGTCGCCAAAGGTGCTGATGACAATCAGGTCCAGCGCAAACCGATTCGTTTCCTCGGTGATGTTGATCGTCTCTCCGGCGGCGACAGCCGCGGACCAGCGCCGCTCCAGCGTTCGCGCACACTCCAGCATGATGTCGGTCAGATCGTGCACTTTCTGCCGGCTGAATGCCGGCTGGATCATCGTACGGGAACGGCGCCAGGTGTCGCCGTCACTGACGATCAAGCCGTTGCCGAGCAGCATCTTGACGCGCTCGAATCCTGGCCCCTTGTTGTAGCGCGTGTGCCGCTTGACCAGGATCTTGCGCACCTCGACCGGGTCGTTGACGAAATAGGCAAGCCGGCCATTCGGCCGCTGCATGCTGACAAGGTCACCGTAGGTATCGCGCAGACCACGCAGCGTTGCCAGGGTTTCCGGGTCGATGCCCAGCGAGACAGCTTCTTGCGGGCCCGGTGGTCGACTAAAATCAGCGGAAGTTGCGGTCATGAACTGCGGTAGGATTATTATCTGGTCGTTTGCGTCGCAGGCGCAATACTACCGCGACTCGCCCAACAACGGACAAATACTTTGAGTGAAAACAAACCCGTAGACTTCCAGTCGGTCGAATCCCGGCGCAACGCGCGATCGGACCGGCGCATGACTCCGCTGCGGCGCCTGTACTACTTTCTCGGCACACCGGTGCTGCGCGGCATCCTGAAGCTGGTGACGGCGACATACCGGGTCGAGAAAATCATCGGCGCCGAGCACATCGAACCCTACCTCGACGGTAAGGCCGTGTGTGCGCCCGTCTACTGGCACCAGCACCACATCCTGTGCTCGTCGCTGATCAAGCGCTGGATCAAACGCGGGTTCAAAGCCTGCTTCCTCGTTTCCGGTTCGGTTGACGGCGAAGTGCCGGAACGCATCGCCCGCGCCTGGGGTGCCGAAGTCATTCGCGGTTCGGCCAACCAGAGCGGTGCGCTGGCGCTACGCGACATGCAAAACATGATGAAGCGCGGCTATTCGATCATCACGACGGCCGACGGACCGCAGGGGCCGAAGTACGAAATCAAGTCCGGATTCCTCGTCATGGCGCGCGTCGGCAATGTGCCAATCCTGCCGATTTCCTGTGCGGCAGCCAGCGCGCACGAATTGAATCGCTGGGATGATTTCATGATTCCGCTGCCCTTCAGCCGCGTTGTACTGGCTGTCGGCGAGCCCTACACGATTCCGGCCGGTACGTCGCTCAATGACCTGGAGCCGCACCGCCTGCATGTTCAGGATTCCGTCATGTCACTGATGCGACAATCCGGGGAAGCTTTGCAGTCGAAGTAAGAAACGCTCATGACGACATTCCGGCGATTTAACAGAATACTGGCAGTGATTGCCCTGGCGGCGCTCAACGTTTCGGCGGCTGCGCAGACGGCACTCGCGCCGCACCAGGCGGAGTACCGGGTTCGCATCAGCGTGCTCGGTGGCCGGCTGGACACGCAACTTGCCGCGACGGACGACGGCTATATTGCGACACATACGATCCAGGCCACCGGCATGTCACGCATGCTGGCCAGCGGGCAGATCGAGGAAAAAGCCTATTTCGCCCGGATGCCGGACGGCGTCCGGCCGGTAACGTTCGAGACCAGCGATACGCTCACGCGAGACAAGACACGCGCGTCCGTGCAGTTTGACTGGGAATCGCGCCAGGCTACCGGCACCGTCAACGACGAAACCTTCCACGCCGCCATGGATGACCTCGCCTTCGATCGCGTTTCGATCCAGTACGAGCTGATGTCCGATCTGCTGAATGACAAGCCCGCGAGCGAATACGTCCTGTTCGACATCGATGAGCTGAAGACGGTCCAGGTCAGGAATATCGGCCGCAAAACGGTCAGCGTGCCGGCCGGTGAGTACGAGGCAATCGGCGTCCAACACCAGGTGGTTGGCTCGAAGCGCGTCACGACGATGTGGTGCGCAGCGGAACTCGACTTCCTGCCGGTTATCATCGAACAGCACCGCAAGGGCAAGCTGCGAATGCGCGCCGAACTGAGCCGTTACGCGCCGCTTGGCACCTGACAGGAAGTCAGGTCAGCAGAATCGACAGCTGCAGCAACAGCAACATGCCGGCGGTCACCAGCGCGCCAAACAGCAGTGACATGCTCCAGCGCGCGAGTTGCGGCGCATGCGCTACCCCGACGAATACCGGCACGGCGGGCAACAGCGCCAGGCAGGTCAGTGGATAGACAACAACAGCCAGCCGTGGAAAACGCCGGCCCCAGCTCCTGAGCTCCGGGCAGGCCTTTGTCGCCTCGACAATGCCGGCCAGGTCGCCGAGCTGCAACCCAGCGTTTCGTGCAGCAGATTGCGGATCCTGGCCAGCCTCCAGTTCGGCCTCGACGAGGTCGGTATAGTGATCCTGCAGTTCCAGCAGCATCCGCCGGACATGGCGCGGCGCGATTCCGGCTCGCAGCAGTGCCGATTGCAACTGCCCGAAGTCGGCGTCACGCATAGGCGGGGCTCTCCAGCGCTGCTGTGATTCCGCCCTGGATGCGCAACCATTCGATGTGCAGCTTGTTCAGGCGTTGCCGCCCTTTCGCGGTCAGCGTGTAATAGACGCGGGTTCGCCCGGCCACAGCCTTGCGCCGGGATTTGAGCGAGCCATTGCGTTCCAGGCTGTGCAGAACCGGGTAAATGACGCCTTCGCCCAGCGAGATCGCTTCGCCGGTTGCGCTGCGAATCGAGCGCACCAGCTCGTAGCCGTACATCTCTTTCCTGTCCAGCAGGCGCAGCAACAGCAGCTCGGGAACGCCGCTCATGAAAGGTGGGTTGCTCTGCGCCATAACGAGACTCTCGACAGGGTCCGGGTATCATACCTCGAACTAAAAGGTATTTCAATATTTACTTTGCGGTTCTAGGTATGCAGACTATACCTCGTAGTTCAAGGTATTAATAGCGCGGGAATACAACTGAGGAACGACGATGCTTGCCAAATACCTGACCGCCCTGCCCGCCGGTGCCGCAATGACCTTCCTGGTGCTTTTCAGCATGCAGGCCCTGATCGCGATGCAGCCAGCCGCGGCAGTGCACAAAAAACCGCAACCCTTCAATAAATGGATTCACGTCCCGCGCGACGAATCCGTGCTCGATGATCGCTTCAGGCCCGACGCGATACCCGACCCGGTACCCGCACCGCCGATCGAAGCCTACTCAGACGACTCGCTGGACGGCCCGACCTTGCCGGTTGCACATGGCGCCCCCACCCCGCGCCCGCGGTCCCCGGGCTTTACAAACATCGGCTTCAGTGACGGACCGCTGGTCGCCGTAGTACGCGTTCAGCCCACCTACCCGTCCGTTATGAGCGCGCGAGGCATCGAAGGCTTCGTAACCGTCGTGTTTGATGTCATGACGGACGGCACCGTCAGCAACGTTGCCGTCCTCGAATCGTCGCACCGCGGCTTCGAACGGGCAGCAGTACAAGCTGCCAGCCGGTTTCGCTTCAAGGCACGCGTCGTTGACGGGAACCCGGAGCCGAGTACCGGAATTCGTTACCGGTTCAGCTTCGAACTGGACAAATGATTAACCGGGCAGCGGTCCGAAGGAAGCCTTTCCTTCCCGCCAGGCCGCCTGAAAGGCCGCTGCCCGCTCTATTAACGCGGCGCTATTCCCAGGCGCGATCGTAGTCGAATTGCAGGTCGAGCAGCCGCTTGTCGCGGTACTGCAGAACCAGTGTGCGCCGCAGGCTCTCGCCCTCGTTCAGCAGGCGATAGGTGTCGATCAGCAACGCATTGTCGTCGTCCAGCGTCTCGATAACGTAACCATTCTCGGCCCAGCCGGAAGCCCGCTCCGCGTCGATCTCACCGATGCTGATTATGCGGTTTTCGCCAAAGCGGTATTCCTCCACTACCGAACGGTCAAAGCTGATAAACAGCCCGGTTTCGGTCTGCGTCAGCTTCAGTGCCTTGCCGGTTTTGACAAAGACATTCACCGCCGTGTCCCTGGCCTCCGGCTGGCTGACACCGGAGTTCATCGTTTGAATCCAGCTGCCGGTCAGGTCCAGGCCCGCCGGCACCGGGTCCGGCCGCGTGATCAGCGTGGGATCAGCGCCACAGCCACCGATGAACAACAGCCCTCCGGCGAGGAAAACAAGCGATAGATTTTTCATTCAGGCAGTCTCCAGGAATGCATCACAGGTAACGCGGGATTCGCCCTGGTGGGCAGCAGTCGCGCAGATGCCCAGCACGGACTCGCGAATTCCGGCGAGTTCGGCCGCGTAACCGTTCGCCTCGCTCCAGTCACGCAACCGTTGTTCGATCCGCCCCAATTGCGACTTGGGACGATGGTACAGGCCGCCCGAGTTTTGCAGCTCGTCGACCAGCCCGACGGTGACCGAGTGTATCAGCGCGGTCTCTTCGGGTTTCATTTCCAGTAACCCGACCAGGTAGTAGTAGCCCCACTGGAAACGGGTGGCCGGGCCGCGGGTCGAATCATAAGCCTTCTTCAACCAGTCCACTGCAACATCGTAATTGCCGGCGCGTTGCTCAATATCGGCAAGCGACACCATGAAGTAATACGGCTGTTTCGACTTGTCGAGCTCAGCGAGCAACAGCGGTTTTGCAACGTCGTCCATGCCTGCCTCGTCGAGGACATTGCCCAACGCATTGATGATTGGCTGGCGTTCGTAAACATCCGGTGTCGTGGTGTCTGCCCAGGTCACCATCTCCTGGATTTCGGCCTGCAAACCATCCGACAAGGGCGCCTCGGCATCGTCAATTCGTTCGAACCGGATCTTGCCGGCCAGCGTGTAGATACGCTCGCGTTTGTAAACCGTGTCATCTGCCGCCACGCGGTTCAGTGCGTCATGAAAGTCGGCGGTGAGCATGCGGCGCGCGTCACTGCCGGGCTCGGTCAACGCGCTTGTCAGTTCCGCACCGCTGAGCACCACGACAAAAATGTTTGCCTTTATGAGGTCATCATCGGCCAGCACGTCCTGGAGCATGCCAATGGCCTCCACTTTCTGCGCGTCCGTCAATGGCACCGCGTCTTCCTCTGCCGAAGCAGCATCGATGGCCGCATCCAGCCAGTTGAAATAGAGAATTGAGCGCTCGGCGCGCAAGCCGGATGGACACGCGTCGTACATGCTGCGAAACGCCTGCCCTGCATCCTGGTCTGCCAGGATCGTCGTATCCTGACCCCATGAGTAGTAGGCCAGCAACGTGCAATCGTTGGCAGCCAGCGTATCGAGGCCCGTGGAGATACTGGTGACCAGTTGCCTCGCGGACGAGGACTCGCCAAGCGTCAGGTCGAGAATATTGGCGTAGGCCTGCAGGTCGATGCCACCCGGGATACGGGTGATTTCTTCACCTTCCGAATCGAACACGATCATCGTCGGATAGCCGCGCACGCCGAATTTTTCGCCATAGGCCTGCGCGTTCTCGGTATCGCCATCCAGGTAAACGGGTATGAACAGCCTGGAGCGCTCGAGAAAATCCGGGCTCTTGAAAACCGTGGCGCTGATCGCATGACAAGGCGGGCACCAGACCGCACCCCAGTAGAGATAAATAGGCTTGCCCGACGCCCTGGCCGCGGCAAATGCTTCGTCCACGGTGCCCTCGAACCAGTCGATACCTTCGGCCGGGTCCAGCGAAACGGTCGCCTCTGCTGCCTCAGTTCCGGCAGGCTCCGGCGCCGCTTCCTGTTGCTGCCCGGAACCGCAGGCACACAGCAAGATCGCCGCGTATGTCAGTAGAATCCGTTGTCTCATGGCTTTTTACCCCCGCAAACAGCCCGGCACTCGATAACGGGCAACATACACAATCAGGCCGCGTTACGACACCCTAGGACCGGATTGCCGCGGCGAGTTGCCGGGAAATCGAGTTGTGCCGGGACACGCTGAGCGCGTCCAGGCCGAGCCAGTGTTGCAGACTCGTGAGCTCACGCGTCAGTGCGTCAACACAGGACGGCGCATGCGTACAGGCCTCTTCATGCACGGCCAGGACCTGCAACTCGGAATTATGTCGATCCGCCTTCAGGTCGACGCGCGCAACGATTTCCTCGCCCAGCCGGAACGGCAGCACGTAGTAACCCCACCGGCGCTTGCCGGCCGGCACGTAGATCTCGATGCGGTAGTGAAAGTCGAACAACCGCAGCGCTCTCGGCCGAGGCTGTGTGATAAGTCGCCGTTGATCGCCTGATTGGCGCGATTGTTATTTTGATTCACTGGCGAACGCGGGATA
>JAUIDP010000122.1 GCA_030429005.1 Gammaproteobacteria bacterium | reverse complement strand
AATATGTCGATGCATTGCGCAAGCTGTTGCCGCGATCGTACTCGATCGCATCCAGCCCGGATGCCAACCCTGACGAAGCACACCTGACTGTCGCCGTGGTCGACTACGAGAAATTCGGCCGCCAGCACTGGGGCGCCGCGTCCAACTTCCTGGCGGGCGATATCGGCGAGGTTCCGGTGTTCGTCGAATCGAACCGCAACTTCCGCCTGCCCGATGACGGCGACACGCCGATCATCATGATCGGCGCCGGAACCGGTGTTGCCCCGTACCGCGCGTTTATCGAGCATCGCCGCGAACACGGTCACCGTGGCGACAACTGGCTGTTCTTCGGGGACCGCAATATCGCATCGGACTTCCTGTACCAGTTGGAATGGCTGCGTTATCGCAAGGACGGCCTGCTGACAAATCTTGACGTTGCGTTCTCGCGTGACCAGGCGGAGAAGATCTACGTGCAACACCGCCTGTTGGAGCAGGGCCGGCAAATCTATGCCTGGCTGGAACGTGGGGCACACCTGTATGTGTGCGGCGACGCCAATCATATGGCCGGCGACGTACACGCAGCATTGCTGGCGCTGATCGAACAGCAGAGCGATGGCAACGCCGAGTCGGCGGAAGTATACCTGCAGGAACTGAAACAGTCGCAACGCTATCAAAGGGACGTTTATTGATGGCTGACGATAGTGCACTGACTCCGGTCGAAGGCATCAAGGCACGCAGCAATTTTCTGCGCGGCACCCTGGTCGAAAGCCTTGCAGACAATGCCACGGGTGCCCTGGCCGAGGACGACACGCAGTTGTCGAAGTTTCACGGTTTCTACCAGCAGGACGACCGGGATATTCGTGCGGAAAGGACCCGGCAAAAACTGGAACCGGCACACAGCTTCATGATCCGGGTGCGCGTTCCGGGCGGCATTGCAACGAGCGACCAGTGGCTGGCAATGGACCGTCTCGCCCGGGAACACGCGAATCAGACCTTGCGCCTGACAACCCGGCAGGCGTTCCAGTTTCATGGCGTTATCAAGCGTGACCTGAAACCGACCATCGCAGCAATCAATGCGTCCCTGCTCGACACGATCGCCGCCTGCGGCGACGTCAACCGCAACGTGATGTGCACACCATTGGCCGAGCGCTCTGCCGTACACAGTGCCGCCTACGCGGCCGCAACGTCACTGAGTGCCCACCTGACACCCAATACCAGCGCCTACCATGAAATCTGGCTCGACAAGCAACGCGTCGCGGGTGGCGAGGACGTCGAGCCGATCTATGGCACAACCTACCTGCCACGAAAATTCAAGATCGGCATCGCGATTCCACCGTCCAATGATGTGGACATTTTCTCCCAGGACCTGGGATTCATCGCGATCGAAAAAAATGGCAGCCTCGCCGGCTTCAACGTCACTGTTGGCGGCGGCCTCGGCCGGCACCACGGCGAAGCGGAAACCTACCCGCGTGTCGCCGATGTGATCGGCTTCTGCACGCCGGAGCAGGTCAATGCCGTTGCCGAGCAGGTCGTCATGATCCAGCGCGACAACGGCGACCGGACCAACCGCAAGCACGCACGCCTGAAATACACGATCGACGACAATGGTCTCGACTGGTTCTGCAAGGAATTGCACCAACGCCTCGGTTTCGAGCTGCAGACTGCGGCCGCGTACCGGTTCTTGAATCGTGGCGACGAATTTGGCTGGTCACAGGACCAGGACGGAAAGTGGCACCTGACACTGTTTATCCCGCAAGGTCGCCTTGCCAATACCGGGGAGCAACGCTACCTCGACGCCATGGCCGCCATCGCCAATGTGCATGAAGGGTCGTTTCGGCTGACGTCAAACCAGAATCTGATCATCAGTGAAGTTGCTGCGAAGCGTAAGAAGAGTATCGAAAAGCTGCTGCTGGACCACGGTGTCGGGCCGACCCAGGCAATCTCGCCATTGCGTGAACAGGCCCTGGCCTGCGTCGCATTGCCGACCTGCGCGCTCGCCATGGCGGAAGCCGAGCGCTACCTGCCCGACCTGACCGCCGGTGTCGAAGCGCTGCTGGACCGGTACGGGCTGGCAGAAGAACCGATATCACTTCGCATCACCGGCTGCCCGAACGGCTGTGCGCGGCCATATCTCGCCGAGATTGCACTGGTGGGCAAGGCGCCGGGGCAGTACAGCCTGTTTCTCGGTGGCGACAACCTCGGGACACGCCTGAACACATTGACTCACGACAACGTCAACGAAGCCGAAATCTTCGACATCCTCGACGGCCATTTCAGCCGTTTCGCCGCGGATCGTCAGCCCGGCCAGAGTTTTGGCGACTTCGTGGCGGCGAGCCTCTGATGTCCGCCTGTGCCAGCATCGTCCCCCGCCCGCCGGACTTTGCGCAACTGGGCGCCGAAGAACGCATTGCCTGGTCGCTGCAACACCTGCCAGGCAGGCACATTGTCAGCTCCAGTTTTGGCGCGCAGGCTGCTGTCACATTACACCTGCTGACGCAGCAACAACCGGATATCCCGGTCGTATTGATCGACACCGGCTACCTGTTTCCGGAGACCTACCGGTTTGTCGATGAATTGTCAGCGCGCCTGGACCTGAACCTGCACGTCTACCAGGCCGACATGTCGCCGGCCCGCCAGGAAGCGCGCTACGGCGAGCGCTGGAAGATGGGCGCCGCCGC
>JAUIDP010000072.1 GCA_030429005.1 Gammaproteobacteria bacterium | reverse complement strand
GATCGCGGCGACCGGGTTTCTGCAGCCTCAATTGTCGATCTGGGCGATTGCGTACCTCGCGGCCGCGATCGCATTCTTCAGCGCAAGCCAGGATATCGTTCTCGATGCTTACCGGCGCGAACTGTTGCCGGATGCCGAACTCGGGCTCGGCAATGCCATCCATGTGCAGGCCTACCGCCTGTCCGGCCTGGTTCCGGGGTCGCTTGCCCTGATCCTGGCGGACCACCTGCCGTGGAATGCCGTGTTCATCATCGTCGCCGCATTCATGTTTGTCGGCATCCTGATGGTGCTCTGTATCACGGAGCCGGTCCGTGACCCGCAGGCGCCGAAGACGATCAAGGAAGCCGTCGTCGAACCGTTTCGGGAGTTTCTTGGTCGGCAGGGCCTGGGGTCGGCACTGTTCGTGCTGGCCTTCCTGTTTTTCTACAAGCTGGGTGACAACATGGCGACCGCATTGCAGACGCCCTTTTTCATCGACGTCGGTTTCTCTCTGACGGAGATCGGCGTCGTTGCAAAGTTTGCCTCGCTGATCGCTGTCATCGTCGGCGGGCTGGCCGGCGGGCTGGTCATGGTGGTCTTGCCGATCAACCGGGCATTGTGGCTGTTCGGGTTCGTGCAGATTGTCAGCATCCTCGGGTTTGCGGCCCTGGCGATTGTCGGACCGAACCTCTGGATGCTCGGGTTTGCCGTTGCATTCGAGTACCTGGGTGTTGGCCTGGGTACCGCCGCGCTGACAGCGTTCATCGCGCGTTCGACCAACAAGGCGTTTGCTGCGACGCAGTTCGCCCTGTTCACCGCGCTTGCCGCGACGCCGCGAACACTGGCCGGGGCGACGACCGGCATGATCGTCGAGTACGTCGGATGGACCAACTTCTTCCTGGTTTGCATTGCGCTGGCGGTGCCCGGGATGTTGCTGCTCTTCAAAGTCGCACCGTGGAACGAAGCGAGCGGTGAAAACGCAGGATGAGCGATGCAGTCGCAGTCGGCCGCCTCGACGAACTCGGTGACCCGGGCTGCCGCGAGTTCCAGGTTGGCGAAGGCGAGTGGCCATTGCACGGCTTCGTGGTTCGCAAGGGCGACGAAGTCTTCGCGTATGAGAATTTCTGTGTGCACGTTGGCCACCCGCTGAATTGGGCGCCGGATGCGTTCCTGACCAAAGACCGGAGTGCCATCATTTGCGCATCGCACGGTGCAATGTACGAGATCGAAACGGGCTTGTGTTTCGCCGGCCCGTGCATGGGCAAGTCGCTACGGCCGATCGAGGCGGTTGTACGGGATGGCGTTGTGTTCGTCAGCGGGCAGCCGCGACGCTAGGAGTCGCGGCTAGTTGTTGGTTTCGTTAAGGAACTCGAACAACTCGTGAAAGCCCGGCGGGATGTCATCTTCTTTCAGCCCGGCATAGTCATCCGGGTCCATGTCGACCGAGCCGGACCAGTCTTCCGGGGCTGCAACCTCGACCGTCAGTAACTCCGCCCAGGTCTCGAGGTCGACCTCCTCGATGGTGCCGTCGAAATGCTGCAGTTCGATCGTATGGTCTTCCTCGTCCACGGCGACAACTTCGAACACGTTGCCGTTGGGGCGACGAAACCACCTGCCTATGACCGGGTATGCAACTGCCATGATCTCGACCTCGAAAAAAAAGGCATCTACTACTATTTATAGATCAATTTTCTCAAAGCGCCAGTCCCAGATCCGGTGCCCTTTTCTCAGGCCGCGGCGCTCGAACTTCGTGGGCGGTCTTTGCAGTGGCCGGTCGCCTGCATGTTCGCGGCGCTCGGCACAATCGAACAGCGGCGACTCCGCGAGTACCGCGTCGATATGTTCGGCATAATTTGCCCAGTCGGTCGCAATATGCAGCGAACCGCCGGGTTCGAGGCGACCGGCGCAGAGTTCGAGGAATGCGGGCTGGACGATGCGCCGCTTGTGATGGCGCTTCTTGGGCCAGGGGTCCGGAAAGTACAGGTTGATGCGGGCGAGGCACGCGTGCGCGAGCTGCTGTTCCATCACGTCGATCGCGTCATGGCCGATCAGCTTCAGGTTGCTGACGGCCGCGCTGCGAGCCGCGATCATGCAGTGGCCGATGCCGGGGTCGTGTACCTCGATGCCGAGAAAATCGGATGCCGGGTCATCGCTGGCGAGCTGTACCAGTGAATCGCCGTTGCCGAAACCGATTTCGAGAACGCGCGGCGCGTGCCGGCCGAACAAGGCATCCAGGTCGAGCCGGGCCGCGGAGTACTCGACGCCGTATTCCGGCCACAGTTCCGCCAGCGCTTTCTGCTGCGACGCGGTCATGCGTCCGGCACGCCGCACGAAGCTCCGGATCGGCCGCTTATGCCCTGGACTTGCCACGGTTCATCTGCACAGGCCCCTGCTTCTCCGGGCTGTGCCCGCCAACTGACTCGTAGAACGAGCGTATGACCTGCATGTCGGCATCGACATCGCCGGTCAGCGTCATCATCGGGCCGAATCCGAGCCGCTTGTTCGGGTAGTCGAAGAAACCGAAGATCACCGGTACCCCGGCTTCCTCGGCAATCCGGTAGAACCCGGACTTCCACGTCTCGGTGCGGCTGCGCGTGCCTTCCGGCGCCAGCCCGAAGAGATATTTCTCGTTTGCATTGAATGCGTCGACGGCTTGCCGGACTGCCGAACGGGAGTCGTTGCGATCGAGCGGCACGCCGCCCATGCCCCGCAACAGGATGTTCATCGGAAACCAGAACATCTGCTTCTTGATGAAGAACTTGACGTCGATACCGAAGGCGACCTTGTAAACGAGCAGCCAGTAGCCGTCCCAGTTCGACGTGTGCGGTGCGCCGATGACAACGGCCCGGTCGACACAGGGCCGCGGGCCGACGGGTGTCCAGCGGCCAAGCCAGAGCAGGAACTTGGCGACCCGCGGCCAGAACACGCTAGTCTGCCTTGCTCGCGAGGTAACGAATGGCAGCGGGCAGGTCTTTCAGGGCGTCGCGCAGCTGCGGCAACAACTCACGCAGGTCGCGCAACAGGGCCTCCGGGCCGACCTGGTCGCGCATCCACTTTTTCATGACCGGGTGTGCGGTCTTCCACAGGTCCAGTTGCGGGTACAGTTCGCGGCCCAGCCCTTCGATGTTAAACAAGGTCTTGTGCAGCAGGATCATCTGCGGCTGGATCTCGACCTCGAAGCGTTTGGCGACGCGAAACAGGCGCATCAGCACCTGCGCAAACGAGATCTCCGACAGCGGCTTGCTGAAAATCGGCTCGCAGACCGTGCGCACCGCCGCCTCGAGCTGGTCGACCCGCGTACCGGGCGGAACCCAGCCGGACTCGATATGCAACTTGGCTATCCGGTGGTAGTCGCGATCGAAAAAGGCCAGGAAATTGTGTGCCAGGTAGTGCTGGTCGCTCGGGCTCAGCGTGCCGACGATGCCGAAGTCGACAGCCGCATATTTCGGTTTGTCCGGGTCGGTCGCGATGACGAAGATATTGCCCGGGTGCATATCCGCATGGAAGAAGTTGTGCCTGAAGACCTGTGTAAAGAAGATCTCGACGCCGTTCTCTGCCAGCAATTGTATGTTTGCGCCGGCCGCGCGCAGCGCATCCATGTCGCTGATCGGGATGCCGTAGATGCGTTCCTGCACCAGCACCTCGGGTCGGCAGAAGTCCCAATAGATTTCCGGCACATACAACATGTCCGAGCCGGCGAAATTGCGTTTGAGCTGGGCAGCGTTTGCCGCCTCGCGCATCAGGTCGAGCTCGTCGATGATCGTGTCTTCGTATTCCTCGACAACGTCCTTCGGCCGCAAGCGCTTGACGGCCTTCCAGTAGCGGTCGGCCAGCCCGGCCAGCATTTTCAGGACTTCGATATCGCGTTCGATGAGCTCCCGCACACCGGGGCGCAGCAGCTTGACGATGACTTCCTGCCCGCCCGGCAATTTCGCCGTATGCACCTGTGCAATCGACGCCGCGGCGAACGGTTCGGTGTCGAAGCGCCCGAAGACCTCGGCGACCGGCTTGCCGTAAGCGTCATCCAGAATGGCGATGGCTTCCTCGGCGGGAAACGGCGGCACCGCGTCCTGCAGTTTGGCCAGTTCGTCGGCAATATCCGCCGGCAGCAGGTCGCGTCGGGTCGACAGGGCCTGGCCAAACTTGACGAAAATCGGGCCCAGTTCCTCGAGCGCCAGGCGGATACGCTCGCCCAGCGGCGCGGAGCGGTCGCGGCGCCGCGGAAACAGGTAGAACACGAAACGCATCGGCCGCAGCAGGTGCGTTTCCTTGATCAGGTCATCGAGCCCGTACTTGACCAGGATGCGCTGAATCCCGATCAGCCGGAACAGGTTTCTGCGCGTCGCCATCAGCGCCTGGCCTCGAGCCTTGCCACGCGTGCTGCGACGCGATCGACATCGTCACGCAGCACGGCGACCTCGTCGGCGAAGCGGTCGACCTCGTAGCGCGATGGCAGTTCGCGGCTTTCTTCCTGCAAATACTCGCGAACATTCTCGCCCATCGTCGAACGCGCATCGCGTGCCCAGTTACGTAGGCCACGCGCCATCTCGCCGATTCGGTGGGCCGCGACATCCCCGACGAAACGCGACAGCTCCTCTTCGGGATCCGGCCGGGCAAACCCGAGCAGTTTCTGGAAGCGTTGTGCCGTGGCGGCATCGCCGGACAACTTGACGTCACCGCTGCGAATGGCCGACTCGCCGTCGCCGGTTGTCATCCGCGCCAGCGTCAAAAGCGAGCCGCTGATGACAACATCCGGGTCGGCATCGTGGTCGGTTGTCAGCGCAACGCCGTCCTCGTCGAAGAGGAAATACATTGCCAGGGCGGAGTCCCGGACACGAATCGCGACGGACGCGCCGCAAAGCTCGGCGGCGAGCCTGCGTGCCGGCGTGGTCTCGTCGATATTGCGGTTCAGTGTGTCCGCGATCGGGCGCAGCAGGGCTTCGAGTGGACCGGCCATGCGGGCGCCCTAGATGCGATAGCCGCTGTGCAGCGCGACGATGCCGCCGGCCAGGTTCTGGTAGCGGGCACGTTCGAACCCGGCCTGTTGCAACATGCCCAGCAGGGTTTCCTGGTCCGGGTGCATGCGGATCGATTCGGCGAGGTACTGGTAACTGTCACTGTCATTCGCGACCAGCCGGCCGAGCAGCGGCAGGACCTTGAACGAATACAGGTCGTAAGCGGGTTTGACGGCGTCATCGGGTTTCGAAAACTCGAGCACCAGCAATTTGCCGCCGGGTTTCAGCACGCGGTACATCGAGCGCAATGCTGCGTCCTTGTCGGTGACGTTACGCAGGCCGAACGCAATCGTGATGCGGTCGAAGCTTGCGTCGGCAAACGGCAGCTCCTGTGCATCGACCTGGGCGATGGACAGGTTGCCGGCCACGCCCGCATCGACGAGCCGGCTGCGTCCCTGCCGCAACATTGCGGCGTTGATGTCAGCGAGCACGACGTGCCCCGTCGGTCCGACGAGGTTCGCAAATGCTTTCGCGAGGTCACCCGTGCCGCCAGCCAGGTCCAGTACAACGTGGCCCTTGCGCACGCCGGCCTGCTCGATCGTGCGGCGTTTCCAAAGCCGGTGCAGCCCACCCGACATCAGGTCATTCATGATGTCGTAGCGGCTCGCAACGGAGTCGAATACGCCTTTTACGAGATCAGCTTTGTCATCGACCGGCACGGTCTTGTAGCCGAAATGGGTGGTTTCGGCATTGCTTTCAGGTTTGGCCATATCGCGGTTTATTCGGGCTTTTTGCGAGCATACCCTGCCGCATCAAGGCGGTCGAGGTAACGCCGCCAATTCGCCGTCATGTTCGAGCCCAGCTCGTGCAGGTATTCCCACGTATAAAGGCCCGAATTGTGGCCGTCATCGAAGACCAGGCGCACGGCGTAATGGCCGACCGGCTCGATGGCGGTGATGCCGACATTTTCCTTGCCGGTCTGCAGCGTCTCCTGCCCCGGTCCGTGGCCTTTCACTTCCGCGCTCGGCGAATGCACCCGCAGGTACTCACAACTAAACGAGAACTCACTACCGTCGTCGAAAGCGATGATCAGCAGTTTCGATTCCTTCTTCAGTCGGATTTCTGTTGGAGTTGGCACAGAAGCTCGGCTAGTTGACCGTGTGCGGGATGTTCTTCGATCGAATCAAGGTGCAGCGCGCGGCTGGCATATTTCTCTCCCGAATGGCTCGCTGACGCTGCGCTTTATTTCGGGAGAGAAACATCCCATCCACTCGCTGCGTGAACCGGGCCGTTGCAAGTGCCATCACAGGATATACCGACTGAGGTCTTCGTCTTTGGCAAGCTCGGCGAGGTGATCGTCGACGTAGCCGGCGTTGATCTGCAGGTGTGTGCCGCTCTTGTCCGAGGCCTCGAAGGAGACGGTCTCGAGCAGTCGCTCCATGACGGTGTGCAGTCGCCGGGCGCCGATGTTCTCGGTGTTCTCGTTGACGTGGTAGGCGACTTCGGCGATGCGACGGACACCGCTTTCGACGAATTCGACAGTGACGTCTTCCGTGCTGAGCAGTGCTTCGTACTGTGCCGTCAGCGATGCATCGGGTTCGGTCAGGATGCGGACGAAGTCGTCCGTGCTGAGCGAGTTGAGTTCGACGCGAATCGGGAACCGGCCCTGCAGCTCGGGAATCAGGTCCGACGGTTTGGCCACGTGAAAAGCGCCGGAGGCGATGAACAGGATGTGGTCGGTGCGCACCATGCCGTACTTGGTGTTGATCGTACTGCCCTCGACGATCGGTAGCAGGTCGCGCTGCACGCCTTCGCGCGACACGTCAGCCCCCTGCGTGCCGGAGCTGCGGGCGACCTTGTCCAGCTCATCGAGGAACACGATGCCGTGCTGCTCGACGGCTTCCAGTGCCTGCGCCTTGAGTTCTTCTTCGTCGATCAGTTTGGCGGCTTCCTCGTCGGTCAGGTGCTTCAGGGCTTCCTTGATCTTGAGCTTGCGGGTCTTCTTGCGGCCCGCGCCCAGGTTCTGGAACATGCCCTGCAGCTGGCTGGTCATGTCCTCCATGCCCGGCGGTGCCATGATTTCGACGCCGACCGGCATCGCCTGGATGTCGACCTCGATTTCCTTGTCGTCCAGCTTGCCTTCGCGCAGCATCTTGCGGAATTTCTGCCGCGTTTCACTGTTGTCTTTCTCGACCGGCGCGTCGCTGGTGAAGCCGACCGACAGCGCGGCCGGCGGCAGCAATGCGTCGAGGACGCGCTCTTCGGCCGCATCCTCGGCGCGGTGGCGGAACTTGCTCATAGCCTCTTCGCGGATCATCTTGATCGCGACGTCCATCAGGTCGCGCACGATGCTGTCGACTTCGCGGCCGACGTAGCCGACCTCGGTGAATTTCGTCGCTTCAACCTTGATGAACGGCGCTTTCGCCAGCTTGGCCAGTCGCCGGGAAATCTCGGTCTTGCCGACGCCGGTTGGGCCGATCATCAGGATGTTTTTCGGCGTGATCTCGCTGCGCAGCGGCTCATCGACCTGGACACGACGCCAGCGATTGCGCAGCGCGATGGCAACGGCGCGCTTGGCGTCGTCCTGGCCGACGATGTGCTTGTCCAGTTCCTGGACGATCTCGCGGGGAGTCATCTGAGACATGTCTATAGCTCTTCGACCGTGATGGTCTGGTTCGTGTAAACGCAAATGTCGCCGGCAATCGCCAGCGCCTGTTCGACAATGCTGCGGGCATCGAGGTCCGTATTGCGCAGCAGGGCGAGGGCCGCTGCCTGGGCAAAAGGCCCGCCGGAGCCGATCGCCATCAGGTCGTTCTCCGGTTCGATGACGTCGCCGTTGCCGGTAACGATAAACGAGCTTTCCGCGTCGGCGACGCAGAGCAGCGCTTCAAGGCGCCGCAGGCGCCGATCGGTTCGCCAGTCCTTGGCCAGTTCGATCGCCGCGCGGGTCAGGTTGCCGTATTGCTCGAGCTTGGTCTCGAACAGTTCAAACAGGGTAAATGCATCGGCGGTACCGCCGGCAAAACCGGCGATGACCTTGCCACCAGCGAGTGGCCGCACCTTGCGGGCATTGCCCTTCATCACGGTGTTGCCCATGCTCACCTGGCCGTCGCCGGCGATGGCGACTTTGCCATTACGCCGGACTGAGACAATCGTTGTCCCACGAAATTGTTCCATGATTATTCCTCGAAAGGGCCCTAGTCTTTTTTGCGCGCCCTGGGGTGGGTTTTGTCGTACATCTGGGCGAGATGCTGGAAGTCAAGGTGAGTGTAGACCTGGGTCGTGGATATGTTGGCGTGCCCCAGCAATTCCTGCACGCCGCGCAGGTCGTGGCTCGACTCCAGCAGGTGTGTGGCAAATGAATGCCGGAACAGGTGCGGATAGACCTTCGAGTCGATGCCCTGCCGCCTGGCCCAGTAGGTGACGCGGGCCTGGACCGAGCGCGGGCTCAGGCGCTGGCCGCGATTGCTGACAAACAATGCGGGCTCGTCCGGATTGGCCATTGCGACACGCGACTGCCGCCAGCGCGCCAGCGCCGTGAGGGCCTTGCTGCCGACCGGCACGATGCGGTCCTTGTTGCCTTTGCCGGTGACGCGGACCGTGGCGTCAGCGTGATCGACGTCGCCGAGGTTGAGATCGACCAGTTCGGCGAGCCGCAGGCCGGACGAGTAGAGGAGCTCCAGGATCGCGCGGTCGCGATCGACGATCGGTGTGTCGCCCTCTATCTCGAGCAACTTGCCCATGCGGTCGGCATCGAGGTTTTCCGGCAGGCGCTTGCCGTGTTTCGGGGCCGGGACCGACTCGACCGGGTTTTTCCGGACCTGCTTCTCGCGCAGCAGGTAGCGAAAAAACGTGCGTGCCGCGGACAGGCGTCTCTGGATACTGCGTGCCGACAGCCCGCGGCGATAGCTGGTGCCCGAGAAAGCGCGAAAGTCTTCGCTGTCGAGGTCCGACCAGCCCTCCCGCCCGATTTCATCGCAGTAGCCGGCGAGTGCTTCGAGGTCGCGCCGGTAGTGCTTCAAGGTCAGGGGTGACAGGCGGCGCTCATACTTGAGATGGTGTATGAACTTGTCGATCCAGTCTGTTTCCGCGCTTTGCAACGGCGGCTCCGGCGGTCAGTAGCGCGCCAGCGCTCCGGTAACGAGGTCGCCGACGCGGGCCAGGAAGTCGATGCTCATGCCGGGATGGAAGCGGTCGGCATCCGCGCTGCCGATGGCGAGAAAACCGATCTGTGCCCGATCTCCGAGCGGAATGAGTGCAACGGAGCCGATCTCGTCGCTATCGTCGTGAAACAGGAATGATCGCTGTGAGTCGCGGACCTGGCCACAGCGCGGCTTGGCGGCCTCGAGGAAGGTTTCGAATGGCTTCAACTGCGGGTCCTCGCGGAGGATGACGCTGAAGAACCGGCCGGCATCGATATCGTCAAAGTCGTCGGGGTCGGCAAAGACCACGAGGATCGACTGGTCTGCGCCGAAACCGCTGCGCATGCCGGTTTCGACCGCGGCGATGGTTTCGGCCAGCGTCGTCGTCCGCAGCAGCTGCAGGCTCAGTTCGTGAATCTTCGCGGCCAGCGTATCGTTGGCTCGTGCGACGGCGATCAGATCCCTGAGCTGGTTCTGCATCTTCAGTTCTTTCTGCCGCAGCATGGAAACCTGGCGTTCCACCAGCGAAATCGCATCACCGGAGCTGTGCGGCACAGTCAGCCTGGACAGCAACGCGCTGTGGCGTTCGAAAAAGTCAGGATTTGCCTCGAGGTAGTCCTGAACCGCCTCATCGGACAGGCTGTCTTCAACGAATTCCGGTTTGCGTTGCGTACTCATAAATCGATATTGCCCTCGCTGATGAATTCCACGTCGCCGCTGAGCCACATGCTGGCGTTTTCGCCGCGCCAGCTTACCACGAGTTGTCCACCGGGCAGTTGCACCGTGACGACTTCGTCCAGCAGGTTGCGGCGACGGCCCGAAGCCACCGCGGCACAGGCGCCGGTACCGCAGGCGAGTGTCTCGCCCGCACCGCGTTCGTAAACGCGCAGCCGGATATTGCGCCGGTCGACGATTTGCATGAAGCCGACATTGATACGTTGCGGAAACCGGACATGCCGTTCGATCGCCGGGCCCAGGCCGGCAACGTCGGCGGCCTGCACATCGTCGACGTCCAGCACGCAGTGCGGATTGCCCATCGAAACCAGGCGGACGTCCACCGGCCGGCCGTCGACGCTGAGGTCGGTGATGCGGTCATCGAAGGTGGGGACGCCCATATCCACGGCAGCGCGGGTGTCGTTCATGACCCGCGCCAGAACCGGGCCGGCCGGGCTCTCGAGGGTAAACTCCGCTGGCAGGTCCTTGTCCTGGCAGGACAGCAACACGGCCACGCAGCGCACGCCGTTGCCACATTGCTCGACTTCCGAGCCATCGCGATTGAAGACCCGGTAGCGGGCGGCGGCTGCAGGATTGTCCGGTAGGTTCAACCACATGAGCTGGTCAAATGGCCGGGATGCCGTCGCGCGGCGCAACTCGTTCAGCACGGTGGCATCCGGTGCGACCGGATCCGGGATGCGTTGGTCGACGACAATGATCTCGTTGCCGGCACCCTGCATTTTCTGGTAACGAAGCTGCATGGCGGAAGTGTATCAGTGGAGATTGTGCTGGATGGACTTTTGAAGTCGGCGTCTGTAGTTTACATAAGTCACACACCAATCTAATAACAATTGCCCTTGGAGAAAGTCATGCGGCACATAATGGTTCTGAACGCGAAAGGTGGCTGCGGCAAAAGTACGATAGCAACCAACATCGCTTCCTATTTCGCCAATGAAGGCGCTACCGTTGCACTGGCCGACTACGATCCGCAGCGGTCAGCCCTGGACTGGCTCGACCGCAGGCCTGCGGATCGGCCCGAAATCGCCGGTGTACAGGCCTATGACGATGGTCTGCGGCGCGCGCCGCGCAACGCCGATATCCTGGTAATCGACGCACCCGCCCGGACGCACTCGTCGGAGCTGACTGGCCTGGTCAAGCATGCCGAAACCATCGTTGTGCCGGTATTGCCGTCGACGATCGACATGCAGGCGACCACGACTTTCCTGAAGGAACTGCAGGGCTTGCCGCGCGTGGAGAACAAGGAGGCCAAGATCGGTGCCATTGCGAACCGTGTGCGCGACAACACGCTGATTTTCGACGATCTCGATGAATACCTGACCAGGGCCCGCGTGCCGTATATCGCAGCGCTGCGAGAGGCGCAAAACTATGTGCGCGCCTACACCCGCGGCCTCGGCATCTTCGAACTCCCGGAATACCTGGCATGGCCGGACTGGGAAGAGTGGGAGCCGCTGACGGCCTGGCTACGGAGTGTCCGCAGCCAACCCTGAGATTCGCCAACACAGATAGAAGGGGTCAGAGCGGGCTCTGACCCCTTTTTGTTGGTTTTTGTTGCCAGGGTCAGGGTTTTGCGAGGTGGGGGATGGCCGGCAGCTGGGTGTCGGTGACCATGCCCAGGCCAGCGCGGTAGGCTTCCGCTGCTGCGTCGCCTTCGCCGAGCTGATTGAGCAGCCTGCCGTAGACCCGGTAGGCGTCCGGCGTCGGCCGTACCGCAATCACTGTTTCCAGGTAGCTGCGTGCCTTGCCCCACAATTCGGTGCGCAGGCACAGCCGCGCTGTCGTCAACAGCAGGTCCGCGTCGTCCGGGCGCGTACTCAACCAGCCCTCAGCGCGCTTGAGTTGCTTGCTCGGGTCCGGGCCCTCGACCAGGCCATACAGGCTCACCAGCGGTGCGCGCCATTCGTGTTTCAGCGCCGCGACCAGTTCCTTCTCGGCCTTCGCGTGCAGGTCATTGCGCATCAGCGCGTTGTAATACGCTTCGAGGAGCGCGATGTCCGACTTGAACTTCTTCGGGATGGCGCTCCACTCCGCGACGACCCCATCGCCGGTCTTCGCCTGCCGGAGGTTCTCGATATAGACGCGGGTCGTCCACGTGTCGATCGTCTCCTGGTTGATGCGGCCGTGCTTTTTCAGGCGTGGCAGGATCTCCGCCAGGTTGCTCCAGTCCTCAAGTCGGTAGTACAGCCGCCCGAGCAGCGCGATGGCGTAGCTGTGATCCTTCGAGTTGTCGTCCAGGCGGCGTAACGTTGCCAGCGCCTGTTCATACTGCTGGCGATCGAGCTGCAGCTCCGCCTGCGTGAGCAGGACGGCATTCGCGGCTTCGGGTGTCTGCTCGTAAGCCAGTTTCAACCATTCATCGCGGCGCTCGTCCTGGCCCTGCAGATGCGCGGCCCGCGCCGCCTGCAGATAATTGAACAGCGGTGCGTCGCTGCTTGCCGCCGCCCGCGCCAGCAGTTTCTCGCCCTTCGCAAAGTTGCCTTCCGCGATCTGGATCATGCCCATCGTCAGTTTTTGTCCGGCCCTGCCGGCCCGCATGCGGCCGGCGGCCTCGCCCAGCTTGCGCGGCGCCCGCACAATGAACCAGATCAGCCAGAGCGCCGCCATGGTCGCAAAAAACAGCAGCACGAGAATTGGCACGGACATCTCGAAGATGTGCCCGCGGAAGTTGATGATGACGTAGCCGGGGTCGCCGGCAAGAAAATGCGCCGCCAGTGTAGCCAGCACGAGCGTGAAAATGACGACCAGCGCGAATTTCATTGCGCGGTCTCGACGACCGAGTTGTATTGCCGCAGCAGCTGCAGTGATTGCGAGATATCCGGCACTTCCGCGTCGACCATGGCGCCGCGCAATGAATCGAGCGTCTCAATGGCGGTCGCCACCTGCGTGCTATTGGCGTCGAAATAACGCCCCAGCCAGCGGGCCGCATCGGCGAGGCTGCTTTCGTAGACGGATTGTTCACCGCGCAGCAACGCCAGGCGTGCAGTCTGCATTTGCAGCGCCAGGTTCGTGCGCAGGAAATACTCGGCATCGGGTGATATCAGCGGCATGACCTTCTCGTCCGTCGTGCGGTGCTTGATCATTCCCGACGTTGCCGACTTGATCGAGTTCCAGGCACGGTCCAGCCGGCTCATCTCTTCGTCGCTCGCTTCGCCGCCTTCCTCGGCGATACGTTCAACCGGCCGCAGCGGCAATTTTTCCACCTCGCGCGCCAGGCTGGCGAGCTGCAGCGTGATGCCTTCTATATCCGGTGTCTGCATGCCGGCGAGGGCGGCAATTTCGTCGGCCAGCGCGATGCGAATATTGGTCAGGGCAGGGTTGGCCAGTTGTGCCACGCGCTCATCCGCCATGCCCAGCGCGAGCCCGGCAAGCTCCGGGTTGCCGGCCAGTTGCAGCTGGGCGTTCGCGAGCTGCATGTAGTACTCGGCTTCGCCGAGCAGCCAGGTATCCCGAGCGCCGGCCGACACGCCCTGCAGGTTTGCAAGGGCTGCCTCGGTATTGGCGATGCGTACCGGCAATGAATTGAGCAACTGCAGGCGTTCGCCAATGTCCGCCAGCTGGAGTTTCAGCGCCGCGACGGCATCGTCCGTACTCGTATCGGCGCTCGTCAGCGCGACAATATCCTCTGCGACGGCACCGATTGCCGCATTGCTGTCATCGATGCGGCGGCCGAGACTGTCAAGCGATGCCTCGAAATCGCCACTGGCCGACTCCGCCTGCCGCTGCGTGCGCCAGTCGCTGTAAATGGTGTAGCCAACGGCACCGAGGGCAAGAACGGCGACCAGCAGGGCCAGCCAGGCGACAGCGCCGCCGCCGGACCGTTTCGGCTTTTCCGGTGGCAGAACCTCCGGTTCGGTGGCCTCGGCTTCCGTTTCTTCGTTTTCGCTCATTGGTCGTGTCCGGCGTTATCCGTCAATCGCGCGCACAATGGCGCGAACCATAGCATCCGCGTCCGGCGCACTGGCAAGTGTCGTCGGCATTCCGGGCAGCTTTTGCAGCACTTGTTTTATCACACGATCGGCGGGCGTCACCAGCGGGGTCCGTGCCAGCATCGGCAATGCGTCCTCCGGCAGCAACGCGAGCAGATTGTCCAGTGTCGCGACGCTCATTACCGTGACGACGTTAACTTTGCCCGCCCGCCAGCTGGCCAGCAGTGCGTCGACCTCGTCGGCCCGATACAGCGGCAGCGTGCGCTCATAGACACTCAGGTAGTCGACGTCAGCCCCGCGGCTGCGCAGTGTCTCGGCGAGCAGCTCGCGCCCGCTTTGCCCCCGGATGATGCGCACACACTTGCCAGCGACGTCGAACAACTTGGACGCGGTCAGCAAGTGCTCGCTGTCGAAGCCGTCGGCCGGCATGATGTCGACCTTCATTCCCGCTGCCTCGACTGCTTCGGCCGATGCTGGCCCGACCACGGCGATGCGAGCACCCTCCGCGTG
>JAUIDP010000071.1 GCA_030429005.1 Gammaproteobacteria bacterium | reverse complement strand
GAAGACACGTGCCGCTGCGCCATGACGGCAGTAACAGGTTGTGCACCGCTGTCATTCCCTGGCCCGAATCCACTCGCAATCTGGCTGGCGGCCGCGAGCAACTCCGAATAGGACCAGGACTCCGCATCGATGACCAGCGCCGTCCTGTCCGGAAAAGCCCGGGCGATCTCGAGAATGCGCGCGCCGGCTCGATAAGGATTCGTAGTCATCATTCAGTGCAGCTGTTAAGGTTTGATCCGGGTCCGGCCCAGTATAGGGACTATTGCTCGTCAGACTAATGAATTATTTGAGCATTTCCAGTCGATGAAGATTATT
The DNA here is from genome assembly GCA_030429005.1 of Gammaproteobacteria bacterium. Taxonomy (GTDB): domain Bacteria; phylum Pseudomonadota; class Gammaproteobacteria; order Steroidobacterales; family Woeseiaceae; genus UBA1847. The sequence continues at coordinate 14,056 of JAUIDP010000071.1, read as the reverse complement.
GCGATCAGCGGTTCGGGCCGTTCGGGCAGTACCTTGTTGTCGCTGCTGTTGTCGCAGGACGCGAGAGTATTCAACCTTGGTCAGCTGCGCCACCTGTGGCGGTCTTACGAACAACAGGAACCGTGCAGTTGTGGTGAGAGCCTGCCGACCTGCCCGGTTTACGGCGACATCGTCGCAAACGGCAATTCGATGCATGCACTTGGCAAGGCGTTTTTCAAGGACGCGTCCGGGATGCCTGACTGGCGCGATCAGAATGCGTGCACGCGCCTTGCCGGGCAGCATGCCGACTACCTGGCCGGCATTGCAGCCGTGCTGCAGTCCGTCACGAAGAAAACGCAGGTGACCCACTTTGTCGACAGCTCGAAAGCACCGGAGATCGCGCTCGCTTTCAGTCTTCTTCCCGATGTCGAGCTGTACCTGTTGAACCTCGTACGTGACCCGCGAGCCGTCGTTTGCAGCTGGTACAAGCGCAAGGAAAGCTACTCGGCTGCGGTGCGCAATGCGCGCGACTGGGCCGCTCGCCAGCAGCGCCTGGAGGACTGGAAACCGGCATTCGGTACACGGTTTTATACATTGCGTTACGAGGACCTCGCCGACCGGCCGGTTGATGCTATCGAATCCATCGCGGAATGGTCCGGGCTACCCGTGCCGGACACGCTGTTCGAGACGGCGGACCGGGCACACATCGGCTGGAGTAACCAGCACCTGTACCCACCGGCTAACGAAAGAGTGTTACAGGAAAAGCAAAGTGATGTGCAGATCGCGGTGGCAGACAGCTGGCGCGATCCCGCCAATCGGTGGTTGCATCGGCTTACCCGGTTTTTCAGCGGCGCTGTCGGCCGGCGTTACTACCCTAACTAACTCGAGGAGACCGGCAACAATGTCGACCGTCACCGCAACACTGACGACGGGTACCGTCGTTTCGATCACCAATGGCCGCCACGAATGGACTGGAGATGAACCTGTCGCCGCTGGCGGCACGGACACCGGACCGGATCCGTACGAGCTGTTGCTTGGTGCGCTGGCAGCCTGCACCTGCGCAACCATTTCGCTGTATTGCCAGCACAAGGGCATGGCGCTGGAGTCGGTAACCGCCAGTTTGGAGTTTTCGCGCATTCACGCGGATGACTGTGCAGATTGTGACGACGACGCCAGCGGCAAGATCGAGCATATCGCGAGCAACGTCGAGATCAAAGGCGATTTCGACGAGGCACAGCAAAAACGCCTGGCGCAGATTGCCAGGCGCTGTCCCGTGCACAAGACGCTGGCGCAGGGCGTGCAATTTACCGATCGAGCGACTTTCTAGCTCTCTGCCCTATCTGTGACTCCGATCGCGGATTCTGTCCAGTCAGCCATCTATTCTTTTTGATTACAGCTACTTACATTCCACCCGGACTCATCAGGCAGTTTCATGTCCAGCAACACGCAAATCATGCGTCAACCGCTCGTGCTGGTAGCGACCGACGAGCAGCGACAAGGCCAGTCGATTCGCGAAGCACTGCAACAATTCGGTTTCCGTTGCGAACTCGTCACTGCCGCGGCGAGCGTTTTTGAAAGGTTTCGCGAAACGCCGCCTGATGCCGTGCTGCTGGACACGAAAGACCCGACATTCCACAGCGTTGCCCTTTGCGCGAAAATCCGCAAACACGAAAGTGGCGGTGAATTGCCGGTCTTTATTGTCGCGGACCGTGGCGACGAGGAAGCCGTCGAAGAAGCTTACCGTGCCGGCGCTACCGATATTGTATTCAACCCGATTTCGATGCCCGTCCTGCCACACCGGCTCCGCTACGCGTTGCGCACGGCCCGCTCGCTCAGTGATCTGCGTGGCCTGATCCGCGCTATTCCCGACCTGATTTTTATCGTCAACAAGAACGGGGAAGTACAGGATGGGCTGAGCCGGCCGGACGCTACCCATACGCTGCAGATCAAGGCGCTGTCGACCGCCTCCCTGATCAACTTCTACCCGTGCGAGAATGACGATGGTGCACTCGAACTGATTCAACGCGCACTCGAGACCGGCAAGCCGCAGGTTTACGAGCACGTCCTCGAAGGGCTGGATATCCATCTCGAAACGCGCTTCGTCGCGCGCGACAAGACAACGGTTCTTGCCATCGTCCGGGATATCACCGAACGCAAGAGCGCCGAGGAAAAGATCTACAACCTCGCCTACTATGATGAACTGACCGAGCTGCCCAACCGGGAACTCTTCAGCCAGAGCCTGGAGCGCACGATTGCTATCGCGAAAAGCGAAAACCAGAAGTTCGCCGTGTTATTCGTCGACCTGGATCGATTCAAACGCATCAACGACACGCTCGGACATACGATCGGCGACGAGTTGCTCAAAGACGTCGCCAACCGGCTGGCAAAATGTATTCGTTCCACCGACAGCGTCTCGCAAATCGATGCCCGGGCGAAACGCAACATCCGGCTAGCGCGTCTCGGCGGCGATGAATTCGTAATCAAACTGTATGGCGTCGACTCCCCCGAATCCGTCGCCAATGTCGCGACCCGCATTATTGAAACCCTGACACCGCCGTTTACCTGTGCCGGCCACCAGTTTGTCGTCACACCGAGCATCGGCATCGCCATGTATCCGCAGGACGGCAAGAACGGCGAAGAACTGCTGATGAATGCCGACTCAGCCATGTACCGCGCCAAGGCTGTCGGGCGAAACAATTTCAAGTTTTATTCCGAGACGATGCGCACGAAGTCCCTGCACCGGCTGGACCTCGAAAACCTGCTCCGCGAGGCCATTGCCAGCGAACAGTTCGAGTTGTACTTCCAGCCTAAAGTCAAAGCCAGCAGCTTTCGCCTCGTCGGTGCCGAGGCTTTGCTGCGCTGGCACCATCCGGAGCGCGGCTCGATCGCGCCGGATGACTTCATTCCGATTGCCGAGGAAACCGGCCTGATTGTGCCGCTCGGCCAGTGGGTGCTGAACGAGGCCTGCCGCCAGGTCAGCGCCTGGTCCAAATCCGTCGTCGGCACCGTGCCGGTCTCGGTCAACATCTCCAGCCACCAGTTCCGCGACAGCGGCCTTGTCGGTGATGTACTGGATGCCATTGCCAACGCCGGCATTCGTCCGCGCGACATTGAACTGGAAATCACGGAAAGCGTGTTGCTGCAGGATGTCGACAAGACGCTGATCGAACTCAAGGCGCTGAAAGAAGCCGGTGTATCCTTGTCGATCGACGACTTTGGCACCGGCTACTCGTCACTCAGCTATCTGAAGCGATTCCCGATCGATACGATCAAGATTGACCGCTCTTTCGTCAAGGACCTGCACCAGGACACGGACGATGCGGCTATCTGTGCCGCCATACTTGCCATGTCGCAGCAACTTGGCTTGACAGTCGTCGCCGAAGGCGTGGAAACTCGGGAGCAGCTCGAATTCCTGCGCCGCTACAAATGCGACCATATTCAGGGCTATATTTGCAGTAAGCCGATGCCGGCCGACGACTTCTACGCATTGTTGCTGAAGCTGTCCGGCCAGGCAGCCAACTCAGACAAGCATGCAAGGGCCAGCGCCTGACAATAGCAACCGAAATCGTTGTCGCGTCAAAAAATCCGGTCAAGATCCAGGCAGCACGAAGTGCCTTCGCCCGGATGTTGCCCGATGCACGGCTGCGGCTCTCAGGCACCCGTGTCGATTCAGGCGTCAGTGCGCAACCGTCGACCGACGCAGAAACGCGATCCGGCGCTCGCAACCGTGCGGAACGGGCATTGCAACTGCGGCCAGCGGCCGATTATGCCGTGGGCATGGAAGGCGGCATCGACGTCATCGACGAGACACTGCTGGCCTTTGCCTGGATTGCCGTACGGGCGGCCGATGGCCGTGCCGGCGAAGCCCGCAGCGCCACCCTGCCCTTGCCCGACGCAGTCCGGCGCCTCGTCGAAACGGGAATGGAACTTGGCGATGCCAGCGACCGCGTATTCGACACCGTCAACAGCAAGCAAGGTGGCGGCGCCTTCGGGCTGCTGACAGATGGCCTGCTGACGCGCGAAAGTGTCTACTCACAGACCCTGGTCCTGGCATTGTTGCCGCTGCTTAATCCTGTCTACCGATGAAGCAGTCCATCGCGCACATCGCCCTCGTGGTACGTGACTACGACGAAGCAATCGCGTTCTATGTCGGCAAACTCGGTTTCCGCCTGGTCGACGATACCTACCAGCCTGCGCAGGACAAGCGCTGGGTCGTTGTCGCACCGCCTGGCGGCGCGTATACCACGCTGCTGCTTGCCCGCGCATCGACCCCGGACCAGGAGGCCTTCATCGGCAACCAGTCAGGCGGTCGCGTTTTCCTGTTCCTGCAGACTGATGATTTCTGGCGCGATTACGAGTCCATGCAGGCCAACGGCATCAAATTTGTACGTGAACCGAAACAGGAGGACTACGGGACTGTCGCCGTATTCGAGGACCTGTATGGTAACCTCTGGGACCTGATTGAGTATGCCCCTGGCCACCCGATGAGCGCATGATTTGAGGGTTTCTACGTGAAGAATACAGTCATCATTACCCTGGTACTGGCCATCCTGGCCGCAGGCGTTGTCGGCCTGATGCTGGTGTTCGGATTTCTCGACATCGGCAAAGCCGGTCCGATCCTGCTGAAGACGATCGGCGGATTCGTCATCCTGGCTGCCTGCGCGATCGCAATCAGCGCACTGATGCCGCGCAAGTCCAAAACGCAGGAATAGCAATGCTGAAAATACTTTGCGGGCTTGCAGCGAGTTGTCTGCTCGCCACCGCCGCCGTCCAGGCCGAGCCCATACCCGCCGATGTTGCTGCCAAAGCGAAGCTGCTTCGCGACCAGGCGTTGCAGGACTCGATCGCCTATGAACTGGTGGAATCCCTGACGATGGAGGTCGGTCCGCGGCCAGCCGGCTCCGCGGGTGACAAGGCCGCGGTCGAATGGGCTGTGCAGATGATGGCTGGCCTGGGCTTTGCCAATGTCCGCACCGAAGAAGTCGACGTACCGCATTGGGTCCGGGGCGACCTGGCGGCAGACATCGTTGCGCCCTACCCGCAGTCGCTGCACGCAACGTCACTAGGCGGCAGTCCTGGAACCTCGGTGGACGGCATCGAGGCGGAGATCGTACGCGTAACGAGCCTGGATGAGCTACGCGCGCTCGACAAAGAAAAACTGTCCGGCCGCATTGCTTACATCGATCATCGCATGGAGCCCAGCCGGAGTGGCGCCGGCTATTCGGCCGCCTCCAGGATACGCCGCTGCGGACACTACATTGCGGCGGAGCGCGGGGCGCTGGCGACGCTGATTCGCTCAGCGGGCACATCACACCACCGCTTTGCACACACCGGCAGCCTGCTGAACAGGGGCATCCCGGCAACCATACCCGGGATAGCGCTTGCGAATGCGGACGCCGACCTGCTGACCTACCAGGTTTTGCAAGGACAACCGGTCAACGTGCGCCTGAAATCAACTGCACATTTTCTCCCGCGGGAAAAGTCAGCGAACGTTATCGGCGAAGTGCCCGGCCGGGGCGAACTCGCAAACGAGATCGTTCTGCTGGCCGCGCACCTCGATTCCTGGGACCTCGGCACCGGCGCGATCGATGACGGTGCCGGCGTTGCGATTGTCACCGCAGTGGCGAAAATGATCCTCGACAGCGGCACGGCGCCCCGTCGGACTATTCGGCTGGTACTATTCGCCAACGAGGAATTCGATCTCGATGGCGCCGAGCAATATGCAAAGAACCACCGCGCCGCAATAACCAACCATATCATCGGACTGGGCGCCGACACCGGCGCAGGTCGAGTCTGGAGCCTGCGGTCGCGCGTGGCCGAGTCGTCTCTTGATCTCGTCGATGCCATGCACGAGCTGCTGGAACCACTTGGCGTTGAGCGCGGCGATAACCGGGCCTCGGGCGCACCGGACCTGGGCCCGATGCGCAAGGCCAGCATGCCCGTGCTAAGCCTGTCGCACGATGCCAGCAAGTATTTTCATTTTCACCACACAGCGGACGACACGCTGGACAAGATTGATCGCGACGACCTCAACCAGGGCGTTGCTGCTTACGTAGCGATCACCTACGTCGCTGCCAATATCGATGCGGACTTCGGTCGCCTGACTCCGGACACACGCGCCAAGCGGTCCTGTAGCGCAGAAGACGACACCTGGAAGAGCTTTCCGGACTAGTCGTTCGGCCCGGCCTCCGCGAGATAGGCTTCAATCCAGGCTACGACGACTTCTTCAAGCATCGGCAGCGTGATACTGCCGTTCTCGAGGACCCGCGCGTGAAACTCGCGTATATCAAAGTCGTCGGCAAACACCTGCTCGGCCACGTCACGCAACTCCATGATCTTCAGCATACCCAGCATGTAGGCATTGGCCTGGCCGGGCCAGGCGATATAACGATCGATTTCCGACTCGATGTCCACCGGCGACCAGGCGGTGTTCGCAAGCATGTAGTCGACCGCCTGTTGCCTCGTCCAGCCCATCGTGTGCAAACCGGTGTCGATGACCAGGCGGGCTGCACGCGCACCCTGGTCGGACAGCATGCCCATGCGATCGAGCGGTGTCGTGTACTGGCCAACCTCGTCCATCAGTCGCTCTGAGTACAGCCCCCAGCCTTCCGCATAACCCGAATTCCACAGGTAGCGAGCCAACGGGTGTACGCGGTCACCCAGTTCCAGTGCGATCGCACCCTGCAAATGATGCCCCGGGTAGGTTTCGTGAAACAGGAACGACTGTTGCCCTGCACGCGATCGCTTTTCGGGCTCGGTCACCGGGAGGTAGAAAATCCCCGGTCGCTCGCCGTCCTCCGAAGAAGACCAGTACTCGCCCGTGCCGCTGCTGCGGTGTGGCGGATAGGGTTTGATGATGACGTCCGCTTTCGGCACCAGGCTGAACAGCGTCGGCATCAATTCACGCACACCCTGCAACGACGCCCGGGCGTGTGCCAGGATTTCGTCGGACGACGAAAACGTGAACTCGGGATCGTTGTTCAGGCGGCGCATGAAGTCCTCGATGCTGCCGCCGCCGAAATGTTCGTCAATGATTGCCTGCATATCCGACCGGATCGCGGCGATTTGCTCCAGCCCGGTCTCGTGGATCGCGTCTGCAGCAGGCGCTATGGTTGTAAAAGATCGCACCAGTGCCCGGTAACACGCTGCCCCGTCCGGGTTGTCCGCAACGGCCAGCGATTCGCGTGCGTTTGGCAGGTAGTCTTCCTCGATATAGACCGCGAAGCGCTCGATAGCCGGTGCGATGTCCTTGTCAAAAATCGCCTGCACGTTTGCCGAGAATGCGCCGTCCCCATCGCGCGACGCCATCGCAAGAAAGGGATTGTCGTCGGCCAGTAACTCCCGCACTTCGCGTGGTACGCCCTCGACCGTAGGCCTTGGCGCGGTGTAACCGAAGTCGAGCCCGGAACGGAGATTCCTGATCTCGCCGTCCACGTAGGCCGCAACCTTTTCGAGCCGGCGCAGCGCGGCGGCGCGCGCCTCCGGCGTGCCGACCGGTTGCAGTTCGAATACGGACGGCAAACTTGTGTGCCAGGCGGTTGCCGTACTGGCTGCCCATGTTTCGCTGCGACAAATTCGGGTTGCCTTTGACGCCAACAGCTCCTCGGACAGGATGCCGTAGGTGACCCAGTCGCGGCTGCCGATATCGGCCGGCTTTTCGATTTGGCCAAGTGCGTCCAGCCAGGCATCGACCTGTGCGTCCCAGTCCTGCCTGGCTTCCGGCGAATTGTCGAACAAATCGTCGTGCGGGGCATTGGCCAGCGAATAGTAGGTCTCGGTTTCCGGATAGCGCAGCAGCATTTGCCGCAGGTAGTCGTCGGCGAGCTGCTCGATGGCGCTTGCTCCAACGGCATCGGCCGATTCTTCCACGGCCGCCCGGTCGCTGCACGCCAGCAAGGTGCCGCAAGCCAGGAGTATGAGTAGTTTGATTCGCATGACACCAACGCTACACGCAACGGTTAGACAATCTCAAGTGGCGTCCCGCATAATGATCGCTGACGGAACGAGCATTGTCCCCGGGGGGAGTCATATCGTGCAACAATCGAATACGGCGGTGCCTGCCGGTCAGCTGACAAGCTAGGGCGCTTCCCGCATGGATGCTTATGCCCTCGCAATCGTCATCAGCGTGTTCGTCTACGTTGCGATCGGCAACTATGCCGGCCGCCGGGTCAAGCACCTGGACGACTATTTTGTCGCCGGGCGCCGGGCGCCGACCTTCATGATTCTCGGTACGCTGGTTGCCAGTGTCGTCGGCACCAATTCGTTTCTCGGCGATGTCGGTATGGCCTACGACGGCTATGCCGCCGCACTGATCATCAGTGTACCGATGACGCTGACCGGCTACGTGCTGGGCGCGCTGCTTTTTGGTCGCTACCTGCGACGGGCGCGTACAGCAACCGTGGCCGAGTATTTCGGCAAGCGATTCAACAGCCGCCGTGTGCGAGCGTTCGCGGCGATTACCGTCGTGATCGGTGTAGGCGGCTACCTGATGACGGTTACCCAGGGTGCGGCGATGGTAATCACCTGGATAACAGACATCACCTACCTGCCGGCACTCGTGGCGGTCTGGCTGGGTTACACGACATTCACGATCTACTCCGGCTCGCGCGGTGTTGTCATCACGGACACGCTGATGTTCATGCTGTTCGGCACGATCGGCATCCTCGCACTGTCGTTTATTGCCGATTCCGCCGGCGGCTGGTTTGAGAGTGTCCGTATCCTTGCAGACTTCGAACCACGCCCTGGCATCATCGGTGCCGAAGGATATCGTGGCGATGATGCGCTCTGGGATGCGCCCATCGATATGTGGGTCTGGGCCACGATAATCGGTTTCGCGTGGGCGCTGGTGGTGGCAGTGAGCCCGTGGCAGTCCAGCCGCTACCTGATGGCGCGGGATGAACACGTCATCGTGCGGTCCGCCTGCATGGCAGTGATTGTGCTGTCGATCCTGTGGACACTGATCTACATTTCCGGCCCCGTCATCGCCATACTGAACCCGGATGTCGAGCCGTCCAACAACGCGATGATCTGGGCAGCGCTGAATGCCATGCCGACGTTTTTCGGTGCGATGTTGCTGGCCGGCATCGTCTCGGCCGGCCTCTCGTCGGCCTCGACGTTCCTGACGCTGGTCGGATTTGCCATCAGCAACGACGTCATCGACGAATCCAGGGCAAGCGATGCGCATCGTCTGAAAGTCAGCCGGATCACGATCCTGCTGGTCGGTGTCGTGACGCTCGTCCTGGCAATGTTCGTGCCGCCAGACGTCTACTGGATTACCAACTTTGTCGGACCGATGTTTGCTGCTGTCTGGGGTCCGGTCGCATTCATGAGCGTCTGGAGCAAGCGCATCACCGAAGGCGGCGCATTCTGGGGCATGGTCGCCGGTTTCGTCAGCTTTGTCGGCTCCCGGGCACTGGTAACATTTGACCTGGTCACGCTGCCCGCTATTCTGAATCCGATCCTGGTCGGCTTTGTCATCAGCCTGGTCACAGCCATTCTCGTATCGAGACTGACATCGGTGACGGCGGCCGAGGCTGACTACCGGGACGCATTGCACGATGCGCCGGCTGAACTCGCCGATGGAAACGCCGCAAGGGCTACGCTGCGCTGGCCAACGGTCATGATGGGCTGGGGCATTGCGTCGACACTCATACTGCTGGTGGTCTACGTGCGCCCGTACCAACTGGCGACCGGCCTGTTGAGCCCCGACGGGCCATTCGTGGCTTTCAGCGGCGAACTGCTGTTCGCTATCGCTTTCGGTGGCTATATTTTCGTTGCCGGCGCGCTGGCGCGGTTCTTCATTCTGCGGCTTGACCGGGAGCCTTCCAGAAGCCGCTGAGTTTCAGTGCCCGCAGATGCTCGCGATCCTTGCGCCGGCCGGCGATGCGCTTGTACGCAACGACATGCTCCAGCCGGACAAACGGCAAGCCGTCGATCAGCTCCGCCGTATCTATGAGAAAATCGGTGTCAAATGTTCCATAACCCCATGTTCTTCCTAGCGTTATGAGGCCGTCATCAATCGCGATGATGTCGAGGTCGTACTGTTCGAGATGCTGCAGTTCGCCATGCGCCAGCGCGGCTTGCCAGGCCGCACCACGACACAGGATATCGATATCGTTTACCCCGTCGATGACGCCACGCACCAGCAACGGGCCGCTGCCAAAGATGGCGAACTCGCCCTCTGGCAGGCCCAGGTCGGCTACTTTTTGCAGCAGGTGATTCAAAGGAAAATGGTGCCGGATAGGTGATTCGAACACCTGACCCCATCATTACGAAGAATCGATGAATCTAAGTTAAACCAGGATTTTTCGCAATCTGGACTTAGAAATTGGCTCACGAAACGCCAAATAGAATCAGATACTTGCAGGCCGAACTTAGAACAATTTGTGGTGGACAGGCGCCCTTCAGATTCACGCGCATCTTGAGCTAGCTGTAGTTCAGTCTGATCGCGCAACCACTAAGCAGCCGCTTCGGGTTCGTCCTCGCCAACAATCAGCGTGTCTATCGACGGATACCAATGTGGTGGCACTGGGAGATTGGCGGGCGCAGGCCCGCGCACTACTCTGCCGGCGTAATCAAACATCGATCCGTGGCAAGCGCAGACGAAGCCGCCCGGCCACCAATCGCCTGCCAGGCTCTTGCCGCGATCCAGATTCTGACCCGGCACGCAGCCCAGGTGTGTGCAATTGCCCAAGAGAACCAGAATTTCCTCATTCAATGCTCGATGACCTGAATCCACATACTCGGGCTGGGATTCACGGGGATCGGATGAATCCAGCAACTTGTCGTCAGTTTCGGCGAGCGCCTGGACCTGAGACTCGGTTCGCCGCATGACGAGCACTGTCCTGCCTCGCCAGACATAGCTTTTGGTTTCGCCCGGCTGAATAGTGGCTTAATCCACTGAGATCGGAGCGCCGAGCTCTTTGGCTCGCTCGCTGGGATAGAAATATCTGACAAAAGGCACCGCCGCAAGAGCGGCAGCGAGGCCGCCTGCCGCGACTGTCAATCGTCTTAATACAGTTCGCCTGTTCATAACGTTTGGATCGGGTCAATTCGGCTATTTACAAGACCCAGCATTGGCAATTGAAAGGGGACCGGGAACCGATTCTCACGAGTCGTCCGGTAGGTACCAATTTCGCTCATCTCGCGCGATTGGACCGAGTTTTCCTATGTCTGCAACAGCAAGAAATTTGAGAAAAATTGCTCTCATTTCCTCGTTTAACGCGGGGACATACCATCGTTTTTCTGGATGATCTCCCACGTATCTGCGCGACGTAAGGTGAGCGATTTGCTTGTTGGCCCGATTCCCCGCCAGCCTCAAAGAATCACTCATCGGCGGGCGCTGAGTCTGCCACGCCGATCCTTCGCAGTAGTCAACTGCAAATACGTCGTCCTCTCTTATTTTGCCGAGATCGCCATAGAAAAACCCTATGAAATTCCGAAGATGAATCGCAAAAATCTCAATCAACATGTTGATCACAAACTGCTCGTCTTCTGCTTTACACTGGATACGATGCGCGTCATTGGTCAGAAATTTCTTGCTTCCTACAAACATCTGTATTTCGTACAGAAGGTGCTCATCAAGGTAAGCGGCCAAGAACTCATCAGAATAGGGTCGCACTTCGCTCATGTTCGCTCTTAAGAACTAGAGAGCCACTCGCCATCGCTTCATAACTTTCCCTTTACTCTCATTAAGTACCGAGCATTAAGTAGGGGCCAGGAGCTGTAAGTTTACCTCAGAAAGTTTGGGTGATTGAAGCCAGGCGACACGCGCCGCACGTTTCAACAAGCTTGCTCAGCAAACCTAAAGAACGAAAAATGGCGTATCTGTTCCCACTACGAAAGCCGCGCGGCCCAGAACAGCAATGACAGAAGTAGTTGCCGTTTCGCCCAATTCTTCCCCCTCTCGGGGTCTACGCAAATCTGATAAGCAAGTTCCTTGATTTCCGATACGTTTCGATCATGTACCCGGTCGGTGAATCCGGTGACCCAGAAGAATGCAACAATGGTCACAACCACCAGCAATGCCCTGGTATCTTCGAGACCCAAGCCTGACGCGACTAGTGCAACTAAGAGCGCCAATATCCCTCCTAGCGGAAGAAAGAAAATCATCCCTGTAACTAGCTTAGCCGACAACATGCGGTCGTCACTCGAAATCTGCGCCCGACCCTTGATCGAATATACGTAGCTGTTTGTAGAAATGATGAAAGGTGTAAATCGATTCATGCAGATGATTTCTAGCCTTGGAAAAAATAGCGATTCGCGAATGGTTGCTGCGGCGACGACTCTATTAATTCATTGTGACCGACGTTTCGCGTTCAATCGCGGCGACTTGAATCAGTGATTTGTCAGCCTGACACTTTGCCGCGCGCTAATACGAAAAATCATGAGTGCTACAAACCTTGAGGGCGACTCTTCATGAGCGCTGCTCTCGACGCGGGCACTAAGACATGGGCAAACCTAAGGTCCGAGGCGTTTCGAATCACGTAATCTCCGATCCTATAGCCGCGTCCCGGCCAGCCGACGAGGCCGCGGCGGCTTACCACCACAATAGTTTGGCAACCATTCCGACAAGTGTACAACGTGTCATCGTGATCTAATGACAATGTTGCCTGTGACAAATTTTGCGCAGTCCCACACGTTGGACAGGATGTCTCAAACCGCTCTTCCTCGATTACAAGGCCATTTGGCGGCCGTATTTCACCTTTCACAAATACGTCAGTTACTGTCACTATTTCGTGACTGATTCCGTTCTCTTTTTCAAACGCTCTTACTTTCTCTACGACAAGGGCTACTACTTCTTCGACGGTCTTGCGTCGTACATCAACGTATCCGGTAGTATCGAGCACACCCTCAACATCGGCGTCGTCAAGTCGGAGCGGGAGAATATACTCCCTGTTTTCAGTGAACGCTCTCGATTGAGCGGCTCGCCTTTCATGATTTGTCCACTGCTTATTGACGTATGCGCTCGAAACCAGCATCAGACAGAAAATAGACTCGTCCCGATAAATTGATGTCAGATGGCTATAAAGATCCTTGCCCCAAAGATCAGCTTCCGAATACTCGTCGTAGAAGACATTTACTCCCTTCGTAACGAGACCAGACGCAATCTCAGACGCAAGCGCCCTATCCTCGCCGGCGAATGAAATCGCTACATCGTATGTTGCCGAAGTCTTTGCCATGTCGGTCGCAAATTACTGTGAATGGTAAAGTATCGTTCCGATTCTAAACCGCAAAAAACTGAGTTTGGTCATTTGCCGCCTACTAGGATAGCGTAAATTTTCTTCTGCTGAAGGCTGCTTTCGCTGGCATTTCGGAGCAAGGGTATTCGAGAGTCAATGACTCCTTTATGTTCAACACCGGCCACCGAAGGGACTAAATTCAGTGTATCCTCATAGTCTCAAATTGACCCAAAGGAGACGTCGGAGGTTTGCGATTGAAACTCGCAATATCAATTGCCTCAGGCGCCGCTGTGCTGGTTGGTGGCGCGATGATGTATATCGCGTGGGTCCATAATCCTCAGTGCAAAATCCACTGCGAAGGCAGTGTTTACTGGGCGCATTGGATTCTTATTGGAGCAAGCTGGGCGATACCAACATTCCTAGCAGTAGCCACGGTCGGTTACCTTATTCGACGAGTATCGTCGCAGTCATAACGGAGATTGACCGACCGGTTCTGGCCGTTAGCCGACATTTGCCCTGAATCGAGTACAATGACAGCTTCTGACCCATAACGGTCACTCGCGTTTCGAGCTCAAGAAATGAAAGTATCCGTATTTCTCTTCGCCATAGTCGCTTACGTCGCTATTTGTTACGTTAGCGTGAGATGGCTTCTGGCTCTACGACGCCGGATAGAAGGATCGAAGCCGACAGGCTTCCTGCGATACACGTTGGCATTTGTAGCTGCGGTTTTGTTTTTGATTCCATGGCTTGCCTTCGGAATGTTTTTCCCCGCATGGTTGAGTGAATCCATGGAAATTGTGGAGCGTACGCCAAACGTCACAATGGGTTTCATTCTATTTGGCACGGCCGTCATCGCGGTTTCTACGTTTTTGGCGAGACGCAGACGAAGAAATTAG
>JAUIDP010000070.1 GCA_030429005.1 Gammaproteobacteria bacterium | reverse complement strand
GCTTCGTATTCACCGCAGTGCCTGCCGTTGACGGTTTCGGCTCCGAGCAGGTCAGCTGGGTGATCACCGCCGGCGATAAGCGATTGCTGCATGGCGGCGACACGCTCTGGCACGGCAACTGGCCCACGATCAACATGCAGTTCGGTCCGTTCGATGCCGTGTTCCTGCCGGTCAACGGCGCTCGCGTGGCCCGCGAACCGGCCTTGTCCTCTGCGCTGGTCATGACGCCGCCGCAAGCGGTGGACGTTGCACAGATCCTGCGGGCGAAATGGCTGGTGCCAATTCATTATGGCCTGGACGACCCGCCGCACTACACCGAAGTCGACAAACCGCTGGAACAGACGCTCCGTATCGCCCGAGAGCGTGGCCAGGGCGTACAACACCTGCGCCCGGGGGAGGCGCTGCAATGGTCAGACTGAACCGCTGCCGGCCTGGGCGTCGAGGACGTCCATGTGCGGCGCATAATTCAGGGAACAGCGGCGTATGAACTCGCGAATCTCGGCCAGCTTGCCCTGGTGCATGCGCGTATCGCGCGCCTGCAGTCCCGCTTTCGCCGGGTAGATGCCGTAGCCTGCCAGCAGGCAGTGCCAGGACATCGGCGGATAGAAGTTTTCAATCTGCTGTCGCTCGAGTTCTTCGGTCAGGTCCTGGCCCGACGTCCAGGTCGAGATGACATCGAACAGGGACTGCGACACCTTGTTGTTGTTCGCATTGTCCTGCCAGTACTCCGTGTCACTGCGCGAGTTGACGACGTAGTGCGCCACGATGTAGTCACGCACCGCGTCGAAGCGGGCGTTGATGTCGTCGTTAAAGGCGTCCCGCCCGCCGGTGCCGAAGTTGTCATCGTCCAGCGCCCTGATAAAACCCTGTATCGTCAACTGCACCAGCAGCAGTGCCGTTGCTTCGAGTGGCTCAATGAAACCCTGCGACAAACCGACGCCGACAACATTGCCTTTCCAGTGCTCGGCGACGCGTCCGACTTTCATCTGCAGGTGCCGCGCCTCGACGTCGGCAGCATCGCCGACACCGGTGAATTCGCGTAACTCTCGTTCGGCCGCGTCGGCCGACGTGTAGGCAGAGCTGTAGACGTAACCGTTGCCGATCCGTGACGTCAGGGGGATCGTCCAGGCCCAGCCATTTTGCAGTGCCGTCGATATCGTTTGCGGGGCTATCTCAGCCGGTCGCGGCGTAGGGAACACAACGGCGGCATTGTTGAACAGGTTGTCGCGAAACGCCACGAACGGCTCGCCGAGTGTTTGTTGCAGCAACATCGAACGAAAGCCGGTGCAGTCGACGAAGTAGTC
Source organism: Gammaproteobacteria bacterium (assembly GCA_030429005.1). Lineage (GTDB taxonomy): Bacteria > Pseudomonadota > Gammaproteobacteria > Steroidobacterales > Woeseiaceae > UBA1847. The sequence continues at coordinate 13,320 of JAUIDP010000070.1, read as the reverse complement.
CGCTTCGAGCGCACGCCCGCTGTCGTCGATAACAGCAGAGATATTGCCGCTGCGATCGACAGTTGCTTCGGTTACCCGCGCCTGCACGTGCCTGACACCGCGCTGCCGCGCAAGCCTGCCGAGAAATTCACCGAGCAGCCCGGAGTCGAAGTGGTAGCCGTACAGGGTCGTAAACGGAAAATTCTCGCCGGCGAACGGGCTCAGTTTGTGTTCCGCCATGTAGGTATTCAGGAAAAAGTGGTCCGGGTGACCTTCGACATCGAGGCCATTGCGCCTTGCCCGGCAGTTCGAATAAAAAGGCGGTGACGTGAGGTCGTCGAGTTGTGCCGGAAACGGATGAAAGTAGCGCAGGAAGCCGGGCATCGTGGACCAGTTGTCAAATCGAATGCCGAGCTTGTACGTCGCATTGCAGGCCGGCATCCAGTCCGCTTCGTCGAGCCCGATCGACGTCATGAACGTTTTTAGCATTGGCGTCGAACCTTCGCCGACACCGATGATGCCGATATCCGGTGATTCGACCAGCGTGATTTCGAAGCCACGTTTTCCCCATGCCCGGACCATCAGGTTGGCGGCCATCCACCCGGCGGTGCCACCGCCGAGTACCAGGATGCGCTTGTGATCGTTCGCCGCAGTCATGCGAAAAGAATAACAGTTGGCCTGCTATACTGCGGCGCGATTTCGGAGCCTGCCCTTGCTTGCCTTCCTCAAACAAAATTTTCGCTGGATAGCGGGTGGCTTCCTGCTCACCTGTTTTTCCAGTTTCGGCCAGACCTATTTTATTTCGGGATCCATTGCCGAATGGCAGGCGGCTTTCGATCTCAGTCACGGCGAGTTCGGCCGGTTGTACATGTTCGCCACGCTCTGCAGTGCAGCCTGCCTGCCGTTTGTCGGCAGGCTGATGGATGTCGTGCCTGCACACCGGGTTGTGCTGGCGGTCGTGCCACTGCTTGCCCTGGCTGCGTTATCCGCAGGCCTGGCTGCGACCGTCCCGGTACTGGTCGTATCGATATTCCTGTTACGGCTGCTGGGCCAGGGCATGATGACGCACATCGCGTTGACGGCGACCGGCCGCTGGTTCGTTGCCGAACGTGGCCGGGCCGTGTCACTGGTCGTGCTGGGACACCAGGGCGGTGAAGCCAGCATTCCGTTGTTGTTTGTCAGCCTGTCGATCCTGTATGGCTACAGTGCCGGCTGGATTGTTGCATCGGTGGTGCTGCTGCTGGTCGGACTGCCGGCTATCTACTGGTGTTATCGCGTGCCACGCATTCCGCACGGCACGGTCTCGACAGAAACCAGCCGCGTTGCCGTGACCCGTCACTGGACACGCAGGGAAGTGCTCAGTGATCCGGTCTTCTGGGTCCTGCTGACCGGTGTACTGGCGCCGCCTTTTATCGGCACGACGATTTTCTATCACCAGAATTACATGACGGCGCTGTTCGACTGGCCGCCGCAACTGTTCGCCCAGTCGCTGGTCATCATGGCCGCGACAACGGTAGCGTTTGCGCTTCTCACCGGCCATGCGATCGATCGCCTCGGTGCCAGGGTCGTTATCCGCTTCTTCCTGTTGCCATTGACCGCTTCGTGTTTTGCACTGGCATTCGCGAGTTCTGCACAGTCATTGTTGTTCGTCATGATCCTGCTCGGCATCAGCTACGGTTTTTCCGCAACCCTGTTCGGCGCACTCTGGCCGGAAATTTACGGCACCAGGAACCTGGGCGCGATTCGTTCCGTCACGGTTTCGGCCGCGGTCCTGGCAACTGCCGCGGGCCCCGGTGTTACCGGAACATTAATCGATCGTGGAATTGCGTTGCCGAGGCAAATGATTTTTCTCGGGTTTTACTGCCTGCTCGCCGTGCTGGCCATGAACATCGCATCGCAGGTCTTGCAGCGGCGAAAATAAACACGCTTGCATTATGGAAAATCGCAACACGCACGCGATTTTGCATAATTTCCCGCGCGTTGCATTGCCTGCTCCTGCGGCGTATGTTTTGTTAATAACAAAACCATATCGCGCATAAAATTTTGTGTGCGCTCAAGAAAAATTATAAGAACAAAAAAGCATAAGGGGATCATCATGAAACCAGCTCGAAGTCTGGCAGGCCTCCTGTCATTCGTTCTTCTCATGTCTTTTTCAGCCCATGCCGAATCATCCAAGTCCGAGGGCACGCAGCGGCTGATTGTCGAATCCGGCGGAACAGTGCGGGTTCGGGTAGACGAAGAAACCGGTCTTGCACGATTTGTCGATATGCAACGCGGCAACATGCGTTCAGCAGCAATCAACAATCGTGCGATGAGACCGAATCACCGTGCCGGCGCATTCCTGCGTGAGTACGGCGATGCGTTCGGCATCCGGAATGTCGATTCCGAACTGAAGGAAATGCGGACGACCCGCGACCACAACGGTGTCTCGACCACGGTGCATGCGCAAACCTACGAAGGCGTGCCGGTTTTCGGTGGCGAGATTCGAACGCTGTTCAATCCGAACGGCGAGATGACCGCGGTGAACAGCAAGTTCCTGGCTGGGCTGAAGGTCAATACGAAACCTGCCGTCGCGCGTGACATCGCAGAAGGGCGCGCGATTCGTGCGGTGATCCAGGAGGAGTTGCGCAAGTTCCAGGCGAGCTTGCAGGTGACCGACGTGTTCCGGAACTTCGACGAGAACGACTACAAGGACCTGTACGTCCATGCCAGTGACCTGATGGTCTATCGCACCGGCCTGGCTCGTGGTGTACCGGGGACCGACCATCTTGCGTATCGCGTCGAAGTTCGTAACGCGAGCGGCACGATTCGCGAGTTCGTGTTCATTGATGCGCACAGTAGCAAGGTCGTCGACCAGATTACCGGTATCTACGATGCGCTGGATCGGCGCGCTTACGACGCAGAGGGTTCGCCGCACCCGGGTCCGAATTACCCGGCCATGCCGTTCTGGGTTGAAGGCGATCCGTTGCCGACGACCGATGTCGAAGCGGACAACATGATTTACGCGTCTGAAGAAACCTACAACCTGTTTAACGCCGCGTTTGGCCGCGACTCCTTTGACGGACTCGGCGCCACGATGGACGCTATTTTCAACCGCGGCGATTCCTGCCCGAATGCGTCCTGGAATGGCACCTACATCTCCTTTTGTCCGGGCCTGACGACGGACGATGTAACGGGCCACGAGTGGGCACATGCTTACACCGAGTACACCAATAACCTCGTCTATGCGTGGCAGTCCGGCGCGCTGAACGAGTCTTACTCGGATATCTGGGGCGAACTGGTTGACCTCGTCAACAGCCGCGACGACCTGCCGCTTGGCGGCGCGCGCGTCGACGGAGCTTGCGCGGTACAGCAGGGTGGCAGCGATGACAGCACGCGCTGGTTACTCGGCGAAGACTCAACCGCACCGGGACTCATCGGCGCATTGCGCGACATGTGGACGCCAACCTGTTTCGGTGACCCGGGCAAGGTGTCAGACGATGAATACTGGTGTACCGCCGGCGATAACGGCGGCGTGCACTTCAATTCCGGAGTCCCCAACCACGCGTTCACGCTGATGGTTGACGGCGGCTCCTACAACGGTGAATCCATCGCCGGCATCGGCATGACCAAGGCGGCACACGTGCAATGGACGGCGCAAAACATGCTGACACCGACCAGCGATTTCGCCGACAACGCCGATGCACTGGAAGCGGCCTGTAGCAGCCTCGTGGGCATCGACCTCGCTGACCTCGTGACCGGCGCAGCGTCCGGCGAAGTGATGTCTGCGGCTGACTGCGGCGAGGTAGCGAAAGCCGTTTCCGCTGTCGAAATGCGCCTGGCGCCGAGCCAGTGCGGATTCGAACCGCTGTTGCAGCCGGACGCACCGGCGCTCTGCGAAGGACTGGGCTCCACGCAGACGATTTTTGCAGAAGACTTCGAAAGCGGCGCGCTGCCGGCTGGCTGGACTGTCGGTTCTTACGGTGTCGCCGACCCGGCTACGTTTGATTCGACCGGCTGGGAGATCCTCGGTGACCTGCCGTCGGGTGCAAACGGGCTGTACGCCGCTGTTGCGCCGGACCTGGTTGCCGGCGACTGCGCCGCGGATACGGAAGCAGGCGTCGTGACGCTGGAGAGCCCGGACATCGTGCTGCCGGCCATGCAGGTCCCGCATGTGGCATTCGACCACTACGTCGCAACCGAAGCCGGTTGGGACGGCGGCAACCTGAAAGTCAGCGTCAACGGCGGACCCTGGACGCTGGTCCCGGCCAGCGACTATGCCTTCAACCCGTACAATGGTCCGGTTGGTGGCGACAACCCGATGTCCGGCCAGGATACGTTCACCGGGGCAAACGAAGGCGAGCTGAGCGGTAGCTGGGGCCAGTCGCAGGTCAACCTGTTTGGCCTTGCATTGCCGGGCGACACCGTCAGGCTGCGTTTCGACCTCGGCACCGACGGTTGTAATGGCCTCGATGGCTGGTATGTCGACGAAGTACAGGTCTATTCCTGCTCTGCGGAACCGCTGCCGGTTTGTGGCGACGGCAAGGTTGAGCCGGGCGAGATTTGTGACGACGGCAACAACAACGATGGCGACGGTTGTTCGGCCAGTTGCGGAGTCGAAGAAGGCTGGGCTTGCACCAGTTCGACGCCGGCATCCAACGGCGGCAACATCCTCAAAGACTGGAGCTTCGAAGGCGGTGTGCCGAATGCCGACTGGACGCCCTTCTCAACCTTCACCGGTATTGCAGGCTTCCCGCTCTGCGGACCGGGTAACGGTTGTCCGGCAGCCGGCCTTGCCTCGACGGGTGCGTGGAACGCCTGGATCGGTGGTTTGCCAGGTGTCACCAGCGACGTCACCCAGACCGTGCAGATTCCGGCGTCGGCCACCGAGCTGACGGTACAGGTATTGCGCGGTGTTTGTGACGACCCGAGCGATACGCTGCATATCACGATCGATGGCAACGATATCGGCTCTGTGGCCTGTGACGTGCTGGATAGCGGCTTTGTACAGCACACTTTCCCGCTGGCGCCGTACAACGACAATGGGACGCACGACCTGTCGATCGGCGGAACCTTGCCGGGCCTGAACGGTACGCACTCCAACTTCTTTGTTGACGATGTCTACATCGAAGGCAATGTGGTCACGCCGGCCAAGCCGAGCCTGTGTACCCGCAAGTCCGACAACCTGGCCTGCAATGTCAGTGCGACCGGCTTTGACAGCGGTATCCCGGACACCTGGGTGGTTGTCGACAACGAAGGCACGGGTGTTGTCTGGAGCGATATCGAGGGTTCGTTTATCGGTGGCAACTGGATTGGTACCGAAGGCGATGCGGCCTCCGTGTCCAGTGACGCGGCTGGTCCGTTCGAGTTCGATACTGAATTGCACAGCAACACCATCGACCTCAGGAACGCGAAATCGGCGTCGGTCACCTACCAGGTGGACTACCAGAACTTCGGCGCGCTGGACTTCCTGGACCTCGACATCAGCACCGACAACGGTGCAACCTGGACCAACCTGTTGTCCTGGAACGAGGATCATCCGCCGGGTGGCCTGTTTGTCGTCGCGGGCGAGACTGCCACGGTAGACCTGTCAGCCTACGTTGGCTACGACAAGGTCAAGCTGCGCTGGCGCTACTACGATCCGAACACCGGTGACTGGGACTGGTATGCGCAGGTAGACGATGTCGGCCTGAGCTGTGATACCTGGGGCCGCATGACGGGTGGTGGTTTCACCGACCAGGGCGGTACACGCTATCACCATGCAATGGCGCTGCGCTGTGACGACTCAGCCAAGTTCAACTGGATGCAGGTCTGGTGGGGCAAGGGCAGGGATCGGCAGCGCTTCAAGCTCGAAGAGTTGACCAGCGCGGTCTGCAGTGACCAGCCGGGCGTGGATCCGGCCTGGCCGAAAGCACCGTTCGACACCTTTGTCGGCGAGGGCTTCGGCACGCTGAATGGCAAGCCGGCGCAGATCGAGTTCCGCGTCAGCGACGCCGGCGAGCCGGGTCGCAACGATGAGGTGCGCTACACTATTACCGGTGAGGACGGCGTCACCGTTTCCGGTACGCTGAAGGGTGGCAACCACCAGGCGCAGCGCCTCGGCAACAAGTGGAAGCCATAAGCAAGCCTTAAGGGTTTGTAACAGACAGGGGTCAGAGCCGACGGCTCTGACCCCTTTTTTTATCGTAGTGCCGGTTTACCGCTCCACGCGTAGCGTTACGCGGTAGTCCGCCTCCGGAACGACAACACCGGCGATGCGCTCCGGACGCAGCGCAACGAGATGCACCTCGTAGCCCGCATAGCCAACCGAATGCGGCCCCTGTCGACCGGTGTGCAGGGATTCTTCCTGCCGGTCACCGCTGCCGGCCTGCAGCCAGATGCGAACGACACCGTCACCCGCCGTGATGCAGTTCTCGCCCTTGCCGCAGCGAGAATCCGAAACCAGTTTCGCGAAGCCGACGGACAGTTCTGTCCCGGAGATCCGCGCGGCCTGGCCATGCTGCAATTCGAAGTTTGCGCCCAGTTCTGCTTCCAGCATGTTGCCGGAGCTGGCCGCGCATCCTGCGGCGAAGAGCAGGCCGGGGATGGCGGCGCGAAGAAATTTAGTGATCATGGAAGAGCTGCCGGTAGAATGGGGTTCCGAATATACAGTATGCAGGGCAAGCAGGGATCAGCATGAGCATCAGGACAGTCGACTTGCAACAGGCAGATGCCGGCGAGGAATTCGTACGTTCGCTGCATGAGACAGGGTTCGCCGTGCTAAAAAATCACCCGGTAGCCCGGACGACGCTGGACAGCATTTACCGGGGCTGGGCGGCATTCTTCAACAGCGACGAAAAACTGGAATTCCTCTACGACCCGGAGAACCGGGATGGCACGCAGCAGGGATACCACCCGGTCGAGGTGTCGGAAACGGCAGTCGGCCATACCGTCAAGGACATCAAGGAATACTTCCACGTGGTGCCCGGCTGCCGTGTACCGCCAGCGCTCGAGCAGGAGATTTTCGACTACCGCCAGGCGGCGTTCGAGATCGGACGGCAACTGAGCGACTGGCTGCAACAGTATTCACCGCCTGAAATCACGGCAAAAATCTCGGAGCCGTTCAATGAAATCCTGAGCAGCGATGCCAGCCTGTTGCGGCTGCTGCATTATCCGCCATTGACCGGCGCGGAAAAGCCCGGCGCCGAGCGAGCTGCTGCGCATGAGGACATCAACGTGCTGACCATCCTGCCGGTTGCCGAACAGCCGGGTTTGCAGGTGAAAGACAAGGCCGGCAACTGGGTCGACGTCGCCAGCATCCGCGGTGAACTCGTTGTGAACAGTGGCGATATGCTGAAGGAAATGACGGACGGTTATTTTCCGTCGACAACGCACAGGGTCCTCAACCCCTCGGACAATGACAACATCGACAACGTGTCGCGAATTTCGGTGCCGTTCTTCCTGACGGCGCGTCCTGACGTGGTGTTGTCGGAACGTTACACGTCCGGCAGCTACCTCAAGGAGCGTTTGAGCATCATCACACGCTAGTTGCCTGCCAGCGCCAGCGTTCGCCGGTACAGGTCGAGGACACTGGCGCCGTCGACATGCGTGCACACTTTGCAGGCTGGCCGGCCGCGCCAGGCGTCAGTCGCATAGTCTGCCGCCGGGTCGCCGGCAACTGTCTGGCCAATCGCCACGCCTTCAGTTGCCACTCGCACTACGGCATCGATCGTCGTGTACAGGTTCGGCTGCAACAGGCAGGCAACCGCACTCGAGTCGTGCACGGGGAATGCGCGTTCGCCCGTCACGCGCTCGTGAAAGTCCAGGTAACACCCGGCAATGGCGTGGATGAATTCACCGGCATCGCCTGACACCTGCCGCAAGTCCGCCAGGAACGCTTCATCGATGACGGTTTCGTGCGTAACGTCGAGTCCGACGATTGTCAGCGGCCAGCCGGCCGCAAACACCCGGTCGGCGGCGAGCGGGTCACCGGCGATGTTGGCTTCGGCGACCGGCGATACGTTGCCGCGGTGCCCGTTGAAGCCGAAAGCGCCGCCCATGATGACGATGTCCCTGACCAGCGTCGGTAGTTCCGGGCAGCGTTCCAGTGCGAGCGCGAGGTTCGTCAGGCGGCCCACGGCGACGACGCTGATTTCGTTCGGATCGTTCCGGACGATTTCGACGATGGCGTCCGGACCGGGCATCGCCTCGGTTGAAACCGTGGGCTCCGGCAGCTCGATATCGCCGAGACCGTTGCTGCCGTGCACGAAATCCGGGTAGCCGTCGCCGAGCTTCGGCCCAAGCGCCTCGCCAGCGCCGCGATAGACCGGCGCATCGATGCCGAAGCGTTCCTTGATGTACAGCGCATTGCGGGTCGTGGTCGCAATGTCGGCATTACCGAAGCCGCTGACGATGGCCTGTAACTCGACTTCCGGCGCGTAGTGTAGAAACAACAACGCCATCGCGTCGTCGATGCCAATGTCGGTATCAAAAATCACTTTATTCATATGGCAAGCGAGTCTACGCTATTGCGCGCCGTGTGGTTATTACATAATCCGGCAATAGTTCCGTGCAATTATGTGACGGAATCGAGGTGTTTTGACGTGACATGCGTCGATACTAGGCATTGATTTCATTACATATTTAGCATCTGCTCTAAAAATTCAGAGGTTTCGCCATGATTGACCTGAAAACACCCGCCAAACTGTTTGGCTCGCTTCTCGCCCTGGCCGCGCTGGCGGTCAGCCCTTCGGCAAATGCTGACTCGGGCCCGTTCATCGGCGCCAGTGTCGGCAACGCAACAGTAGCTGCCGAGTTTTCCGACCCGGGCTTCGGCAACATCGACTTCGATGAGGACGATTTCGCCTGGAAGGTCTACGGCGGCTTTGCATTCGATCTGCCGCTGATCGACCTGGGTGTCGAGCTCGGCTACTTCGACCTGGGGTCGCCGTCATTCGATACCGGCGTCAGCAAAGTCGGCATCGACGTAACCGGTTATTCGGCCTTTGCGCTGGCAGGCTTGAATATCGGCCCCGTCGGCGTTTTCCTGAAAGGCGGTTACGCGTCATGGGATGCTGACCTCCAGATCGATGACCTCAAGGGCAGCGAAGATGGCAGCGACCCGGCCTACGGCGCCGGACTGCGTTTCACGCTGGGATCCGTGGAAATACGTGGCGAATACGAAGTCTTTGATATTGACGATGCTGAAGATGCGTACATGGCTTCGCTCGGGCTCGTCTGGCGCTTCTAAAAACTCGCTTCCTCGCAAACCAAAAAAAACGCCCCGAAACCGGGGCGTTTTTCGTTGGCGGAACTGCTGCCTTCTAGTTGCGCGGTGGTGCCAGCAACTGGTCGAGTACCTTGTCGATGCTCAATGATCCGCCTGCCGTTGGCGGGAATTCCTTGAACGTCTCGAGGAACTTCTGCACTTCGGCTTGTGCCGGCACGAAGGTCCACATCTGGTCGGCGTAGAACTGGCGCGTGTACAGCGCGGAGTCCGGGCTTACTTCGTACGGGTCCATGCGCAGGTTGATGATCAGCGGCCAGCTGGGTGTAACGCGAAAAGCCTCGTTAATCGCGCCTTCCATCGTCGTCCAGTGGATTTTCCAGTCGTTGTAACGCAGTGCATTCAGGTTGCCGCCTGCATCGAAATAGAAAATCTCGTTGCGTGCGCTGGGGCCTTCGCCCGACAGCAGGGCTGTCTGGTCGTAGCCGTCGAGATGCGCCTTGAAGCGCTTGTCGTTGGCGCGGTGACCGCCTTTCTTGAGCTTGTCCTTGACGTCCGATTCACCCGCGGCGGTGAGCAGCGTCGGCATCCAGTCCTCGTGCGAGAAGATGCCGTTGATGATCGTGCCAGGCTCGACGGTACCGGGCCAGCGAACCATTTGCGGAACGCGGAAGCCGCCTTCCCAGGTCGTGCCTTTCTCGCCGCGGAACGGCGTAGTGCCACCGTCGGGCCAGGTAAATTTCTCGGCGCCGTTGTCGGTACTGAAAACCACAATCGTGTCATCGAGAATGCCGAGCTCTTCGAGCTTGTCCAGCAGGACACCGACATCGTCGTCGAGTTGCTGCATGCCGTCAGCATACAAACCGTAGCCGGTCTTGCCGGCGTATTCTTCCGGCAGGTGCGTCCAGACGTGCATGCGGGTCGAGTTATGCCAGACGAAGAACGGCTTGCCGTCGCGGTGCGCACGCTCGATGAAATCGACGGTCGCAGTCAGGAATTCGTCGTCGACCGTTTCCATGCGCTTGCGCGTCAGCGGACCGGTGTCTTCGATGCGTCCGTCAGAGTAGCTGTGCAGCACGCCGCGCGGACCGAATTTCTTGCGGAACTCGGGGTCTTTCGGGTAGAACTCGCTCTCCGGCTCCTCTTCGGCATTCAGGTGATACAGGTTGCCGAAGAACTCGTCGAAGCCGTGCCGGGTCGGCAGATGTTCGTCGCGATCACCGAGGTGGTTCTTGCCAAACTGCCCGGACGTGTAGCCGTGTGGTTTCAGCAATTCGGCGATCGTCGGGTCCTTGTCCTGGATTCCCTGTTTCGCGCCTGGCATGCCAATGGTCAGCAAGCCGGTACGAAACGGGTGTTGCCCGAGAATGAACGAAGCGCGGCCTGCCGTGCAGCTTTGCTGTGCGTAGGAGTCGGTAAAAATGGCGCCTTCGTGAGCGATGCGGTCGATGTTCGGTGTACTGCCGCCCATCAGTCCCTTGTGATAGGCACTGATATTCATGATGCCGACGTCGTCGCCCCAGATGACGAGGATGTTGGGTTTCTTGTCACTGTCCTGTGCGTTGGCAATGCCCGTGAACGAGATTGCGACAAGGGCCAGCGCCAATCCCAAACGATTAGCGGGTGATTTCATAGGGTTCCTCTGCGGTGGTTGTGATTGGTTCTTGAACTCTTCTGAACGCTCAAGCGTAGCAGTTCATGACGACATCTTCATTACAGTTCGGTTGCGGTCGGCAGCCGCCCGTGCAAACGGCAAGGAACTAGTGACGAAAATCGCCGGCCTTCAACAGGTCACGCACGTCGCTGCGGCTGGTGCAGCGGTATTCCTCCAGTTCGCAATTGGTTTCCACGCAAAAAGCCACTTCATCGCTCGCGCAGCCGAGCAAACGGGCCGCCTCTGCCGCTGTCATCTGGGTGACCTGCGAGGCGGGGTAGTGGTTCTCGGTCGCGCAGGCAGCCGTGGCGAGGCAGGCCACGGTGAGCATTGTTTTGCGTGTAAAATTCGCGGTCATGAAACTCATCAAGCTGTTCATGGCAGCAGTTGCCGGTGCCTGTATCGCCCTGGTCATTGCCGCGGTCCTCTACCTGAATAACCGGCCGGACCTGTCGGTCTGGCACACCGCCGATCTCGATGAAGAATTCAGGGCCGACGCGGACGTCCGGAGCCTGGCCGACTATCTCGCACTCGAAGAACGGCTGTTCAAACAACTAGACACGCTGATCGTCAGCAAAGTTCCGACCGGCCCGGCGCAGGCCATCAACCGGTTCAGCCGCGGCAGCCTTGCGGACCCGGCGCGCGGCGCGACGAACTGGAACCGGACCTTCGAATGGCAGCACAGCGATCCGGACGCAGGGGTCCTGCTGCTGCACGGCTTGTCCGACTCGCCATACAGCCTGCGGGCCCTCGGTGAGTCCCTGCACTCGGCCGGGGCGAATGTCCTCGGGCTGCGCATCCCCGGACACGGTACGGCGCCGTCGGCGCTTGCCGGCATCCGCTGGGAGGACATGGCCGCTGCAGTTCACCTGGCAGTGCGGCATGTTGCGCAGCAGGCCGGCGACAAGCCGGTGTACCTGGTCGGCTATTCCAACGGTGGCGCGCTGGCAGTGGAGTACGTGCTGGCCGCACTGGACGACGCGTCGTTACCAGCGGTCGACGGCGTCATCCTGCTGGCGCCCGAGATCGGTGTGCAGGGATCGGCGCGGTTTGCCGTCTGGCAGGCCCGGCTCGGATACCTGCTGGGGCTGCACAAGCTCTACTGGGTGTCCGTGAAGCCCGAGTATGACCCGTTCAAGTATGGGTCCTTTGCCGTCAATGCCGGCGACCTGGCCTACCAGGTGACGTTGCACCTGCAGGACCGCATCTCGGAATTGCAGGCAACCGGCAAGCTGGAATCCCTGCCGCCAATGCTCGCATTCCAGTCGGCCGCCGATGCGACGGTGACGGCGTCCGCTTTGATCCGCAACCTGTTCGCGCGCCTGCCGGCGGCCGGGCATGAGCTGGTCCTGTTCGATATCAATCGCAAGGTCGAGGTCGACTACCTGCTCATGAACGACCCCGCGGACATCTTCACACCGCTGTTGCGCGACCCGGGCCGCAACTATGGCCTCACGCTCGTAACCAACGGCTTTGGCGACTCCACCGGGGTTGCTGCCTACGCGGTCCCGGTCGGGGCCAGCGAGCCGGATTCGACCCAACGGCTCCCGGACTGGCCAGCGAACATTTATTCGCTGTCGCACGTCTCGCTGCCGTTTCCGCCGGACGACCCGCTGTACGGTGGGCCCGATTCGGTCGCGACAGGCAGGCTGCACCTGGGCAACCTTGCACTGCGGGGCGAACACCGGGTGCTGCATGTCTCTGCCGCCGACATCATGCGGCTGCGCTGGAACCCGTTTTTCAGCTACGTGGAACAGCGTCTTCTGCAGTTCGCGGGGCTGAACAGCGATGACGAAGAAGCCGGGCAGGCCGCAGACTAGCTGAAACAGGCAGACAAGGTGTTGTGCTTCACTTTGTCCGGGCACGATGGCAGAGTGACGGTCTGCTACAAAGTCCTGACAATCACAGAACAACCGAGGCAAACAAAATGTACAAGAAACTGATCACGTCGCTGGCGACGATCCTGGCGTTGTCAATCGCCGGCGCAGCGCTGGCCAAGGACAAGCTGCCGGACCAGACGGAAGACGGGCTGGTACGCATCAAGAGCAAAAACGTCGATGCGGTGTACTGGCGCGAGGGCGCTACGCTGGATGCGTACAACAAGGTGCTGATCATTGACGCAGAAGTTGCATTCAAGAAGAACTGGATGCGCGACTACAATCGCGACGTCGTTGGCACATCCAACCGCGTTCGCAGCGAGGACATGGAGCGTATCAAGGCAGCGTTGTCCAAGGAGTTCACCGAGGTTTTCACAAAAGAAATGACGGACGGCGGCTACGAGGTCGTGTCGGCACCTGGCGATGAGGTGCTGGTCCTGCGGCCAGCGATCATCAATCTGGACGTGACGGCACCGGACCTGCAAACAGCAGGCATGAATCGCTCCTATGTCTCGTCTGCCGGCGACATGACGCTGTACCTCGAGCTGTATGATTCCGCGACCGGGTCCAAGATCGGGACCGTGCTGGATGCCGAAGCTGCACGCGACCTTGGTTATATGCAGTAT
>JAUIDP010000069.1 GCA_030429005.1 Gammaproteobacteria bacterium | reverse complement strand
AGCGACTTCAAGAGGAAGTTCGAGCTGAGACAGTTTCCTTTAGCCAGCCGGAACTGCAGCGGCGAATCGACCGTTTGCAAACGGCGATTCGCAATCTGCGCCTCGCTGCGCCCCGAAAGGAAGGCAAACACCAGCTGTCCGAGGTGCTCCCGGACATCCGTGACGCCTTGCACGAACTACGCGTCGCGCTCGGCGAATTGCAGGAAGCCTTGCTGGATTTCATCGACGCGTCTGTCGAGCTCGAAAAGCTTCACGAACAGCTGGTCAGCGTTATCGAACGGCTGGCAGTACTGGCCAGTGAGGAAAGCTGGGACGGCCTGCGCTGGCTGGATGTCAACCCGCGCAGCCTGCGGCTCAACCTGACACCGCTGGATGTGTCAGCGACACTCAACAGCATGATCAACAATCCGCAGCAAGCGTGGATTTTCACGTCTGCAACGCTCGCGGTCGGCGACGATTTCTCGCATTTTCTCTCACGCATGGGCCTTACGGGGACGACAGCACTGACATTCCCCAGTCCCTACGCGGTGGCGGACAATGGCCTGGTGTATTTGCCGCCGGACTTGCCGGAGCCGTCAAACCCGCTGCATACGAGCGCCTCGCTCGAAGCAATCGCGCCGCTCCTGAAGATGGCCCCCGGTGGCCTGTTCTGCCTGTTCACGAGTCATCGTGCGCTGGGCAACGCGAGCAAATGGTTCAAGACGAACAAACGAATACTCGGCGGCCGGAAGTTGCTGGTGCAGGGAACCGTGCCGCGCGACGAATTGTTGCGGCAGTTCCGTGCCGACGGCGAGGCTGTACTGCTGGGCACGGGCAGTTTCTGGGAAGGCGTGGACGTGCGTGGCCAGGCGCTCTCCGTTGTTGCGATCGACAAGTTACCGTTTGCGTCGCCGGCTGACCCGCTGATGATGGCCAGGCTCGAGTATATTCGCCGAGAAGGCGGCAACGGGTTCGCGGAGCACCAGCTGCCGCAAGCGGTGCTGGCGATGAAGCAGGGCGCCGGGCGTCTTCTGCGGGATCAGGACGATTACGGCGTGATCGTGCTGTGCGACCCGCGCATCAGCAGCAAGAGCTATGGCAAGACGTTTTTAAAAAGCCTGCAGCCAATGCCGACGACGCGCAGCCTCGATGAGGTAGCCGGTTTTTTTGCCCGTCACGACCGCAAGCAGGCTATCGCATGAAGCTGCTGGCACTCGACACGTCGTCGGTCGCCTGTTCTGTCGCGCTGGCGATCGGGGAGACCGTAGTCCAGCAGCATGCAGAACGGCCGCGCGAGCACACGCGCCTGCTGATGCCGATGATCCGCACAGTGCTGGACGAAGGCGAGGTCACGCTGGCCGAGCTCGATGCGATCGTGCTGGGCAACGGACCGGGGTCGTTCATCGGCATGCGCATCGCTGCGTCGGTTGCGCAAGGCCTTGCACACGGTGCCGGCCTCGGCATCGTGCCCGTTTCCTCGCTGGCGGCCGTCGCTGTGGCCGCGCAGGCAGAGGCGCCGGGTGAACGCATCGTTGTTGTTCAGGACGCGCATATGTCAGAGGTCTACCTGGGCCTGTTCGAGGCAGGCGCGGACGGGTTGCCGGTAGCGCTTGGCGCCGAGCGAATTCATGGGCTCGGGCCGATCGAGGAGTTGGCAGTTGCACAGGGCAGCGCCTGGGTCGCCGCGGGCGCAGGCTGGGATCGCTATCCGGACCTGTTTGACAACAACAATGGCTTCATTGCCCGTACCAGCAAAGCGTGTCACCCGCACGCAACGCATTTGCTCAAACTCGGCGAGCGCCAGTTGACACTGGGCGATGCATTGCCACCGGCTGAACTGCAGCCGGCTTACCTGCGCAAGAAAGTAGCGGAGCCGCCGGCAACTACCTCGTAACAGATCTGTAATATAGTGCTGCTGTAATGCCCCGGTTTACGTTTCAGCTAACGGACCAGGCTCACTGTCATGAATGCCACCAAAGTACTTATAGTCGAAGACGAAGCGCCAATTCGCGAGATGATCGCGTTCCACCTCGGTCGTGCAGGCTACGAGACGCTCGAAGCCGAGAATTGCCGCGAGGCACGCGCAATCCTGGCTGACGAACGGCCGAACCTGGCACTGGTTGACTGGATGCTGCCGGACATGAGCGGCCTGGAACTGACGCGTATGCTGAAGCGCGACCCGGAAAACGATGATCTCGCGATCATCATGCTGACCGCACGGACCGATGAGTTTGACAAGGTCGCAGGCCTTGAAGGCGGCGCGGACGATTACGTGACCAAGCCGTTCTCGCCACGCGAACTGGTGGCCAGGATCCAGGCTGTCATGCGGCGCGCCGGCGGCACGAGCGAGGAAACTGTTCAGCTCGGCAACCTGGAGCTGGACGCAGCCAGCCACCGCGTCCGGGCGAACGGCAATGAAATTCGCCTGGGTCCGACCGAGTACCGGCTGCTGCAATTCCTGATGACCCATCCCGATCGCGTGTACAGCCGTTCGCAATTGCTCGATCGCATCTGGGGCGCGAATGTTTATGTCGAGGAACGCACCGTCGACGTGCACGTCCGGCGGCTGCGCAAGGCGCTGACGGTCGAGTCGGCAGACCGGTATATCCAGACGATTCGTGGTGCCGGGTACCGATTCTCAGTGCAGTGAGTGCTGCCAGTAAAAAGCTGATCGCCGGGACAATACTCGCAATCGCTGTTGGCGGCCTGGTTGGCTGGCTGTACAGCGCAACGCTGTTGGGCCTGTTGGTCGCTGCGCTGTTGATCATCGCTATCTACATGCGCAAGTTGCTGTTGTTCGAACGCGCACTGCGGCACGGCGACGTTGAGTCGATTGGTTACGGCGATGGTGTCTGGCAGCAGTTGTATTCGCAGTTCAAGCAGGAGCGCGAGCGCAGCAACCGTTACCGCAAGCAGGCGCGTCGCCTCGTCAAGGAAGTCCAGAAGTCGACCTACGCGATGCCGGATGGCGCTGTCGTCATTGATGGTGACAACGAGATCGTCACGTGCAATCGTGCCGCCAAGAACCTGATCGGCCTGAAGCGGAAGAAAGACCGCGGCCAGAAGCTCGACAACATTTTCCGCCATCCGCAGATCACCGAACTGTTGCAACAGAACGACGCCAGCCAGTCCGTGGACGTGGAATCGCCACTGCGCGACAACGAGTGGCTGAACTGCCGCATCGTGCCGTACGGGGCGAACCAGAAACTCGTATTGATCCGGGACGTTACGGATCGAATTACGTTGAACAAGGTACGCCGTGATTTCGTTGCCAATGCGTCGCACGAGCTGCGTTCGCCACTGACTGTCATCAGCGGATACCTCGAAACGCTGACAGACGATCCCGAAGTACCCGATGAACTGGCCAAGCCGCTGGCACAGATGCAGGTACAGGCCCGGCGAATGACATCGATTGTCAAGGACCTGCTGGAGCTGTCCCGCCTCGAGGGTGACGGACAGGCATCCATGGATGACCGGGTCGATGTTGCGTTCCTGGTCGCGACAGCGGTCCAGGCGTTCTCCTCGGTCGCTGACGATGGGCCGGAGATCTTGTCAACCATCAAGTCGGATGCGCTGCTGCTGGGCGCCGAGAGCGACATAGACTCGATCCTGCACAACCTGCTGGCGAATGCCGTCCGGCACACCGATGCTGACGGCGAGATTGAAATAACCTGGCGTACCGATGAAAACGGCGGCGAGCTCATCGTGCGTGATACGGGCGAAGGCATCGCGGCAGAGCATCTTGTACGGCTGACGGAACGGTTTTTCCGCGTCGACCGCGGTCGCTCACGCGGCGATGGCGGCTTCGGTCTCGGGCTGGCAATTGTCAAACATGCGATCGAGCGGCATGGCGGTGAGTTGCATATCGAGAGCGAGCCCGGCGAAGGCAGCGAGTTTCGCTGCATCTTTCCGGCGAGTCGACTCGTTGCCGCATAGCTGTAATAATTCATCCTATGCAAGCATCTGATTTCACTGATCATATTTCGCGCCGCTTCAACCAGGACATCGAGGAGCTGCGAAACGGCGTACTGGCCATGGGCGGCCTGGTGGAATCGCAATTGTCCAAGGCAATTGCTGCCATCGTCACCGGTGACAGCGAACTCGGCCTGCAGGTCGCGAATGACGACTACAAGGTCAACGACCTGGAAGTCAGTATCGACGAAGGCTGCAGCCGGGTGCTGGCAACGCGTTCGCCTGCAGCCGGTGACCTGCGGCTGATCGTTGCGATCATCAAGACGATCACGGACCTTGAGCGCATTGGTGACGAGGCCGAGAAGATAGGCTTCCTGGCATCGCGCCTGGCCGGCATGGACAGGCCGCCGGACTCGTACCGAGAATTGAAGACGCTGGGCAACCACGTTCTGCACATGGTGCGCGACTCGATGAACACCTTTGCGCGGCTCGACGTTGACGACGCGTTTGCCGTCGTACGTGAGGACGAGCGCGTCGACGAGGAATACGAGTCAATCCAGCGGCAATGCATCACCTTCATGATGGAAGACCCGCGCAGCATCAAGCGGGTCATGAATGTGACCTGGGCGGCCCGGTCGCTCGAGCGTATCGGCGATCACGCCAAGAACATTTGCGAATACGTGATCTATATGGTGCAGGGGCGCGATGTGCGCCATACTGGCATTTCCACGGCCAACGAACTCGACGAAAACGAAACGCAATGACACTTCCATCCCGGCGAGTCATCAATTTTGCGGCTTTCCTGGCATGCGCCGGCATGATGAGTTTTGCGCTCTATGCGGAACATGGCCTGTCGATGGAGCCCTGTCCGCTTTGCGTTTTCCAGCGCATTGCCGTTATCTGCATGGGCATCGTTTTCCTGTTGTTGGCCTTGCACAATCCCGGGCGGGGTTGGGCACAGAGAATCTATCTCGCCTTGCTGGGCCTTGCCGCAGCGGGCGGCATTGTTGTTGCGGCACGTCACGTCTGGCTGCAAAACCTGCCACCCGACAAGGTGCCTTCCTGTGGCCCCGGTCTCGGCTACATGCTGGAAACCTTCCCGCTGGGCGACGCCCTGAAACAGGTGTTTTCGGGGTCCGGCGAATGCGCAACCGTCGACTGGTCGTTTCTCGGGCTGTCCATGCCCGCCTGGGTGCTGATCTGCGTCGTTGTGCTGACCGCTGCCGGAGTATGGAACAACCTGCTGCGCAGCCGCGCCTAGCCGGGTTTCAGCAATAATTCGAGAATGCGCCGATACATCGACGTCAGTTTGCCGACGTCGTCGATACGCACATGTTCGTCGATCTTGTGGATTGACGCATTCACAGGTCCCAGCTCGACGACGTCGGTACCGGTTGGCGCGATAAAGCGGCCATCGGATGTGCCGCCACCAGTCGATAATTCGGGCGCAGAGCCACTGATTTCCGTCACCGCCTGCGAGACTGCGCTGACCAGGTCACCGGGCTCGGTGAGAAACGGCTCGCCGGATAGGTGCCACTTGAGCTCGTAATCGAGTTTATGACGGTCGAGGATCTCTTCGACCCGGGTGCGCAATGCGGTGTGATCCCAAATGGTTGAATAGCGGAAGTTGAAGCGAGCGTTCAGCTCCCCCGGTGTCACATTCGGGAAGCCGAGGCCGGACTGCAGTTCGACAAACTGGAAGCTGGTCGGCGGAAACGCGTCATTGCCCTGGTCCCATTCCGTGCTGCTCAGCTCCGCGAGCACGGGTGCGAACCGCGTGATCGGGTTGTCGGCCAGTTGCGGGTAGGCAACATGCCCCTGGATGCCGTTGACAGTCAGCATGCCGCTCAGGGAGCCGCGCCGGCCGATGCGTACGATGTCGCCGAGCTCTGCCTGGCTCGATGGTTCACCGATGACGCACCAGTCGATTGCCTCGTTGCGTGCCTGCAGCGTGTTCATGACCTGCAACGTACCGTCGCGTGCCCGGCCTTCTTCGTCGCTGGTGATCAGGAACGCGATGCTGCCATCGAAGCCGGCTTCTGCGGCGACAAACGCTTCGACAGCGACGATCATCGCAGCCAGGCCGCTTTTCATGTCGGCTGCGCCACGGCCGTACAGCATGCCATCGCGTTCGACGGGTTCGAACGGTGCGCTGCTCCATTCCTCTTCCGGTCCCGGGGGGACCACGTCGGTATGACCGGCAAAGCACAGCACCGGCGCCGTATCGCCCAGTCGGGCGTAGAGGTTGGTCACCTCACCGAACGGCAGTTGCTCGCAGGCAAACCCCATCGCCTGCAAGCGTTCTGCGATAATCTTCTGACAGCCGGCGTCCTCGGGAGTAACCGATCTCAGTCGCATTAACTGTTTAGTCAGGGTCAGTGCGGGATGCTCGGTCGTGCTGGAATCGTTTGTAGTGCTCAATCTAGAAAAATCCAATAATTATCTGAAAAATAATGAAAAATATGTCAAGAAAAACAACCGCGAAAGCAGCTGTCGCGGTCATCCTGCAACAATCCGGTAACAATACACGCGTAGTCTGCGCTGCCATCTTACGCACTTTCCGGAGAAAAAAGTGAGTCACCCGCATGCCGCCACGATCGCTGCTTTCAGCGCATTCGCGATGCTGCTGGCCAGTTCCGTTGTGTCGGCACAGGCGAGCAGGGACTATATCTATGTTGTCGGCTCGTCGACCGTCTACCCGTTCTCGACCGTGGTTGCCGAGCGCTTCGGACGCGGGACCGAGTTCAAGACACCAAAGGTCGAATCGTCCGGTTCGGGTGGCGGTCTGAAGTTGTTTTGCGACGGTGTAGGTGTCGAGTTTCCGGATATTACCAATTCGTCGCGTGCGATCCTGCCGACGGAGTTTGCTGCGTGTACGACGAACGGCGTCACGGAGATCGTCGAGGTCAAGATCGGTTACGACGGAATTGTTATTGCAAATGCGCGGTCGGCTGCGTCGATGGCGATTTCCCGCCGGCAAATTTTCCTGGCGCTGGCGAAACAATTGCCTGGCGAAGAAGACGGACAATTGACCCCGAATCCATATCATTCGTGGAGCGATATCGACCCGGCTTTGCCGGCAGTCCGAATCGAAGTTCTCGGTCCACCGCCGACGTCCGGTACTCGCGATGCGCTGATCGAGCTGGCAATGGAGCCGGGTTGCGACGCGGTTGGCTGGGTCAAGGCCATGAAGCGCAGTGACCCCGACCGCTACAAGTCCATCTGTCACACGTTGCGCGAGGACGGCGCATTTGTCGCCGCCGGCGAAAACGACAACCTGATCGTGCAGAAACTGGAAGCCAATCCCGCGGCATTCGGCATCTTCGGCTTCAGTTTTCTCGACCAGAACAGGGAGAAAGTGAAAGGGGCAGTTGTCGAGGGAGTTGCGCCGACTTTTGACGCAATTATCGACGACGAGTACCCGGTGTCGCGACCGCTGTATATCTACGTCAAGAAAGCGCACGTCGACGTCATACCGGGGCTTCGCGAGTTCCTGCGGGAGTTCAGCAGTGAACGCGCCCTCGGCGATGACGGCTACCTGGCAGACCGTGGACTGATTCCGATGTCGGTCGAAGAGCGCGGCAAGGTAGCTGCGGACGTGCGTGAACTGGCTCCGCTACAGCTTGCGAGCCCGTAAATGGAGAACACCACACTGATACTGACAGTGTGCCTGCTGGGCGTTGCGGGATTCTATCTCGGGCGCAGTCGCTCGCTGTCCGTGGTCGGCGGCTTCGCCGCAGCCAGGAACCTGCATTCCTTGCCCGGCTACTACGGTTACTTCACGGCAATCTGGTGCCTGTTGCCGGCGCTTGCCGTATTGACGCTATGGTTTGTGCTCGAGCCCCGGGTCGTGATGGCACTGCTGGTAGACAGCCTCCCACAGGCGCAACAGGACCTGCCGCCCGGTCAACTCAACCTGCTGCTGAACAATGTCCGGAACTTTGCGGC
The DNA here is from genome assembly GCA_030429005.1 of Gammaproteobacteria bacterium. Lineage (GTDB taxonomy): Bacteria > Pseudomonadota > Gammaproteobacteria > Steroidobacterales > Woeseiaceae > UBA1847. The sequence goes on along the minus strand of JAUIDP010000069.1, from coordinate 6,906 downwards.
GGGCAGCGCCATCGGTGGGGAGACGAACCAGGTCCTGACAGATGCGGCGGCAGTCTACCTGCAATTGCAGGCGCGGAGCCGCCTGTTGTTGACCGGGCTGGTGTTGGCCTGCGCGGTCTTGGGCGGCGTCATCGCTTGGCGGCGAATTCATCCCGAGTTTCGGGCGCGGAACCGAGTCGAGGGCATCGTCATGCTCCTGCTGGTGGCGGCATCCAGCATCGCGATTTTCACGACGATCGGCATCGTGCTGTCGGTACTGTTTGAAGCGGTCCGGTTTTTCGGTGAAGTGCCGATAAGCGATTTTCTGTTCGGCACGAACTGGAGTCCGCAAACTGCCATTCGCGCGGACCAGGTCGGATCCTCCGGCAGTTTCGGTGCCATTCCGCTGTTCACCGGTACGTTGCTGATCACCGGAATCGCGATGCTGGTTGCCGTACCGGTCGGCCTGATGACGGCAATTTACCTCGCCGAGTATTCATCGCGCGGGGTTCGCGAAATTGCCAAGCCCTTGCTCGAATTGCTGGCCGGAATACCGACGGTCGTATACGGGTTTTTCGCCGCGCTGACAATCGCGCCGTGGGTGCGGCGTACGGGCGAGTCGCTGGGCTTCGAGGTCGCATCGGAGAGCGCGCTCGCAGCAGGACTCGTCATGGGCATCATGATCATCCCGCTGGTCTCATCACTTGCCGACGATGCGATCAAGGCCGTTCCGGGATCGATGCGCGACGGTGCGCTCGGGCTGGGCTCAACGCGCTCCGAAGCCATGACAAAGGTGATTCTGCCGGCGGCATTGCCCGGGATCGTCGGCGGTATCCTGCTGGCCGTATCGCGTGCCATTGGCGAGACGATGATTGTCGTAATGGCAGCAGGGCTGGCGGCCAACCTGACGGCCAACCCGTTTGCGGCAGTTACAACGGTGACTGTGCAGATCGTGACGCTTCTGGTTGGCGACCAGGAGTTCGACAGCGCCAAGACGCTGGCCGCATTTGCACTGGGACTGATCCTGTTCATTGTCACGCTGATACTGAACATGGCTGGCTTGCGCGTGGTGCGCAAGTACCGTGAGCAGTACGAGTAGTATGGCCATGGCGACGAGCACGACGAACCGGCAAAAAGTGGAGGCAGGGCTCTCCAGGCGGCGGCGAAAGGAACTCGTGTTCCGGTACACCGGGCTGCTGGCCACGACAGTCGGTATTCTTTTTCTCGGCGTGTTTTTCGTCGACCTGTTCGGTAAAGGGGCTTCGGCATTCCGACAGACGTATATCAGCCTTGACGTCGAGTTGAGCGAAGCCGTCATCGCGCCGGGCGGCGAGCCGGATTTTGCGTTTGCGGATTTTGACGGCCTGGTGCGCGATGCGCTGCGCAAACTGTTTCCGGAGGTGACCGAACGTAGTCAGCGCCGTGAGTTGTACCGGCTTCTCAGCGTCGGCGCGGCTTACCAGGTTCGCGACCTCGTCGAGCAGGACCCGGCACTTTTAGGCACGACACAAACACTGTGGGTGCCCGCATCAGCCAACGTCGACATGTTGATCAAGCGTTCAGAAGGCGAGCCGGTAGAAGACGACTCCGGCCAGCTCTCGGTCGCGCAGGTGTACTGGGTGGGGCAATTGCAGCAACAGGAATTGCTGAAAAAAGGCTGGAATACGGCGTTGTTCACCAATGGTGACTCGCGTGAGCCGGAGTTGGCCGGTATCCGGGGTGCGTTGATGGGAAGCTTCTACATGTTGCTCGTAACCGTCGTCATCGCGTTTCCGACCGGCGTTGCCGCGGCCGTCTATCTTGAAGAGTTCGCACCGCGAAGCCGCATATCGGACATCATCGAGGTCAACATCAACAACCTGGCTGCGGTTCCGTCGATCGTGTTCGGCTTGCTGGGCCTGGCGGTATTCATCAATTGGGCATCGCTGCCACGATCGGCGCCGCTGGTGGGTGGCCTGGTACTGTCCCTGTTGACCTTGCCGGTTATCATCATTGCATCGAGGGCCGCCATCAAATCCGTGCCGCCATCGATTCGGGACGCGGCGTCAAGTCTTGGTGCGTCGCGCATGCAGGTGGTGTTCCATCACGTAATGCCGCTCGCGCTGCCGGGCATGTTGACCGGTACGATTATCGGCATGAGCCGCGCGCTCGGTGAGTCAGCGCCCTTGTTGATGATCGGCATGGTTGCATTTATCGTCGACGTTCCCGCCGGGTTGACGGATCCTGCAACTGCGCTGCCGGTGCAGATTTACTTGTGGGCCGACAGTCCGGAGCGGGCGTTCGCCGAGAGGACGTCAGCGGCGATAATCGTGCTGCTCGGTTTCCTGTTGTTGATGAATCTTGCGGCAGTCATTATCCGCAAGCGAATGCAACGCAACTGGTAACCCGCCAAAGGCACGAACCGGTTTCGATACGGCAGCGAAAGATATGAGCAATGCAACAAATGAAAACCTGGTAAACCTCGCTGCAGCGCGCGCTGAGCCGGGACAGACGACGGAACTGGGCGCGACCATCGGCGATGTGCGGAGCAAGAACCCGTTCGTCGTCGCCGAGAACGTCGACGTCTACTACGGCGACAATCATGCGATCCGGAACGTAACGCTGGAGATCGGCAAGCAGGAGGTCATTGCGCTGATCGGCCCGTCCGGTTGCGGCAAGTCGACGTTTCTGCGCTGCCTGAACCGCATGAACGACTCGATCGAGAGTGCCCGCGTCAGCGGCACCATCCTGCTGGACGGACAGGATATCTACAGCAGGAACCTTGACCCGGTGGCGTTGCGCGCGCGGGTCGGCATGGTCTTCCAGAAACCCAACCCGTTTCCCAAGAGTATCTACGACAACGTCGCCTACGGCCCCCGTATCCACGGCCTGGCGGCGGACCGCGCCGAACTTGACCAGATCGTGCGCACCAGCCTGGAGCGGGCCGGGCTGTGGGACGAGGTGAAAGACCGGCTGGATGACGCTGGTACCGGGTTATCCGGCGGCCAGCAACAGCGCCTTTGCATTGCAAGAACCATCGCGGTAGGGCCGGAAGTGATCCTGATGGATGAGCCCTGCTCGGCGCTGGACCCGATCGCGACGGCGCGGATCGAAGACCTGATCGACGAATTGTCGGAAGACTATGCAATCGTCGTCGTGACGCATTCAATGCAGCAGGCGGCGAGAGTATCGAAGCGGGTGGCGTACTTTCACCTGGGTACGCTGGTCGAAGTCGACGAGACCGACAGGATTTTTACAAATCCGCGGCACAAACTGACCGAGGACTATATTACCGGCCGCATCGGTTAGCGCGCTGCCGACTGCAGTTTCGCCAGGAAATCGGTAAATCGCTTTTCCGAGAAACCGACGGCGATGTATTCAGCCGCTTCCAGAACCGGTCTCTTCATCAGTGTCGGGCGTTCGAGGATCGCGGCCAACGCCTTGTCCCTGTTCATATCATTGCGGTCCACTTCCGGAATTTTGCGCCAGGTCAGGCTGCGCTTGTTCACCAGTCGCTCCCAGCCGAGGCGGTCACTCCAGCGTTCGAGCATCTGGATATCCAGCCCGTCTGCGCGCAGGTCATGAAAGCGAAATTCGATATCCCTGCTGTCAAGAAATTTGCGTGCGGCACGACAGGCGTCGCAACTGTTAATTCCGTAGACGGTCAACATGCGGTGTCCTGCTACCTGGCATTGCGCAACAGGTCGTTGAGGCTGGTCTTTGCACGAGTCTTCTCGTCGACGCGTTTGACGATGACCGCGCAGTACAGCGAATACTTGCCGTTTTCCGCCGGCAGGTTGCCTGAAACGACAACAGACCCGGCCGGCACGCGTCCATAGCTGACCTCGTCGCGTTCCCGGTCATAGATACGAGTGCTTTGCCCGATGTAGACACCCATCGAGATGACCGAGCCTTTTTCAACGACCACGCCTTCGACGATCTCCGAACGGGCACCGATGAAACAGTCGTCTTCAATTATCGTCGGGCCGGCCTGTACCGGCTCCAGCACGCCGCCGATACCGACGCCGCCCGACAGGTGCACGTTCTTGCCGATCTGCGCGCAGCTGCCGACGGTCGCCCAGGTGTCGACCATCGTGCCGGTGTCGACGTAGGCGCCGATATTGACGTAGCTCGGCATCAACACGACATCATTGCCAACATACGCGCCGCGGCGCACGATGGCATCCGGCACAACGCGCACGCCGTCGCTCTTGAAGTCGTAGGCAGAGTAGTTGGCATACTTCATCGGCACCTTGTCGAAAAACTTGCTGTGTGCGCCTTCGACGACCTCGTTGTCGGCGAGCCGGAAACTCAGCAAGACCGCCTTCTTCAGCCACTGGTTTACCTGCCAGCCGCCATCGACCGGTTCGGCAACGCGCATGCTGCCCGCATCGAGCATGCCGATCGCCGTGTCTACTGCTTCGCGAAGTTCTTCGGTTTCCGTGGCGTCAGCCATCTGGCCACCTGCGTCAAAACCGCGTTCGATAATTTCAGTCAAGTCCTGCATTAGTCACCCAGTTTGGCGACAAGATTGTCGCGTAGTTGTTGCCTGGCCTCCGCATCCAGCGGATTGCCAGCCTCGTCGCTGATATAGAATACATCCTCGGCGCGTTCGCCGATGGTCATGATCTTCGCCGCCTCGATATCGATGCCGAGTTCGATGAAGGTCTGGCCCACCTTGCTGAGAAGTCCGGGTCGGTCCGCCGCGACCAGGTCCATGACTGTGCGGTTATTCGGTGTGTCGGCGCCGAATTCGACGCTTGCCGGAGTCGTGAACATACGTACGGTTCGCGGCGCGGTACGCGTTACCCGGACCGTATTGTCGTCGCTCGATGCCAGCACCCGCGTCAGCAGGCGCCGAACCTTGGCCAGGCGGGATTCGTCGATATCGATGCGCTTGTCGAGTTCCATGAAAATGTAGGTATCGATGCTGTAGCCGTTGTGCAGCGGCACGATGCGCGCATCGACGATGGTCATGCTCAGTTCGTCCAGCGCCGCCGTGACATGTGCAAAGGTGCGTCGGGAACGCGGTGTGTACAGTACGGCTTCAACACCGTCACCGTCCGCCCGGCGTCGCAGGTCGACGAGACCCACGCTCGTTTCGATGTTCGAGTCTGCGAGCCAGTCCGTGTGCCAGATAATTTCGGCACTGCGGTGCCGCAGGAAATAGTCGTCGTCGAACAACTGCCAGATTGCATCGACTTCGTCCGAGTCGCGCCCCAGGTCGGCCAGGCCGGCACGTGCCTTGTCCTGCTTTTCGCGGACCAGCTGTTCGCGATCAGTCGGGTTCTCCAGGCCGCGCCGCAATGCACGGTGTGTCAACTCGTACAGGTCCCCGAACAACGTGGCTTTCCACGAATTCCACAACTTGGGATTGGTGCCACGCACGTCCGCTACCGTCAGTACGTACAGGTAGTCCAGGTGCAGCGGGTCCTTTACGACAGAGGCAAATTCGTCGATCACTGCCGGATCGCCGATATCCTTCTTTTGCGCGGTGGTCGACAGCACCAGGTGGTTGCGCACGAGCCAGGCCACGATGCCGGCGTCGTACTTGCTGAGCCCGTGCTCCAGGCAAAATGCCTCGGCATCGACCGCGCCCAGTTCGGAGTGATCGCCGCCGCGACCCTTCGCAATGTCGTGGAAGAGGCCGCCGAGGTAGGCAATTTCGGGTTTCTCGAACGACTGCATGATACGGCTGCAGTCGGGGTACTCGTCGTCATAGCGTGGCAGGGCGAACCTGCGCAGGTTGCTGACGACGAACAGGGTGTGTTCGTCGACCGTGTACGCATGAAACAGGTCATACTGCATGCGCCCGACGATGCGGCCGAAAGCCGGGATGTACAGGCCAAGTACGCCGTACAGGTTCATGCGCCGCAGTTCATGCGTCACACCTTCCTCTGCACGCAGGATGGACAGGAACAGGCGGTGGTTGCGAGGATTCTGCCGGAACTCCTCGTCGATCAGGTGCAGGTTGCGTTTGATCAGGCCAACAGTGTAGGCGCTGACGCCGCGAATCTCCGGGTTCTGTTGCAGCAGCAGAAACACTTCCAGCAACGCCGTCGGGTCGCGTGCAAAAACCTTGTTGTCGACGGTCTGCAGGAAGCCGTTCTTGACCTGGAAGCGTGCGTTTAGCGGTTCCGGTTCTGCGTCCGGGTCCATCAGGATCGCTTCTTCGAACAGCTGCAGCAGCATCTCGTTCAAGCGGCTGAGTTCCATGACGGTGCGGTAGTAGCGCTGCATCAATTGTTCGACCGCCAGCGTGTAACTGGCGTCTTCGTAGCCCAGCATCTTCGCGAGATTGATCTGGTGGTCGAACAGCAAGCGATCTTCGCGACGTCCGGTCAGCACGTGCAACCCGAAGCGCACGCGCCAGAGAAACTCCTGTCCTTCCTTGAGCCGCTTGACCTGGCCCCGGGTCAGGAACTTGTGCGGCACGAGTTCTTCGAACGTCTCGACGCCGAAATACCGCTTGGCCACCCAGCCGACCATCTGGATGTCGCGCAGGCCGCCGGGGCTGCCTTTGACATTGGGCTCAAGGTTGTAGGCCGTGTCGTCGTAGCGGTGGTGCCTCGCGATCTGTTCTTTGCGTTTCTCCGCGAAAAACTGCCTGGCCGGCCAGATATTGTCCGGGGAAATCACTGTCTGCAGCTGCTCGAAAAGAGCGGCGGGGCCGTCGAGCAGCCGCGATTCCATCAGCGAAGTCGCAACACTCAGGTCCAGTTCGGCCTCGTCATGACACTGTTGTACGGTTCTCACGCTGTGCCCGATTTCCAGCCCGGTATCCCAGAGAGCCGTCATGAACGCGCCGATTTGCGTTTCGAGCGAGACGTCCGGGTCATCGGGCAGCAGCACCATGACATCGACGTCCGAGCCCGGGTGCAGTTCACCGCGACCAAAGCCGCCGACAGCAACCAGCGCGGCGACGCCGTTGCAGTCCGGCGCGAGTTG
>JAUIDP010000068.1 GCA_030429005.1 Gammaproteobacteria bacterium | reverse complement strand
CGTCGCCATCGTCGGACGAAACTCGATCGCGTTTGTCGAGGTTTTGCTGGCGGCGGCCAGAACCGGAATCATCGCCTGCTGCCAGAACTGGCGGCTGGCGGCAGCGGAACTCATGCACTGCCTGCGGCTGGTCTCCCCGGCGCTGGTGTTTTTCGACGAAGAGTTCGAGCACCTCGTCAACAGTGCCGCAGACGAGCAGACAACACGGATCGCCTTCGGCAAGGACTACGAGCAACGCCTGCGCGCCGTATCGACAACAAGCATCGCACCAATGGCGTTGCCGGACGACGGCTTGCTGGTTCTCTACACCAGCGGCACGACCGGCTATCCGAAGGGCGCCTTCATTTCACATCGCGCCAGCCTGTACCGCGCGTTCGTCTATGCAGCCGAGCTGGCGGTGCCGACAGACGACACGTTCTTCGCCTGGTCACCGTTATTCCATATCGGTTCGGCCGACCAGTCACTGGCTACGCTGTTGCGCGGCGGAACAGTCTTCATCACGGATGGCTTCGACGCCGACGTCATTGCCCGAGGACTGGCAAGCTATCGCACCCGCTGGTTCAGTGTGCTGCCGGGCATGGCGGACAAGCTCATCGACTGCATGCACAGCCTGCGGCCGCGCCTGCGCGGTGTCGGCATAGTGGGCGGCATGCCGGACCTGATACGTCGAGAACAGATCGGGGAGCTGAGCACACTGTTCAACGCACCGTACCTCGACTCCTTTGGCTCGACAGAAACCGGCATCTCACCGGGAACCGGCAGCCTGATCCCGGTCGGTGCAGTGCCACAGACGCTGCTCAAGCGAAAAACCGCGGGATGCGAGATCCGGCTGGTTGACGAGTTTGACCAGGACGTCCCGGATGGTATGCCGGGCGAGGTGATATTCCGCGGGCCGACACTATTCTCCGGCTACGTGGGCGACGACGAAGCAAATGCACACTGCTTTCGCGGTGGCTGGTACCACATGGGCGACGTATTCCGACGCTGCCCGGAAAGCGGCCTGTACGAATTCGTCGACCGGCTGAAATACCTGATCAAGTCGGGCGGAGAAAACATCTACCCTGCCGAGATCGAGCAGGTTCTGCTGGCAGACCCCCGGGTAGACGAAGTTTCGGTTGTGCGGAGGCCGGATGCCAGGTGGGGCGAAGTTCCGGTTGCATTTGTCGCGTCCAGTGCCGGGGACCTGACGACAGAGGACGTACTGGCGATGTGCGATGGCGTCCTCGCGAGTTACAAGCTGCCAAAGGACGTGCGCTTTATTCGCACAGACGAGTTCCCCCGCGGGTCAACCGGCAAAGTGCAGCGTAACGTTCTGGAGCAGCGCCTGGCGACGGAATAGCGGCTAGCCGCTGGTACCGGCAAGCTCGAGGTAGCAGGCGCGCAACTCTTTTTTCATTACCTTGCCGATGCCATTGCGCGGCAGTTCGCTGACGAGGAACAGTCGGACCAGGCGCTGTACCGGCGAAACTCGCTCATTGCACCACGCCAACAATTCGCTGTCGGTCGTTTCGTCGGCACCGCGTGCTACAACATATGCGACCGGCGATTCGCCCCACTTGTCCGATGGCACACCGATGACGGCTGCCTCGTCGACTGCCGGGTGCCGCAGTAGTTCGTTCTCGAGATCGCTCGGAAAAATATTGAAACCGCCACTGATGATCATGTCCTTCTTCCGGTCGACCAGCTCGAGGAAGCCGTCGCTGTCGAACCGGCCGATGTCGCCGGACCGGAGGAAGCGTTTGCCGGTTTCGTCAAACCATTCGATTTCTGCAGTCTTGCCGGGCTGGCCGTAGTAGCCCTGCATCATGCTGGGCGAGTGGCCAACGATCTCGCCAGGCTCGCCGGCAGCTGCCACCGAGTCATCGTCCTTTAGCAGCCGGATGTCGTGCCCGGGAACCGGCCGGCCGACCGTGTGCAACTTGTCCGGATGCTCGTGAGCTTTCAGCACACAGGCACCACCGCCTTCGGTCATGCCGTAGATCTCGATCAGTCCGCCGGGCCAGCGTTGCAGGACATCCGCTTTCACTGCATCGTTGAAAGGCCCGCTGGTGCAAAACTTCATCTCGAAAGCAGACAGGTCGAAACGCTCAAACTCCGCCAGGGCCATGATGCGCTGGTACTGCACCGGCACGAGCATTGAATGCGTGATCCGCAACCTTTCTGCTAGTTGCAGATAGCCGAGCGCGTCGAATTTCGGCATCAGGTAGACACTGCCGCCGAAAGCCAGTGTCGGAAAAAAAGACACCAGTGTCGTGTTGGAATACAACGGCGTCGCCAACAAGGTACGCGTGCTGCCGGAGTAGCCGTAGCCGGCGCCGCGCAGGATTTGCGCCCAGCGCATACCGTGCGGCTGCGCGATGCCCTTCGGCGTGCCCGTGGTGCCGCTGGAATAGATGATGTTGAACAGCCAGTCGGGCTGGATCTTGGTTGGAAGCGGCCGGGAATCGACCGGCAGCAGCCAGTCTTCGATGCTGTCGATCTGGATCCGGACGGCCTGGCTGTCAGCCGGGCTGGCGAGCTCGTCGGCAAACAGGAAGCATGCGTCGCAATCGTCGAGCATCGATGCCATTTGTTCCGCCGTCACGGATGGTGCGATCGGCGCCGGCACCAGACCGGCGCGCAGCGCGCCCAGGAAAACCGCAACGTACTCAACGGATGTCGCGGCACAGATTGCAACAACGTCGCCGGTTTCCAGCTGCCGCTCCTGGAAGGTGGCCGACACGCGGTCTATCACCTGGTCGAGTTGGCGGTAGCTCAGTGATCGATCACCGACCTGCACCGCCACCTGGTCCGGAACGGCGGTCGAATGTTTGCGGATCAGGTCAGGGATCGACTCGAATGGTTCGACTTTTCTGGCCGGAAACAGGCTGTTCACCACTGGCTACCCGAATTGCATCGACTCAAAGAGCCAAAGACTAAATACTTGTCTAATACTGACAATTAGTCAACTTGCAACCGGTTGTGCCGCCCGGACGCCTGTCCGGTGACCCAGGCTCCGCATGTCGCGATCAGGCAGTCGCAGGCGAGCCGAAAAGTGCAGCGCCGCCGAGCACGACGATTAACAGCAGGAAACTGATCACGGCGATTGCCACTGAAGCGATCAACGCACCGGTGAAGCCATCGACCGTCATGCCCTTCAACAGCGAACCACAGGCAAAGATGACGACGGCCGCGACGACCAGGTTGACGATGACCTGCAGGATATCGTTGCCGAGTGGTACCAGGTGCGTCAGCAGGTTGGTTGCAGCCCCGATCAGCAGGCCAGCGCCCATCGCCCACAGGAAACTGTCGACCTTCAGGCCAAGGTTCAATTTGCTGACAATCCAGATGACGGTGCCGGAGATAACGGCCGAGATAGCAATGCCGATGACGAGCCCGATCAATGCTTCCATGGGCGGTTCCCCTCTTTATTGTTATAGGTTGGTATTTCCAACTATAGCCTATACACCGGATTGTGCTTCCGCGTCCTCCTCGGAACCGATCTGGCCACGGCTGTCCCGCCACTCCGGTACCGGCGGTTCGTCGACCCACGCGACGCATTTTCCGTCCGAGCCGCCGATCATGTCGTCACCGAAGCCGTATGCCGAGTAGCCGAGCAAGGCACGCAGACGCGGCGCATACTGCGCAGCGATCTCCGGCGGAGTCTCAAGATACGGGTTCGACTCCGGGCGCAGCCAGCCCAGCGAGTAGGTATTGACCAGGCCAAGTCGAGGCCCGTCACTGTCGTTCGCACCGCCTCCGTGCCAGGTCGACCCAAGGTAAAAGAGTACCGAGCCCTTCGGCATTTCCGCGGAAACCCAGTCGGAAACATCCGGCAGGTGCCAGGACCTGAGAAAACGGTGGCTGCCGGTGACGATCCGCGTGCCGCCGTTTGCAACGGTGAAATCGTTCAGCGCCCACATGGCGGCGACCATCAGTTCCATGCCGGCGTTTTCGATCGGATACAGGGAGTCGTCGCGGTGCAGCGCCTGTGCGGACTCACCGGGATGAATCTCGATCGCCGTCATGCTGCCGATGTTGTAGCTGGCGCAGTGCGGCAACAGTATGTCGTTTGCAACTTCGATCACCAGGTCGTGATCGACCAGCGCTGCGGCGGCTGGCGCGTACGACAGCAAGCCGTAATCTGTTCGTAATGTGTCGTTGCCGTCGAACGGACTGGCTTCGCTGGCCTTGTAACTGTCGAGGGCTGGCCGGAGTTCCTCCATGACCTTGTCGATGACACTGTGATCGGCGACATTCCTGACAGCGGCGGCTCCGTCACGCCGCAGCGCCTGGGTGATTTCTGCGGTGCTCGCCGACTTGTCAAAGTATTGCAGTGCCATGCCCACTCCCTGTTCAGTCTTGTTGCCCTATTCTACTCCTCCACCTGCGCCCCTGTATCCTGGTCCCAACTCGTACGAGCTTTTCAGCCGGCACGCCGCAGGTACTGCACCTTGAAGGCAGGCTGCCAGCTCGCACCGTCGTCGTCCGTTTTGTCGATCCAGATCCAGCGCTCGTCGCTCTTGAGTTCGATGGTCAGTCGAAAGCCGCGCCAGGCCCCGTCCCCAAGCGGGAAATAGGTGCCGGCAGCCAGGTTTGTCAGCACCAGCCGGTCGCCCTGGATGCTGCCTTCGTACAGGTCGAAAATACCCCAGACATCATCGAGCGCTGCCTTGCGGTAAACCTCGCGGTACTGGTCGTAGGTCAGCCATGTGTGCATGTGAAACCCGGGTCCGTCGAGCGTTGCCGGCTTTTCCTCGAGCATGAACCCCTTGTGGCCATACTCGAGACTGACGGCCTGCGCCGGGCTCGCATTCCAGGTCTGCCCGTCGTCTGCTGACATGTGCACAGTCATGTCCCACTCGCCGGCGAGTGGCGCCAGGCGCTGCATGGCCTGTAACGGTTTTGCCGAAACCGCCGATATCGCCTCGTCTTCTGCAACGCCAACTGATGCCAGCGCAAAGCCAATAATTGTCAACAGGGTTTTGCAGGTCTTGCCGGTCATCCTGGTACCTCGGTTGGTTGCCGAATTTCAAAGGCCGGCAATATTGCACAGGCGCCGCCCTGCGACAAATACCCAACTGGAACATGCTGAATCGCCAGGGCTCAGCCAGCCTGGCGCTCGTTGCGTTGCTGTATCGATGACCAGCGCCGCCAGTTGCGTGCCTACAGGGTTTCCGGGTCGCCAAATACGACGCGCCCGCCAAACAACGTTAGCAACACCCTGGCGTCGGAAATATCCTGCGGGTTGATTGCCAGCAGGTCACGATCGAGGACGATCAGGTCCGCCAGCTTGCCGACTTCGATGGAGCCAGTCGTATCGTCCTGCCCGTTCACCCAGGCACTGCCAATCGTAAACGCTGCAATTGCCTGCTCGACCGTGACGGCCTGGTCCGGGTTCAGGGGTTTCGTGTCATGCGTAGCGGTATCGACGCGCGTAACGGCAGTTTCAATTTGCGGCATCGGGTTGGCGGTCGATACGGACCAGTCGCTGCCGAAAGCCAGCCTGCCACCCGCTTCGGCGACTGCCGCGATCGGGTACATCCAGCTCGCACGCTCGTCGCCGATGAACGGTACAGTGAGGTCGGTCACGTAACTGTCGTTGTACGCCCACAACGGCTGGAAGTTGGCGACAACATCCAGCTCGGCGAAACGCGGGATATCCGCCGGGTGGATAACCTGCAAGTGGGAGATGTGGTGACGATTGCCCAGTTCGCCGTTCGCTGCCTTTGCAGCAGCAACCGCATCCAGTGCCTGGCGTATTGCACCGTCACCGATGGCATGGAAATGAACCTGGAAACCTTCCTCGTCAAGCAGGGTTACCGCAGTCTTGAGGAACTCGGGTTCGACCATCGGTATGCCACGCGTACCACCCGGCACCAGGTAGGGTTCGAGCATGACCGCCGTGTAGTTCTCCATGACGCCGTCCTGCATGATCTTGACCGAAGTCGCGCGCAAGTTGCCTTCGGTGTATTTGTCGCGCAAGGCGATCAGCCCGGGGATCTGTTCCTCGGTTCCGTCTCGCTCCCACCACAGGGCAGCGACGACGCGCATATCCAGTTGGCCGGCTCTGTCGAGTGCAGCGAACGTCTGCAGGTCGTCTTCGTAGGCATATGCAACCTGCATCGACGTTATGCCATAGCTGTGCAAGAGGTCACGTGCGTAGGCAAGCCCTGCCTCGCGCTGTTGTCCAGTCGTCGGCGGTATATGCCGGGTAACCAGTGACATTGCGCCTTCCTGCAAACTTCCGATCGGCTCCCCGGTTTCCGGGTCCCGGTCGATGATGCCGTCCGGCGGATCCGGCGTGTCTTTCGTTATGCCGGCAATTTCGAGGGCTTTGCTGTTCGCCCAGCCTGAGTGGCCATCCTGCGACGAGAGGTAGACGGGACGATCCGCCACGAGTTCGTCGATGATGGTTTTGCTGGCGAGCGCACCGGGGCCAAACGCCGCCATCGACCAGCCGCCGCCAGTAATCCACGGCACATCCGGGTTGGCTGTTGCGTATGCCGCGATACGATCGCGGTAAAGCGCGACACTCTCGAGGCCGTTCAGGTCACAGAGGGCGGCCTCCACGCCGGCACCGATCGGGTGAATGTGCGCATCCTGGAATCCCGGCAACATCAGCCGGCCCTGCAGGTCGTGCACCTCGGTATCGGACCCGATATGAATGCGCACCGCATCATCGCTACCGACGAAAACAATCCTGCCGTCACGGATCGCGACGGCTTCTGCCGTCGGCTGCGCGGTGTTGACGGTCCAGATTTTGCCCGAATGGTAGACCACATCGGCCACGATCGAATTGGTCGTTGCCGGAGTGCGGGTGTCGTCCGACCCGCAGGCTGTGATCACCAATGCAGCAACTACCAACAGAGTTGAATTTTTGATTGTCATTCTCCCGGCATAAAATCTGGCGAGTATGCGCGAAATGCAGCAAACGTAAATACCCGGGTGGCAAAAAAGGGCGTGAGCGGAAGGAACTGCTTTTTCAACCTGCCAGGCGGTTCACGCCGCCCGCATAACTTGACCCGCGTCCCAGATTTCAACGGAGTCGCAAAAATGCGACACAATTCCGCGCCGAAAGTGACAGCTGTTTGCTTATACTCCGCGCTTGACTCCTTTGATTATTGTCAAGCGAATGAAGATCGAGATTTTTGGCAGGCAGCAGGCGCTGGCGTTGAGCCTGCTCGTTTTCTGTTCCGCCTGTGGTGGCCAGTCGCCGAAAGAGGACCCTGCGGCAGCCGAGGTTGTCGAGTCCGGCAATTATTTCATGGGTGCAACGCCGGTTTATGCACACCTTGTCAATAACAAGGATGGCAGCTGGGTTTTCAAGACGGTTACCGCATCCGATGAACCGCCCGACGTTGGCTACCTGGTGCGGCTGAATGACCTGACCGCGGCATTCGATACCCGTGTTGCCGAATGTACACCACAGGTCTACCCGGAGTCGCACCGCTGCAACCCGATGAACCCGTTCCGCGACGAAGACTCCGGCATGCTGGACAAGATCATCAACGGCACAATCGCAGTCGGTACCGGCGGCAAGATCAAGGACGTCAGTTATCGCTACGAAACCACGTTCGAGGAAACGGCGTACAATCGCGCGGTCGACGAAGCGCTGCTGAATACCGACCTCGATCAGCGCCGGCTGATTTCGCTGCTGTCGACCTACGATGCCGAAGCAGACAACGCGCGCCTGCAAATCCGGGAAGCGACCGAGCGAATGCAGTCTCATCGCCGCACGTCCAACCAGGTAGCGCTCGAAATCCAGCCTGTAATCAGCGGGCTGACCCAGTACTACGAGGGCGATATCGACTTCGCGCAACTGGTTGATCTCGAAGCGGTCGACGACGCGCCGGTCGCGGTTGCTGAATTGCCGACACCTTCGATCCTGCCTTGCGATGCGCGCCGCTGCGTCGCCGAAGCGGAAGAGGCGCTCGCGGCGTTGCGCGTCAACTTGCAGGCGAATCTGCAGGACGTTTCGGCGGGCATGCAACCGTCCAGCAGGACATTCAGGGTGCGTTGCGACATGCGCAGTTTTGCCGGCTACCTGCTGCAGGCCGACTGCCCCGACGAACTGGTCGCAACCGACGGCCAGCCCGTGCAGGTACCGATCAACGTTGCAATCCTGTCGCGCGATTTCGATGACCTGTACCCGTCGCTGGACGTTGAGGACGAGAAACTGCGCGTCAGCATCGATGGCAGGGAAGTCACCTTTTCCAACACGACCAGCGAGTACCTGCGGCTCAGCGCACAGACCGTTTACTACAATTCCACGGTACACACGACGGCGATGCCGATCGATATTGCTCCTGGAATATCCGTGACTTACGACCTGCGGGACTTCACGTCTCAACCGGTCAACATCGAGTCGAGGTATCTGCAGATGACCCCGGACAAGGCGCAGCGCGCCTCCTTTCGCTTCGGTTTCGCAGTGCGATACCAGCTCGCCTCCGAGTCGGCGGAACAGACACTGCACGCAACCGACACGTTCAACGTCGACTGTACCATCCGCAACCGTATACAGCCGGGTTCCTGCCAACCGGAGTCCGTGGCAAAAGCAGGCGCAGAGAAAAGAGACCGCGCACCACGCGCGCCGATGTAAGATTCCAGGGACAGTTAACCTGCCCCTGGAGTCGGGTCGCGGATTTGCCTAGTTCAGGCCCAGTCTTTCCAGCAGCGGTTCGACCGACGGGTCTGCGCCGCGGAAATCGCGGAACAGCTGCATCGCATCAACGCTGCCGCCTTTCGACAGCAGCGTTTTGCGGAAGTGGTCGCCGTTTTCGCGCTTCAGGCCACCGTTTTCCCTGAACCATTTGACGCTGTCCGCGTCCAGCACCTCGCTCCATGTATACGAATAGTAGCCGGACGAATAGCCGCCCATGCTGTGGCTGAAGTACGGCGTACTGTAGCGCGGCGGAACCGCCGCAAACTCGACGCCGGCATCTTTCAGGATCTTCGCCTGTGTTTCCATCAGCGCTTCAGCCGGCGGAATGTCATCGAGCGGCAGTTGGTGCAGTTGCGTGTCCAGGATGGCGGCCGCCAGTTGCTCGCCGGTGTCGAACCCCTGGTTGAACTGTTCGGCCGCGATCACCTTGTTGAGCATTTCCTGCGGAATCGGCTCGCCGGTCTCGTAGTGCACGGCGTAGTTCGCCAGCACTTCCGGCCAGAATTGCCACATCTCGTGCACCTGCGACGGGTACTCGACAAAATCCCGCGGCACGCTGGTGCCGGAAAAGCGCGGATAGGTGACGTCGGAGAACAGGCCATGCACGGCGTGACCGAACTCATGGAACGTCGTCTCGACTTCATCCAGCGTCATCAACGTCGGCTCCCCGGCCGGGGGCTTGACGATGTTCAGGTGATTGCCGACAACCGGGCGGCTCTCCAGCAAGTTCGACTGCGAGACGTAGGCGTTCATCCAGGCGCCGCCCCGCTTGGATGCGCGGGCGTACGGGTCGAAGAAAAACAGACCGATCGCCTTGCCGTCCAGGAACGCTTCAAAGACCCGCACATCGTCGTTGTAGACGGGCAATTCCGGGCGTTCCTCGAAGGTCAGGCCGTAGAGGTGTTCGGCCATGAAAAAGACGCCGTCCTCGAGAACCCGGTTGAGTTCGAAGTAGGGCTTCAGCTGGCTTGTATCCAGGTCGTAGCGCTGCTTGCGCAGCTTCTCGGTGTAATAGAGCCAGTCCCAGGACGCGAGCTCGAACGGCTCTTCTTCCGTTTCATCGATCAACGCCTGCAGGTCGGCCGCTTCCTTGCGTGCGTTGGCATAGGCGCGCGGCGCCATTTGCCCGAGAATATTGTTAACGGCGTCCACCGTCTTGGCCGTCTGGTCCTCCAGTGCAAAAGCCGCGTGCGTCTCGTAGCCGAGCAGTGTTGCACGCTCGGACCGCAGCCGCAGAATGTCAGCCACGATGCCGCGCGTATCGTACTCGTTACCGCGACTGCCGCGCGCCATCGAGGCTTCCTGGATGCGCTGGCGGAGTGCGCGATTCTCCAGGCTGGTCAGGGGCGGTTGCTGTGTCGTGTTCTTGAGTACGAGCACATACTTGCCGTCCAGGTCACGGGATGCTGCTTCGGCAGCTGCAGCTTCAATCTCGGCGTCAGTCAGGCCGGCCAGTTCCTCGCGCGTATCGATGACGACCGCGGAGTCGTTGACCTCGTCCAGTACGTTTTGCGAGAACTCGGTGCCCAGCTCGGCGAGCCGGGAGTTGATCTCTCGCAGGCGCAGCTTTTCTTCGGCCGACAGCTGCGCACCGGCGCGTTTGAAGTCCAGGTAGTAGCGCTCAACGAGCCGCACCGACTCTGCATCCAGCCCGAGATCGTTGCGATTCTCATGCAGCGTGGCAACACGGGCGAACAGCTCATCGTTCAGCAGGATGTTGTCGTAATGTGCCGAGAACTTCGGCGACATCTCTTTTTGCACGGCCTGCAACGTGTCATTCGTGTCCGTGCTCGTGATATTGAAAAACACACGCTGTGTGCGGATGAGCAACTGGCCCGAACGCTCCATCGCAACAATCGTATTCTCGAACGTGGCCGGCTCCGGGTTCTCGGCGATCGCCAGGATCTCGGTCATCTGCTCGGCCATGCCGCGCTCCAGCGCAGGCGCAAAGTGTTCGTCCTCGATCAGGTCGAACCGCGGCATGCCATAAGGCAAGGTGCTCTCGGTAAAGAACGGGTTGTCAGCGTCGGCGGTCGCTGTTTCGGTCGAGGTCATTGCGGTCTCCGGCGTCTTGTCGCCACCGCAGGCGACCAGCAGCAGGAATGCGGGGATTAGTACGAAATTCAGGCGGTGCATAACCGTCTTCTCCAAATCGAATAAGCCGCGCATTCTAACAGGGTGTTTTGCGAGAAGTACCGGCCTTATTCCCCGCGGCTATAAGCAGATATCGGGTCAGTGCCGACTCCGACCCTCTTGCCAGGTTTCGTCGATGCGTTCGAGCAGCGACTCGAAGCTTGCGCTGACCGCGAGCTTGCGGTCGAAGAACTGCTGGCAGCGCGCGCTGGCAGCGGCATCTTTCTCCGGCACCTGCGCAAGGACCTGCGGAATATCCTCGACGCGCGGCACGACCACGCCAAGCCCTTCCCCGGCCACGTCGTCCGCCATCTCGCCTTCGAAGTTGACCAGCACGGGCACGCCGAAGCGCAGAAAGGTCGCGATCTTGCCGGATGCCAGGCCGATGTACTGCAGGTTCAGGCCGGTGTGCTCGTGCCGGAAGTCCGGGCAGTACAGACCGAGTCCGATGTCGGCGTCACCAAGCAGCTTGCCGAGATCGTCGTTGGAGTCGAACGCTTCGGTCGAGATATAGAGGTTCTGCGGGTTATCGGCGAGCAAGGCCTTCGCTTCCTCCGCAGCGAGACCGTAGCGGCCATGCAGCACCAGCGCCCAGTCTGCCGGCCAGGACCGCAGCCCATCCAGCACTGTCCTGAGGCCGGTCCAGTCATCCAGCGAGCCCATGGCCAGCGCGATCTTGCGGTCGTCAGCGATGCCGAGTGTCTCGCGCAGCCAGCCACGCTGCGCCGCTGCGGATGACCAGTCCGCGACGGGCATGTAGACCAGTTTATCGCTGTCGATGCGGTTCTCGGCGGCCAGCAGCTCCCCTCGCTTCCGATCCTGTACCACGGCAAACGCTATGCCTTCGCACGCAAAGATCTCGGCCGCCTTGCGGCGCCGGCTGACTTCCGCAGCAAACAGCAACTCGTAGCTGATGAGCGCCACCGGCCGCTTGAACTTTCGCCCCAGGTAGTGCGCCACGATCACACCGTTGTCGTCGACGCCGATAATGAGGTCGGCATCGACGTGTCGAAATCGCCACGCGCAGAGCCACGCAGCCGGCCACCGCCCGAACCTCGACCATGACAGCAGGCGAACCATTCGCATCACGTATTTGCTGTACAGGAAAACATTTGCATCCGGGTGCGGTGGTGCCTGGTTGAATCCCTTCCGGATGGCGTGAAGATCGACCCGGTAGCCATGCCTGCAAAGCGCTGCGACCGTCGCCGACAGGTGCGGGTTGTTGTTGAAGTTGCCCTCGGGATGAAAAATCGCGATCCGCCTGGCAGGCCTGGCTTGCGTGTTCATACGAAGTAGTTTTCCCGGTGCACCCAGGCCCTGACTTCGGCGTCATCCCGGTACTGCTGCTGGTGCCAGTCATAACCCTCGGCATAGCCGGCACGGGTCAATTCTTCAAGCTGTCGCAACTCGGCATCCTGCCCTCGCGAGCCGACTGCCCAGGAAAGGCGACTCAGCACCCGCCGCAACCTCGCTCCCGCGTGTATCAACCCCCTTGGTCTCCGTGGCTGCGCCCGCAGGGCTGTGTAGGAATCGGAAACGCCCTGGTTGACGGCGCGCCGGCGAAAATAGTCCAGCGTCATGCGCTCCGGCGTAACAGCATGCAACACGCTGGCGCCGGAGTCGAAGATGCAGGTCAGTGCCCTTTCCTGCACATATCGGGAGACATGCGATTCGCCGTCGCCGCGAAAGCGGAGCAGATCGGCCGGCATCGAGTCCGGATGAAATCCGCCGGCATCCAGCAGCACCTGTTTTCGGACCGAGAAATTGCAGCCCCAGACGAACAGGGGATCAATCTCGCGCCGGCCATCAGCCAGTGACAGGATGCTCAGTGGGCCGAGCACCTGTCCGTCGTCACCCGCCGTCGCCCAGAGTTGTTCCAGCCACCCGGGCACGTCGCCCTGGAAATCCGGGTAGTTGTTGCCACCCGCCATCGCAACACGAGGATCTGCAAAAATATCGGCGATAGTCGCGAGCCAACCCGGCAGTGCCCGGATATCGTCATCGGCATAGACGAGCACCTCACCCCTGGCCTCTCGCAAACCGCGATGTCGGCCCGCGTGCAGTCCGGGCTCGGCTTCATGAAAAACCCTCAGGTTCGGCAACCGCGTCGCGGCTTCTCTTGCGACTTCTTGTGTCTGGTCGGTCGATCCGTTGTCGATCACGAGCACTTCGAACTGGTCCCGCGCATGGTCGTTTTCCTCGATGGATCTCAGCGCGGCTGCAAGAAACGTCGCCCGGTCGAGCGTCGGAATGATAACGGACAGTTTTGGTTCTGCCTGGCTCAAGCTGACCCATCAGCGCGGCGGCGATAGCACACTGCTATACGCGCGCACTGTGACTCGGAAGCACACTGAAACACCCTGTCCCGGTAGGTACGGTAAACCGCATCGAGAAGCCGGCGGCGATTCAGAACAAAAAAACCGTTCGCCACGCACTTGTTCAAAAACCGGTTCAGCCACCCCAGCTTCTCTATGTACAGGGTTTTTTCGACTTCGAAGTGTGGCAGGAAATAGCGGTTGAGAGACGTCGTGTTGAAATGTTGAAAATGCTTGTATTCCAGCGGCTTGTTTTCGTGGGGCACAGTCACGATCAGCAAACCATTGGCCCTGACCAGCCGGGCAACCGCGGCGGCAAACTGTTCAGCCTGCTCCGGCGGTATGTGTTCGAATACCTCCATCAATACGGCCGCATCGGCGGCCCCCAGCGAGTGCTCCGCCGTAATGTCCAGCGAATGGAAGTGCACATCGGGCACGAGCGCCTGCGCCATTGCGATCGCACGTTCTGAGTAATCCACACCCGCGACATCGATACCCGGAAGCGCTTTGCGGATCTCCTGGCCCAGCCGGCCGTCACCGCAGCCAATATCCAGGACCGACCCGGGATCCTCTTCGCGCAACAATGCCAGCACCAACTCTATCGAGAGATTGTAGTTCATCGCCCAGTAGTCGACGAACCCGGTCTGGAACGAAGGCTCGAACCGGGAAGCGAAATGGTACGGAAAAGTGTACTCGTCTTCCTGTTCGACCTGTTCGTTGTATTTCCCTACACCCACATCGACCTCGTCGCCGGGAGGCGCTCGTACCAGAATTCGTATTCCGCGTGCAGTAATGACCGTGCACGATTGTAGTCCGCCGGGGACAGCTTCGGCTGCGCGTAGAAAAAGCGCTGCACCACGCGGCTCAAAGCCGGACCCAGAACCCGAACACGCTGCAGAGCCTGCATCACGGTCGAATGTTGCATAGCTTTGCCCAATCGCCCCTTCGGTGCGACCGTCCTGTAACGCGCAACCTGGGCCGGCGCGGCATTGAATTCGTCCAGGCCGACGAAGCTCAGAATCTCGTTCACAATTGACTGCGGGTCCCGTACGAATTCTTCGAAGATGACTATTTTCACTGCTCCCGGAAACAGGCGCTCAAAGCGCTGCACCGCGGCCGAATAGATACTTCCAGAGAAATAAGCAAAAGGCCATTCCGGCAGCTCGAATTCGGCCGCAAATTCCGGCGCCGCAAGTTCTCTCTGGTGATAGCCTGTTGCAGTGTATGCGAGCCTGACACTGCCGTTCGCATCGGACTCCTGTAGCAACCGCATTTCCGAGTCTCGAATGTCGGTACCGCCCGCACGCTCCAGCCCGTCGAGGATCGTGGCGAAGGACCGCCGTTCCAGGTCGGTCCCGCGTTTCCAGAGTTCCATGTAGGCAGAAAATGCCCGCCGGGCCGGGTCGCGAATCATGATCACTATTCGAGGGTCCTCGATGAGGCTCTCAATGCGTCGGGCCGCCAACGGCGATGCCAGGTAGCTGGTCGATGCATCAATCGTCAGTTTGTCCGGGCTCGCGCAAAGCACGTCCGCGTACCATTGAATTGCATCAACATCCAGCGGCTCGCGAAGGGATAGCAGCTGTGGTTCTTTTTGCCGTGGTGTCGCGACCTCCGGATGCTGGCTCAGCAAACTGAAGACTGCGGTCGTACCCGCTTTCTGCGCACCGGGTATCAGCAGACAACGACCGTTCACCAGGTGACCGTTCGGATTTTGCTGCACGCTCACTCGGCTTTGGACCCTGGCGTGAGGCCGAGCAGCTGCATTGCAAACGGCCATTCGCGCCACATCAAGAGTACATAAACG
>JAUIDP010000067.1 GCA_030429005.1 Gammaproteobacteria bacterium | reverse complement strand
TCGGCGCAGCGATTCATGACGGCTATATCGACAGCATTGATGATTCGGTTGCCGACTACGTCGCCGAGCTGCAAGGCACGGCGTATGACGGCGTTTCCGTGCGGCAACTCCTGCAGATGGCATCCGGTGTGCAGTGGAACGAAACCTACACCGACCCGTCTTCCGACCGGCGGGCGCTCCTCGAAGCCCAGATTGCGCAGGAACCCGGCGGCATGCTTGATGTCATGGCTGCCCTGCCGCGCGCCGCCGAGCCGGGATCGCGCTGGAACTACAGCACCGGCGAGACCCAGGTTGTCGCGGCGCTGGTCGCCGCGGCCACCGGCAAGCACCTTGCTGACTACCTGTCGGAGAAAATCTGGGCGAGGTTCGGCATGGAAGCCGATGCCAACTGGTGGCTGGACTCACCGGGCGGCATCGAGGTGGGCGGCAGCGGCCTGTCCGCCACGCTCAGGGACTATGCGCGATTTGGCCTGTTCCTGCTGCAAGGCGGCAAGGTGGACGGCGAGCAGATTCTTCCGGACGGCTGGGTCGAGGCCGCCAGCACACCACAGGTAATCGACGGCACGCTCGTACCGTACGGCTACATGTTCTGGCCGGTCGAAGACAGCGAAGCAGCGATTCACCGGGGCGCCTATGAAGCTGCCGGCATCTTCGGCCAGGGCATCTACGTGAATCCCGCCGAAAATGTTGTGATTGCGATCTGGAGCGCGCGGTCGAAGCCGCTCGGCAGCACACCGGTCAAGGACCTCGACTTCTTCGCAGCAATTTGCGAAGCCGTCCGATGATAGGTAGCACGCAACGGGGAGAAGCGTTTTTTCCCGTTATGGGATTTGTTCTCATCACGCTTGTCGTCGCCGGCTTCGCGCCACTGGCCTTCGCACGCCCTGGCGGTCCACTGGCCATGCCGTTGTTGCTGCATGCTCATGGTGCTGTATTTTTCTGCTGGTACCTGCTTTTTATCGTACAGGCGCGACTGATCGGCAGTGGGCGGATCGCCCTGCATATGCGGCTGGGCAAACTCAGTGTCGCCCTTGCCGTGGCAATGGTCGTACTGGCCTGCCTGGTTATCCGGTTCGCGTACGCCAACCCCGGTTTCAGCATTGCCGGCATGTCGGCGGCGGCCTCGACGATGTTCCCGATCACGGACATCGTCAACTTTGTCATCGTCTACAGCGCTGCCCTGGTTCTTCGGCGGCGCGCCGAGACCCACAAACGCCTGATGTTGATGGCGGGCATGCTGATGATCGACCCGGCGGTCGCCCGCGTATCCATCGTGCTGGGCGCGCCGGTGGTTTTCATACTGCTGCTCGAGCTGGCCCTGTTCGCGGCTGTCATTGGCTACGACATCCGGACACGGCGGCGGCCGCACTGGGCGTCGCTGTTCGGGCTCGCACTGTACATCGTTGCGATGGTCGCGAAATTGACCGTCGCCCAGCAGCCCTGGTGGGAAACTTTCGTCGGGGCCCTGCTGACCTAGGGCGATACTCGCGCGCCTAGACTTCGAGGTAGGATGCGATTCCCTTCGCCGCCTCGCGGCCCTCGAAGACCGCGGTAACCACGAGGTCCGAGCCACGCACCATGTCACCGCCGGCAAACACCTTCGGGTTGGTCGTCTGGAACGGGTGGGCACCGTGCGACGCAACCCGCACCTTGCCGCTCGGCAATGTTTCGATCGAATGTTCCGCCAGCCATGCCGGCGGGCTGGGGCGAAAACCGAAAGCAACGATAACGGCATCGGCAGGCAAGACCGCCTCGGTGCCGGCAACCGGTTCCGGCCGGCGTCGGCCGTCCGCACCCGCACTGCCGAGTTGCGTCTCGATCACCTTGACGCCCGTAACACCGGACGCATCGCCGACGATCTCCAGCGGCTGGCGATTGAACAGGAAACGAATTCCTTCTTCCTTGCTGTTCTGGACTTCGCGGCGCGAGCCCGGCATGTTCTCTTCGTCCCGCCGGTAGGCGCAGGTAACGCTGCTCGCGCCCTGGCGAATCGCCGTTCGCACGCAGTCCATGCCGGTGTCACCACCGCCGAGGACGACGACGTTCTTGCCCTCCAGGTTCACCCAGGGCAGCGGCGGATTCTCGGTTCGCAGCACCCGGTAGACGTTCGAGATCAGGTAAGGCAAGGCCTCGTAAACACCCGGAAGGTCCTCACCCGGAAAATCGCCACGCACATAGGTGTAGGTCCCCATGCCAAGGAACACGGCATCGAACTCCGCCTCGAGTTCCGCAAAGGGCTTGTCCTCGCCGATGCGCGTGTTCAGGACAAACCTGACTCCCATTCCTTCGAGCAGTTTGCGCCGCTGGTCGACGATCTGTTTTTCGAGTTTGAATGGCGGAATGCCGTAGGTCAGCAAACCACCGATCTCGGGATAGCTGTCGAAGACGACCGAGCGTATTCCGGTCCGCGCCAGTACATCCGCCGCTGCAAGCCCGGCGGGACCGGCGCCGACGATCGCGACGCGCTTGCCGGTATCGACAACATCGGACATGTCCGGTCGCCAGCCCTGCTTGACGGCTTCGTCGGTTATGTATTTCTCGATGTTGCCGATCGATACGGCGCCAAGCTCGCCATTCAGCGTACAGGCGCCCTCGCACAGCCGGTCCTGCGGGCAAATGCGGCCACAGATCTCCGGCAGCGAATTCGTCTGGTGCGAAAGCTCGGCCGCCTCGAACAATTTGCCGGCTTCGATGAGCTTCAGCCAGTTCGGAATGTAGTTGTGCACCGGGCACTGCCATTCGCAATACGGGTTGCCGCAATCGAGACAACGCCCCGCCTGCGCAGCAGCATTCGCGCCATCGTAGTGGCCGTAAATCTCGCCGTAATGCGCGACGCGCTCTTCCGGCTTTTGCTTGTCCGGGTCGCGCCGGGGCACTTCCAGGAACTGGAGCGGATGTTTGGCCATATGCGCTACGCCGCCCGTCGCAGGGATTCGATCAACGAACCCAGTTCGGCCGCTTTCGGCTTCACGATCCAGAACTTCGGCAGGAATGTCCGGTAGTCATCGAGAATCATCTCGCCCCAGGCGCTGCCGGTCTCTTCAACGTGCTGCAATACCAGCGTGCGCAGGTGATGCAGCTGCGCCTCCATCGTCTCCGGGGAGATGCGGTGAATATCGATCAGCTCGTGGTTGTAGCAATCGACGAAGTTGCGTTCGATATCGAGCACGTAGGCAAAACCGCCGGTCATGCCGGCGCCGAAGTTCACACCGGTCCGGCCCAGCACGACCACGACGCCGTCGGTCATGTATTCGCAACAGTGATCGCCGGCACCTTCGACAACCGCCGTGGCGCCCGAGTTGCGTACTGCGAAGCGCTCGCCGGCGGTGCCGGCCGCAAACAGCGTGCCGCCGGTTGCTCCGTACAGGCAGGTGTTGCCGACAATGGCGGTTTCCTGGGTCGCGTAGGCCACGTTATCGGGCGGCCGAATGACGATTCTCCCGCCGGACATGCCCTTGCCGACGTAGTCGTTGGCATCTCCGATCAGCGTCAGGTTCAGGCCGTCGATATTCCAGGCGCCGAAGCTCTGGCCGGCCGTGCCGCGCAACGAAATCTCCAGCGGCGCATCTGCCATGCCGTGATTGCCATGTTGCCTGGCAATCTCGCCGGCGATACGTGCACCGATGGAACGATTGAAATTGCGCACCTCGAAACCGAAGCGACCGCCGGTCTTGCCTTCGATGGCAGGCAGAACGGTGCGCAGCATCTCCTCCGCGAGCTCGCCCTTGTCGAAGGGTACGTTGCTCGGCTCCGTGCAAAACTGCGGCGCATCGGCTGCCAGCCCGTGGCTGGACAGGATCGGTGCCAGGTCGAGCCGTGATTGCCGCGCCGTTGCGCCCGCATGCGGCTCCAGCAGGTCGACCCGGCCGACGAGCTCCTCGAGTTTGCGTACACCGAGATCGGCCATCAGCTGCCGGGTCTCTTCGGCCACGAAACGGAAAAAATTGATGACCATCTCGGGCAAGCCGATGAAGTATTCGCTGCGCAGCACATCGTTCTGCGTCGCGACACCGGTCGCACAATTGTTCAAATGACAGATTCGCAGGTACTTGCAGCCGAGCGCTACCATCGGTGCCGTACCGAAGCCGAAACTTTCGGCGCCGAGCATCGCCGCCTTGATGACATCGACACCCGTCTTGAGGCCACCGTCGGTCTGCAGCTTGACGCGGTGGCGCAGGTCGTTGCCGCGCAGCACCTGGTGCGCTTCCGACAAACCCAGCTCCCACGGGCTGCCGGCATACTTGACGGAGCTCAGCGGGCTGGCGCCGGTGCCACCGTCGTAACCCGAGATCGTGATGAGATCGGCATACGCCTTCACCACGCCCGCGGCGATCGTGCCGACACCCGGTTCTGCAACCAGCTTGACGGACACCAGCGCATCCGGATTGACCTGCTTCAGATCGAAGATCAACTGGGCGAGGTCTTCGATGGAATAGATATCGTGGTGCGGCGGCGGCGATATCAGGCCGACTCCGGGGCGCGCAAAACGCAGCCGCGCAATCATGTCGTTGACCTTGTGCCCGGGCAGCTGCCCGCCTTCGCCCGGCTTCGCGCCCTGTGCGATCTTGATCTGGATGACTTCGGCATTGACCAGGTACTCCGCGGTCACGCCGAAGCGTCCCGAGGCAACCTGCTTGATCTTCGACATCCGCTCGGTGCCGTAGCGCGCCGGGTCTTCGCCGCCCTCGCCGGAGTTCGACCGGCCGCCGATACGATTCATCGCAATCGCCAGCGCCTCGTGTGCCTCAGGAGACAATGCGCCGAGCGACATGCCGGCGCTGTCGAAACGCAACATGATGTCTTCAACCGGTTCGACTTCGTCGAGCGGCACGGGCTTGCCCGCCGGCCGCGTATGCAGCAGGTCGCGCAGTGTTGCAACCGGCCGGTCGTTCACCAGCGCCGCGTATTTCCGGTAGGTGCCGTAGTCACCGCTGCGTACGGCGGCCTGCAGCGCCATGACGACATCCGGGTTGTAGCAGTGGTACTCACCGCCGTGCACATACTTCAGCAATCCGCCCTGTTGCACGGTCTTGCGCGGTTCCCACGCAGCGGCGGCCAGCTGTTGCTGGTCGCTCAGCAGGTCATCGAAATTCGTGCCCTGGATTCGCGACGTCGTGCCGCGGAAGCAACGATTTACGACTTCCTCGTGCATTCCGACAATTTCAAACAGCTGCGAGCCTCGATAGCTGGATATCGACGAGATGCCCATCTTGGACATGACCTTGAACAGGCCCTTGCGAATGCCGCGCCGATAGCTGCGGCCCAGTTGTTGCTGCTTGTCGATATTGCCGCGCTGCGCGATGTCGTGCAGCGACTGGTAGACGAGGTACGGATAGACCGCGGTTGCTCCGTAGCCGATCAGGCAGGCGAAATGATGCGGATCACGCGCCACGCCGGTTTCGACGATGATATTGGCATCGCACCTGAGACCCTGTTGCACCAGGTGATGATGCACTGCGCCGGTTGCCAGCAATGCATGCACCGGCAACTTGCCTTTCTCGAGGTAGCGGTCGCTGAGCAGTACGATCAGCTTGCCGGCGCGCACCTCGGCTTCCGCGGCAGCACAGATCTGGTCGAGCGCCTGCGGCAATGGCAGTGATTCGTCAACGTTCAGGTCGATGAATGCCTGCCGGTCGCCGTACATGTCGTCACTGAGCAACTGCCGCAGTTTTCTTTGCGACAATACCGGTGAGTTCATGATGACCTGCCGCGCCTGGTGCGGTCCGATATCGAACAGGTTCCACTCGCCGCCGATATTCGTTTGCAGCGTCATGACAATGCGCTCGCGCAAGGAGTCGATCGGCGGATTGGTCACCTGCGCAAACTGCTGCCGGAAATAGTCGAACGGCGAGCGAATCTGCTCGGACAGTACCGCCATCGGCGTATCGTCACCCATCGAACCAACCGCTTCCATTTCCGCCTGCGCCAGCACCGCCACGATGTCATGCAACTCCTCGCGCGACAGGTTGAACATCTTCTGGTAGCTGGCGAGCGTCGCAGGGTCCATCGGCTCGGCAGCGGTATGTGTGTCGATCAGTTCCGAATCGAGAT
Source organism: Gammaproteobacteria bacterium (assembly GCA_030429005.1). Lineage (GTDB taxonomy): Bacteria > Pseudomonadota > Gammaproteobacteria > Steroidobacterales > Woeseiaceae > UBA1847. The sequence continues at coordinate 9,228 of JAUIDP010000067.1, read as the reverse complement.
AGCGCACGCCTTGCCGCAACCACTTCTTGAACGGCGCCCGCATCTTCAGGATGTCGTGAATGTCGTCATTCTCGAGCAGCGTGCCGTTGACCAGGTCAATGGCGATCATTTCACCCGGACCGAGGCGGCCCTTGCGGACGACGTCCGCTTCGTCGTAGTCGTAGACACCGACTTCTGACGCAATCGTGATGTGCCGGTCTTTCGTGATCACGTAGCGGGCCGGCCGCAGACCATTCCGGTCGAGGCAGCAGGCCGCGTAACGGCCGTCGGTCAGGACAATGCCCGCGGGTCCGTCCCAGGGTTCGATCTGGCCATTGAAGAATTCATAGAACGCGCGTACGTCCGGGTCCAGGCCGTCCAGTGCCTGCCAAGCCGGCGGCATCAGCATGCGCATGCCCTGCAACACATCCATGCCGCCGGCACGCAGGACCTCGAGCATGTTGTCCAGGCTCGATGAGTCCGACCCGACCAGCGACACGATCGGATCCAGGTCCGAAATATCATCCAGCTTGTCGGAAATGAAATTCTTGGCCCGCGCTATCGCCCAGTTCCGGTTCCCGGAGATCGTGTTGATCTCGCCGTTGTGGGCAAGAAAACGGAACGGCTGCGCCAGGCGCCATTGCGGCAGCGTGTTGGTCGAGAACCGCTGGTGGAAGACACAGACCGACGATTCCATGCGCGGGTCGCGCAGGTCGGGATAAAAATCCGGCAATGCCGCCGGCATGATCATGCCCTTGTAGCTGATCGTCGCCCCGGACAGGCTCGCAATGTATGCATCGCCCTCGCCGAGGTGCTTCTCGGCGCGACGCCGGGCGAGGAACAGTCGCCGGTTGAAGCGGCCGCGTGCCATGCCCTTGTTCGCGTTGACGAACACCTGTTCGATCAGTGGCAGTGTCGCAAGTGCCTCCGCACCGCAAACGCTGGGATCGATCGGCACCTTGCGCCAGCCGGCCACTTCCAGGCCGATGTCCGCGATCGCGGTGTCGATGATCGAGCGTGCTTCTTCTGCGCGCTTTTCGTCCTTGTGCAGGAACACGGTGCCGGCGGCAAACTTGTCGGCCAGGTCGAACCCCAACTCCTCGCCAACCGTGCGCAGGAACGCAAACGGAAACTTCAGCAACAAGCCGCAGCCATCCCCGGTCTTGCCGTCAGCGGCAACAGCACCACGGTGCGTCAGCCTGGCAAGCGCCGCGATCGCTGTCTCAACGACCCAGTGACTCGGCAGGTCGTCGAGATTGGCGATCAGGCCAAACCCGCAACTGTCCCGCTCGAGAGCCGGGTCATACAGACCTTGTGCAATACGTTCCGTCATAAACGCCCTAGGGAAACCGCAACAGCAGCGCCCCATTACCAAAAATGGACTGGAAGCGGATTAGTATGCCATGTGCCGCCCGAACGGGAAGCTTTCGCCGAAAATAGGGCCATTTAGGCCCGAATTGGGCCGAAATTAACGATTTTTCAGGGAGTTTTTTCGTCCGCGTCGTTGGTTGCGCGCGTAACAAAGCCCGATTGCAGCCGGATTGCGCCGCTTTTTCGAAACGGGACCTGGCCCACCAGCGGCAGGCTGATACCCAGTTTGCCGTTCAATTCATACGGCAGGTCGCGACTGACAGCATCGCGCACCGTGTACAGCAGCTGCGGTGCAGTCCGCAGCAGGTCGAGGTCGACGGTGATTGCAAAATTGCCGTCGCCGTTCGCCGGGATCGTGAAATCAGCGACCGACTCGCCGCTGGCGAAGTGTTGCTGGTCCAGTTTGACGCCATAGCTGACGTAGTTGACAGGCAACGGGAAGCCGTTCGGGTTTTGCACGTCGAAACTGAGCACGAAGGTCTGGCGTGAAAAATCCAGTTCCGCCAGGTCCACCTTTTGCAGCGTGACGACCGGCGACTGCACCGCGGCATTCATGGACGCACAGCCGGACAACACTGCGCCCGACAGGAACAACAATGATATCCTAATGAACTTCATGACCAACCTCCCCCCAGCGGCCTGCGATCAGCAGCCAGTCGCCGTTCTCGCGAACCAGTTCCATCTCGAAATTGTAGGCATCGGCGCTGAAGCCCAGCACGCCGTCGTTGGTACCCGCCATGCCCACGGTCAGGTCCAGCTCCGCCGCGGTATCGCCGAAGATCCTGATATCGTTGATCCGCGTCAGCAACTCGATGCTGTGTTGCCGCAGGAAATACAGGCGGAACATGTTCTCGATGTCGGCAGGCTTGTTACCGCGCGCATCCTGGTAGTCCGGCGAGATCATGTTCATCAGCGCATTTCGGTCTTTCTCCTCGACATGGCGCTGTCCGGAGGCCACCCACTCGCGGATCTCGGCTTCGGGCGACTCGGGCGCGTCACCGCAGGCCGACAGGACAAACGATGCGCAGACGATCAGCGCCTGGCGCATCCGGATTCCGGTGGTCCCCAGCATCATCTGCTAAAGTCTACTGCCTAAAGCTGCACAATTTGCTAAAACTGCGGGATTCGTGACGTGGTTCGCACTCTGTGGCGAAAAATGAGGGTTTGGATGTCAGTCAAGTTACATAGTCAAAGCAACGACGCAACAATTACCGACGATGACCAGTTGCGCATCGACGCCATCATTACGTTCTGGTTTCGCGAGAAGAACCTCACAGCGCCCAAAATTGACCAGCGCATGGACGTCTGGTTTGGCGAGGACCCGGCCTTCGATCTCGACTGCAAGAAGAAATTCGCCGACGATGTCGCCGCCGCATCTGCCGGCCAACTGGATCACTGGGCCAATGAACCGCGTGGCCGGCTGGCACTGATCCTGTTGCTGGACCAGTTTCGTCGCAATATCTATCGCGACACGGCGGACGCGTTCGCGCTGGACAAGGTTGCGCTGAAACTCTGTGTTGAAGGTGCGATGGCCAAGGCCGACAAAGGCTTGCCGCCGATATACCGGGTTTTCTTTTATATGCCGCTGCAGCATGCCGAGTCACGCAAGGTGCAGGCCAAGTCAGTCGAGTTGTTCAGCAAGCTCGCGGAGGCCGTTTCGCCAACCTATCGTGAAACGTTTGAGACCATCACGCAGTTCGCGGAACTGCATCGCGACATCATCGAGCAATTCGGGCGGTTTCCGCACCGCAATGCGTTGCTGGGTCGCGTGAACACGCCCGAAGAGGATGAATACCTTTCCGGCGACGTACCGGACTTCGGCCAGGGCGGGTAGGCGCCGGCTAACCCGCCAGCTCCGCCTTCGACAAGCGCACGAACCGCCAGCTCAGCAACACGGCAGCCACCCATAACCCGACAATGAAGGCGCCCCAGGTATAGACCGGCGCCACCTTGTAAGTTACTGCTGCCATGTAGGCCAGCGGGAACGCGAGCACCCAGTAGGAAAACACGTTGATCGCCATCGGGAATCGCGTGTCCTTGTAGCCGCGCAGCACACCGGCGGCGCCAATCTGTATGCCGTCGCCAATCTGGAAGATTGCCGCGGCGAGCAGCAGGCTGACAGCGATACTGCTGACTGCCGGGTCATTCGTGTAAATCAGGACCACGGTATCCCGGAACAGCAGCATGATCGTTGCCGAGCAGGTCATGAACAGCGCACAGGTCGCGACGCCTATCGCTCCGCTGAAACGCGCCGCGAGCGGGTTGCCCGCGCCGAGCGCATGGCCGACACGCACGGTAATCGCGGAACTCAACGCCAGCGGAATCATGAATGTTGTCATCGCGAAGTTGATTGCGATCTGGTGAGCCGCGGCGATGTCCGCGCCACGAGTACCCATCAGGACCGAAACAGCGTTGAAGAGTCCGGCCTCGGCCGTGATCATTACGGCAATCGGCACGCCCAGCCACAGGATTTCCCGGATGGTTTCCGGCCTCAGCTTGCCCACCCGCGAGAAAATCTGCAGCGGTTTGTATTTGCTGCTGCGCCACATGTAGGTGCCCAGGCCGAGCAACAGTGCCCACATCGTGATGGCGCTGGCGATGCCGCAGCCGACCGCGCCCAGCGCCGGGGCGCCCAGGTTGCCGAACATGAACACCCAGTTCAGAAACACGTTGACGAACAGGGACGACACCGATGCATACATGATCGGCTTCGTCTCGCCTATGCCTTCCGTCGTGAAGCGCAACGCCAGGAACATGAAGATGCCCGGCGCGCCCCAGACAATCGCGAGGACATAGCCTTCGGTCAGGTCCTTGAATTCCGGGGCGATACCGATCACGTCAAGCGCGCCGCCGACCAGCTGGTGAAACGCGACGATGATGGCGATGGCAAGCCCAAGACCGAAATACAGTCCCTGCCGTGTGTACCGACCGATCAGTTCCGGGTTGCCGGCACCGTAATGGCGAGCCGCAATCGGCGAGATCGCCATCAGGATGCCGAGGCAGATCGTAAAGCCGAAGAACCAGATGCTGCCGCCAACCGCCACTGCAGCCAGCGTCTCGGCACCGAGACGGCCTGCCATCACTGCATCGGCAAAGTGAATTCCGGCAATCGAGAGGTTGTTTACAATGAGGGGTCCGGCAAGCGCTAACAGCCCGCGCAGCTCCTCCCGCCAATTTCCGCTCCTGAACATCCGCGCAAGATACAGCAATATCGCGTATCTCGCCTTCTAGTTAATTGCCCGAATGGTGTAAAGTTGTTTGGCACCCCCAGGTTTGTGACGGCACGGAGACAATCATGTTGCACGATGGTAAATCCAGGCGAGTTGCTGTTGTTGGAGGATCACGGATTCCGTTCTGCCGTGCACACTCCGTTTATCGCGATTGCTCCAACCAGGACATGATGGCGGCGGCGCTGGGCGGCGTCGTGAACAAGTATGACCTGAAGGGCCAGACCCTCGGTGATGTTGCACTCGGCGCCGTGATCAAGCATTCGCGAGACTGGAACCTTGCGCGTGAATCGCTGATCGACTCCGGACTGTCACCAAAAACGCCGGGGCTCGACCTGCAACGGGCCTGTGGTACGAGTCTCGAGGCCTGTGCCGTCATCGCCAACAAGATCGCACTTGGCCAGATCGACTCGGGCATTGCCGGCGGCGTGGATTCGATCAGCGACGCACCCGTCGTCTACCCGGACAGCTACCGCCGCATTTTGCTCGACGTCTTTCGCGCTCGCTCGGTTACGCAGCGTCTGCTGCCGTGGTTCCGGCTCCGCCCCAAACATTTCAAGCCCGAACTGCCGGGCGTAACCGAGCCGCGCACCGGGCTTTCGATGGGCGAGAGTACCGAGTTGATCGCCCGCGAGTGGAACGTCCAGCGCGAACACCAGGACCAGCTGGCTCTTGCGAGCCACGTCAAGGCTGCGAATGCCTACGACGAGGGCTGGTACGAAGACCTTGTCATTCCCTTCATGGATTGCGAGGAAGACAACAACATTCGGCGGGACTCGACCTATGAAAAGCTGGCGGCGCTGAAGCCGGTATTCTCGAAAGACGAGGATGCAACGCTAACCGCCGGAAACAGCACGCCGCTCACCGACGGCGCGGCTGCTGTGCTGCTGGCCGACGAGGAATGGGCACGCCTGAAGAACGTGCCCGTCTCTGCTTATCTGACGTTCATCAAGGTTGCCGCCGTCAATTTCATCAACGACGAGGGGCTGTTGATGGCACCGGCTTACGCCGTTTCGGAAATGCTGAAGGACGCCAACCTGCGCCTGCAGGACTTTGACTTCTACGAAATCCACGAAGCATTCGCCGCGCAGACCGTGGCCACGCTAAAGGCGTGGCAGTCGGAAAAATTCTGTCGCGAGAAACTTGGGCGCAATGAAGCGCTGGGACCGATTGACCTGACCAGGCTGAACGTCAAGGGCGGCAGCCTGGCCATGGGGCATCCGTTTGCCGCAACCGGCGCCCGCATCGTCGGCACAATGGCCAAACTGCTCAGCGAAAAAGGCTCAGGCCGCGGGCTGATTTCAGTCTGCACGGCTGGCGGCATGGGCGTCACGGCCATAATGGAAGCCGCCTGATCCAATTGCAGGGACAGTTAACCTGATTCCCGACTTCGCATCGCCGCATGCCGGAGACAGGTTAACTGTCCCTGCAATCTAGCTGTCACGGTTCCTGTCTTTTCGTCTCAGTATATTCAGCGCTTCATCGATCCGGGATTTCGCTTGTGCCGTGACACCGCCGCGTTTGTATTCATCAACCACGAAGTTCTCGACACGCGAAACGATATCGTCGATTTCAGCACCACGCCGCACCTCGCTCACATCAAGACCGTCCGGTGCGTTTCGAATCGCGCCAAACAGGTTGATGAATTGCTCACTTTGGCGTCCGGCAATCAGCAGTTTGTAGAATTCCGGGCCCGGCACGCCGTTCTCCGCACGCGCATAGCTCACGACGGCAGCAACAATTGACGCCGGTAGCAATACCAGGTCACGAAACCCGTCGATGATGAGCTTGAACTGGAGCACCCCGAGATCGCGCAAGAGTACCCATCGTGGTGATTCTGCGGTTTGATTCTTGGTCGAGCGCATTATTGTCGTCTTCACAGAAATTTTCTCTACCCTGGCAGCGAAGTATAACGTCGCTTGCTGGCGCCGACAGACCCTTTCGTTTACTGTTATCAGCAATGACATCGGTTTTCGCAGGCCATGCCGACGTTTGAATCGCATCCAAAATATGAGCACGGGCAAGCCGAATCACTTGGCGTACTGGTCGTCAACCTCGGCACTCCGGACGCACCGACAACGTCCGCCGTCAGGCGCTATCTTCGCGAGTTTCTGTGGGACCCAAGGGTAGTCGAGTACCCACGCGTCTTGTGGTGGCTGATCCTGAACCTGGTGATCCTCGTGATTCGCCCGTCACGTTCCGCACACGCCTATCAACAGATCTGGACCGACGATGGCTCACCCCTGCTTTCTCACAGCAGGGCGATTGCGGCTGCGCTGCAGGAAAAACTGTCGTCGTTGCTACAAGGCAATGTCCGGGTGGCCCTGGCGATGACCTATGGCAACCCGTCGATCCGCGCCGGGCTCGATGAGTTGCATGCGGCCGGCGCGCAGCGCATTGTCGTCCTGCCGCTGTACCCGCAATACTCCGCGACGACGACTGCATCCGTTTTTGATCGCGTTTTCACCGCGCTCAGCCGGCGCCGCTGGGTGCCGGAATTGCGGCTGATCAACCACTATCACGATGCGCCCGGTTACATCCGTGCAGCAGCGGCAAGCATCCGGGAGCACTGGCAGAGTCACGATCGCGGCGAGCACCTGCTGTTTTCATTTCACGGGCTGCCGGAGGCCAACCTGGAAAAAGGCGACCCCTATCACTGCCATTGCCTGAAGTCCGCACGCCTGATCGCCGAAGACCTGGGGCTCGAGGAGGGTAGCTGGTCGGTCGCGTTCCAGTCACGTGTCGGCCGCGAAGAGTGGTTGAAGCCCTACACCGAGGAGGTGATTGCCGAGTTTGCAGGAAAGGGCATGCGACGACTGGATGTTGTATGCCCGGGGTTCTCTGTTGACTGCCTGGAAACGCTGGAAGAAATTGCTATCCGCTACGCTGAAGTTTTCACCGAGGCTGGCGGCGACACGCTCAGTTACGTTCCCGCGTTGAATGCCAGGAGCGACCACGTTGCGTTCCTTGCAAGCCTGCTCAACGAACAGGTACAGGGCTGGCCGGAGGCTCGCCCGGACTAGGCCGGGACATGACCCGTGAGCAGCCTCGGCCGTTATCTCGAACTCAGCGTGCGCACGCCGGATATCCTGGCATCGCTGGGGTTCTACAAGATGCTCGGCTTCGCGGAGCTTGAAATCGGCGATGTCTGGTCGCACAAGTACGCGGTAGTTACCGACGGTGTGCTGTGTATCGGCTTGCACGACCAGCACTTTGAGGGCGCGTCCATAACGTTTGTGCAGCAGGACCTCGCCAGGCGGGTTCGCACGATGACCGACCACGGCTTCGACTTCGCCGTTGTGCAACTCGACGAAGATGTGTTCAATGAACTCGGACTCGATGACCGTGACGGTCACCGCATCACGATGCTCGAAGCACGCACCTTCAGCGGCACCGACGAGTTTGGCAACGACAGCGCCTGCGGCACCTGGTTTGAACTGTCATTGCCAGTCCGCAACGCGGTGCGGGCAGCGCGTTTCTGGGCGTCTGTTGCCCCGGTGATGCTGGAGTTTCGCGAGGAACCGACCACGCATATGCGCTTCGATGCCGGTGGCGCGGCAGTTGGGCTGTCCGAGAGCATCGCGCTGGAGGCACCGTCACTTTGTTTTCGCTGCAACGACAAAGATGCGTTGTCTGCTGTCATCGGCAAGCACGGTTTCGAGCAGACAAAGTTTCCGGGCTACGAAGGGGCATTTACGGCGCTCAAAGCACCGGAGGGAACGACATTGTTCATCTTTGACCAGGACTTTCTCGGCGAATCCTACGAGGTCGAGGAATCCGACGAGCCAGCCGCATACCACGAATAGCCGCTGGCGCCCTAGTACTTGGACAGGTCGGAGATTCTTTCTGCCTGGCGGCGCAGCGCGGTGCCGATATTCGCTTCATCGAATAGCGCATTGATTGCGCCAAGTTGCGGCGGCGAACGGAGCAGTGCGGTCTCCGGGTCGTCGAGCGGTGCATCGCAGGCGATACCGGTAAGCTGACGCGACAGCATCGCGTCGTCTCGATATGTCGCCAGCTTTTCGCCCAGCGTCTTGCAGCCGCGAATGTTGCATTCGTGAATCCGGTCCAGGTTGGAATAGATTCCGTCGAGGCTGCCGAAATGTTCCAGCAGTACGGTTGCTGTTTTCTTGCCGACGCCGGGGACCCCCTTGATGTTGTCGACGGCGTCGCCGGCCAGCGCGAGGAAGTCGGCGATTTGCTCGGGCATCACACCGAATACATCGCGGACTTCGTGATACTGAATCTTTCCCTTGCCCGCGAAATCCCAGAACACGTCCTGTTCGGAGACGAGCTGCGCGAGATCCTTGTCGCGGGAAACGATCGTTGACGGCCGGTTTACCGAGCGGCCATGTTCGACCAGCGTCCCGATGAGGTCATCGGCCTCGTAGCGAGGGCTGCCGCTTTCCATCAGCCCGAGTGCGCGCGCAAAGCGGCGGCACTGCCCGAACTGCCGCTTCAACTCTTCCGGAGCCGGGTCACGATTGGCCTTGTACAGCGGATAGATTTCGGTGCGAAACGATTCGGTCAGGCTTTCGTCGAACAGGACGGCAACGTACTCGGGGTTAACCTGCTCGACAAAGTCACCGAGAAACCGGCAAAACCCGTACAGAGCGTTGACCGGGTTGCCGTCCAGGTCAACCATATCGTC
>JAUIDP010000066.1 GCA_030429005.1 Gammaproteobacteria bacterium | reverse complement strand
GTCAGCAAGTGCTCGCTGTCGAAGCCGTCGGCCGGCATGATGTCGACCTTCATTCCCGCTGCCTCGACCGCTTCGGCCGATGCTGGCCCGACCACTGCGATGCGAGCGCCCTCCGCGTGCTGGATGCCATATCGCACGGCGTTGCTGCTGACAAAGATCGTGATATCCGGGTCGGGCAGGCGGTAGGCTTCTTCGGTCACCGTCGCGGCATTGCGCGGAACGATCTCAATCGTCGCGAAGCGAACCGGCACACCGCCTTCACGCTTGATCGCGGCGGCCAGCGACAGGCTCTGGTGCCGGGGCCGCGTCACCAGGACGCCGACCCCTTGTAATTGTTTACCCGGCATCGCTTTTGTCGATGGCTGCCAGGATCTCGCGGGCGCCGGCCGCGGTCATTTTCCTTGCGAGTTGCGCCGCCAGTTGCTCGGCATCGTCCGCCGATCCGCCGACGCTGTCGCGGACGACCTGGCTGCCGTCCGGCATGGCGACCAGGGCTGTAATCGTCATGACGCTGCCAACAGTTGTTGCATAAACGGCAACCGGCGACTGGCAATTCGCCTGCAGCCGCCGGGCAACTTCACGCTCGGCCAGGGTCGTGCGCGCCGCGGTCGAGTCATTCAGGTCCGCGAGCAGGGCGCGTAGCGCCACGTTCTCGACCCGACATTCGATGCCGATGACGCCCTGCGCCGCGGCGGGCAGCATTTCGTCCGGTGAAAATACGTGATTGATCCGCTCTTCCATGCCGAGGCGCTGCAGGCCGGCGACGGCAAGCACGATCGCATCAAAGTCGCCATTGTCGAGCTTGCCGAGGCGGGTGTTGACGTTGCCGCGGAGCGGTTCGATGTTGATGTCCGGGCGCAGCAACTTGAGTTGCGCAGCCCGCCGCAGGCTGGAACTGCCCACCGTCGCGTGGTCGTCGAGACGTTCCAGTGAACTGCCGACCAGCGCATCGGCCGATGCTGCGCGCGGCAACACCGCGCCGATGCAGAAGCCCTCCGGCATCTCGACCGGCACGTCTTTCATCGAATGCACGGCGATGTCAGCACGGTCTTCCTGCATGGCCACTTCGAGCTCCTTGATGAACAGGCCCTTGCCGCCGATCTTTTGCAGGCTGCGATCGAGTATCTCGTCACCGCGCGTCGACAGCGGCACCAGTTGCACTGCGTCGACATCGGCATGGTCGCGAAGAATTGCTGCAACGTGCTCCGCCTGCCAAAGCGCCAGTTCACTCTGCCGGGTCGCGATGCGTATCTGCATTTTGCTCAGGTTCCTTTCAGTCGGCGGCGTACATTGGCCAGGTGCCGACGGCTGACCGGCAAGGCATCGCCATCGTTATCACCGTCGCCACGCAGCACGATGAGTGTCTTGCCGTCATCTGTCTTTTGCAGGTGATCAATCCGGTCCAGTGCCACCAGCGCGTTGCGATGAATGCGCACGAAGGCATCGGCAAATTCTTCCTCGAGGCTTTTCAGCGCATCATCGATCAGGCTCTCACCGCCAGCGTGGTGCACGGTAACGTACTTCTGGTCTGCCGCAAAATAGCGGATATCCGTGATCGGGATCAGGCGCAACTGGCCGAGCTCACGCGTACAGACGTGGCGGCGCAGGCTCTTGAGGTTCGATGTGTCGGTGAGCTGCCGGAGCATCTGGCCGGTAATGCGAGCAGCATGATCGAGCGCCCGCTCGAGGCGTTCGCGGCGCACCGGCTTCAATACGTAACCGATCGCGCGGGCGTCGAAAGCCTCGATGGCGTACTCGTCGTAGGCGGTTGTAAAGACGACGGCAGGCGGCGCATCCATAGCGTTCAGGTGGTGGGCCGTTTCGATGCCGTCGACGCCCGGCATGCGAATGTCCAGCAGTACAACGTCCGGCTGGTGCTGCGATGCCAGCGCAATTGCTTCCTCGCCATTGCCGGCTTCGCCGACGACCTCGTGCTCGTCGGCATCTTCAACAAGCTGGCGCAGCCGCTCGCGTGCGGGTGGCTCATCGTCGACGATCAGGATCTTCACGAACGGGCTTCCTCGTACGGAAAACGCAACTCGACGGTAAAGGTACTCTCGTCTTCGTCAACGTCAACGTGCGCGCGTGTGTCGTAGGCGAGGTCGAAGCGCTGCTGGATGTTGGTCATCGCCATTTGGTTGCCGGGCTTTGCCCGTACCGCGCTGGCGGCTATCGGGTTGGTTACCTTGATCGTCAGGTAGTCACCGTCGCGTTTGCCGGTCACGACTACGTCGCCACCGTCCGGCAGCAATTCGATGCCGTGATAGATCGCGTTTTCCAGCAACGGCTGGATGACAAGGCTCGGTATCAATGCGCGCATCGGCAGGTCAGCAACCTCCCAGCGGACATTCAGGCGATCTCCGAGTCGCAGCTTCTCGATGCGCTGGTAGATCGCGGCGACTTCGAGTTCTGCCTTCAGGGTTGTGCGATCGCCACTGCCGCCGAGGTTGGCACGCAGGAGGTCCGAAAGGTCTTCAACCGCTTCTTCTGCCTGGCGGGGATTGGAGCGGGTCAAAGAGGCAATCGTATTCATGCTGTTGAACAGGAAGTGCGGTCGTATCAGTGCCTGCAGCGCGCTGATGCGCGCCTGGGCTTCGAGGACCACGCTGCGCCGCCACTCGCTGGAGACATACAGGTAGCGCATGGCAAGTGCGATGACGATAGCGCTGATGCCGACGGTGCGGACGAGGAATCCGGCATGCGAGTCGTCGACGATTGCCAGTTCACGAAACATGCGGGAGACCTGGTAGGCGATTTCGGCAAGAACCAGGCTCAGCAGCAGCAGGACGACAAAACTCAACGTGAACGCCCGCGTCTTGCCGGCGCTCTCGAGCTGGTCGCGAAACGCGCACATGACCACTGCGCTCAGCAGGGCCAGCCACAGGACAAACAGCGAGGTCTTGGCGAGGTCGACCATGAACATGCCGGGTGCCGGTGAGCTGGCCAGCGTCAGCAGGATAGCCAGCAACTCGGCGACGATGACGATGACAAAAACGGCGCTGGCGGCGCAGAAGTTGGGCAGGTAGGCCTGGTTGTTCGCCGGCCCGGCGACACCTGCCTGCGATTTGTCGCCCACTTTGTTGCCCAAGCCGGGTGCTCCCAGGGTTCGGTACGGCGATTGTACCGCCACCCGTCTGAAGATGCGTCGAAAGCAAAAAAAGGGGTCAGAGCCGAGGCTCTGACCCCTGAAACTCAAATCCTGGATAAAGAATGACTAGTTGCAATAGGCCTGGATATCTTCCTGGGCCTTCGAGCGAGCCTCCATGACCTGGGTGTCGTCGAGGTACTCCCGCTCGCCGTTGTCCGACTCGCGGTACAGGCGGCGTGCCTGCAGGTAGCTTTCCATGCGCTGGCGGGATTCCTGGCATTTCTGCTCCCGCTCGGCGGCGATCTTCGCGACTTCCTCAGCCCTGGCGGCTTCCTCGTCACGCTTGGCGTTGGCATCTTCGCGAGCGGCCTGGCGGGCGCGGCGCGCGTCGATGCTCGCGCGAACGGCGGAGTTGTCGGTGTTGCTGGATACGACAGCAACCCGCTCGACATCCTCACCGGTCGGGCGGTCTTCGTAGTGCACATTGCCGTTCTCGTCTGTCCACTTGTAGATTTCGCCGGCAACCGCTGCCGCGCTGAAGACGAGGCTGGCCGTCGTGAACAAGATGCAGGTCTTACGAATCATTGGGGCTTCCGTCTCTTGTGCCAGTCAACGTATTAGACCACGCGGGTGCGCGGTTTGCTGTGACCATGATCACACGGAGTTTTGGCTAGTTGCCCGAACATTATGGTGAATGAAATAGCGGGCCCGAAGGCCCGCTAAGTGTTTGTTTCTTATAAGGGGTAAGAAACAAAGGGTCAAACGGAAGGGCTCAGTCCCCGGCAGCGAACTCCGGATATGCCTCGAGGCCGCATTCGGAGAGGTCCACGCCCTCGTACTCGTCCTGTTCGGAGACGCGGATGCCCATGATGGCCTTCAGGATCAGCCAAACGACCAGGCTGACACCGAAAGCCCAGGCGAAAATACTGGCGACACCGACGATTTGCCCGGTGAAGGTCGCGTCCGCATTGGTGATCAGCACGGCGAGTACGCCCCAGATGCCGACGGTGCCGTGTACGGAGATCGCACCGACCGGATCGTCGATCTTGAGCTTGTCCAGAGCCACGATGGAGCAAACCACCAGCAAACCACCGATAGCGCCGATCAGGGTTGCCGTGATCGGTGCCGGCGACAGCGGGTCGGCGGTGATCGCAACCAGGCCTGCCAGCGCGCCGTTCAGCGCCATCGTCAGGTCTGCTTTGCCGAACCAGAACCGTGCCAGCAACAGCGCCGCGACCAGGCCGCCCGCGGCAGCCATGTTGGTGTTGACGAAGACCAGTGCCACGGCATTGGCTTCACCGACGTCAGACACCTTGAGTTCCGAACCGCCGTTGAAACCGAACCAGCCGAGCCACAGGATCAGCGTGCCGAGGGTTGCCAATGGCAGGTTACAGCCGGGAATGGCGTTGATCTGGCCGTCCTTGCCATACTTTCCTTTGCGCGCACCGAGGACCAGCACGCCGGCCAGCGCCGCAGCTGCGCCGCAGAGATGTACCGTGCCGGAGCCGGCAAAATCGAAGTAGCCGAAATTCTCGGAGAGAAAACCGCCGCCCCAGTTCCAGAAGCCCTGGATCGGGTAAATGAACCCGGTCAGGATTACCGCGAAAGCGAAAAAGGCCCAGAGCTTCATCCGCTCTGCGACAGCGCCCGAGACGATGGACATCGCGGTCGCGACGAACACGACCTGGAAGAAAAAGTCCGACAGGCCGGAATAATAGGTGTCACCGCCGCTGGCGAGAACGTCCTCGGCCGAGTTGTCGCCGCGCCCGAGCAGCCCGTCGCCGAACTGCAGGAACAGGTTGGACGCTTCCGACGGGTACATGATGGTGTAACCCATCAGCATGTACATGATGCAGGCGATTGAATACAGGCCGACGTTCTTGGTCAGGATCTCGGCCGTGTTTTTTGCACGTACGAGACCTGCCTCGAGCATCGTGAAGCCCGCGGCCATCCACATGACCAGGGCGCCCATTACCAGGAAATAAAAGGTGTCCAGCGCATAAGCCAGTTCTGTGACCTGCGCCGAAATTTGTGTGACTTCATCCACGTTTGAATCCTCCCGAATGAATATCGTTAAACAGCTTCGGCACCGGTCTCGCCGGTACGAATACGAATGGCTTCCTGCAGATCAGAGACGAAAATCTTGCCGTCGCCGATCTTGCCGGTGCGGGCGGTGTTGGCGATCGCCTCCACAACCTGGTCAAGCAGCTCGTCTGCGACGGCCAGCTCGATCTTTGCCTTTGGCAGAAAGTCGACAACATATTCCGCGCCTCGATACAGCTCGGTATGCCCCCGTTGGCGACCGAAGCCCTTGACTTCGGTCACCGTGATGCCCTGGATGCCGATATCGGCCACCGCTTGGCGGACGTCGTCCAGCTTGAAGGGCTTGATAATTGCAGTAATCATTTTCATTAACGTTTGCTCCCCTATAAGTCGAAAGATTTGCCGATCGAGAAGATGATGGCCTCGTCACTCTCGCCCACCAGGTCCTCGTCGGAAAAAATCAGCGCGATGCCAACGTCGATGTCGGCGACCGTCGTGCCATAGCCTGCTTCGAAATAATTGCCTTCGAAGTCCTGCGAAAAACCGCCGTACTTGCCGTAGAAGCCGTTCGCCTCGTAGGTCAGTGAGTAGTAGGTGTAGTCCTGAGTCGGTCCGTCGAAGTTGTCGTACTCACCGATCGCGACGTCGAGACTGAAACCGGCGATGCCGGCACCGAGGTTGATTTCCTGGTAGGTATCGTCGAAGTCGCCGGTGTAGTAGTAGCCGGTGAAGCCGACACTGAGGTTGAGTTCGCCGACGTCGAAGCCGTAGCCGCCGTACAGGTCGACTTCGAGGCCGTCGCCGACATCAGCAGCCCAGGTGCCGACATAGAAGCCACCGGCTTCGTAGTCGAGACCGCCGCTGGCCGAGGAATTCTTCTGGAAAATACCGCGGTAGTAGTACTCACTGGCGTAGCCGATGTTGGCCGACCAGTCTGCATTTGCGGTTGCTGACGCGGTCAGCAGGACGGCCAGTGCCAGGCTTCTTTTAATGGTCTTCATGAATCGCTCCCGTTTGTTTGGTAGAAAAGACTGACCCTTACAGAGCAGTAACCGTGCCAACTTGGAAAACGCTTTTATTTACAGGGTGTTACAAATTTGGATTGGCGAGCGATGCGCTGCATTGGGGCAGGGCTTTCGTCAAGCGCACCAATCTGGGTCAGAAGCTCGCAAATGGTGCTGGTCTTTTACGGGTCGCTGCGGTATCAATCGGCTATGAGCAAGACACCGATTGAAGAACTGGCCAAAAAGCTGGCTGACGCCGTGCCGCAGGGCGTGCGGGCCGTGGGTGCAGACCTCGAGGACACCTTCCAGGGCGTACTGCGGTCTGGCCTCGGCAAACTCGACCTCGTTACGCGCGAGGAATTCGAAGTGCAGGAAGCCGTGCTGCGGCGGACCCGCGAAAAACTGGAAGCGCTGGAGGCGCGCCTGGGCGACATCGAAGGCCGCTAGCAACGAGGAACGAAAAAGGGGTCAGCGCAACAAGAAAGGGGTCAGAGCCCTTTCTGAACACGAGTTCCAGGGCCGGGTTGTGCGCAAAAAGGGCTCTGACCCCTTTCTTGTTGCGCTGACCCATCTTCTGTTTTCGAACACACGGCCACGGAGGGCCCGCGTCTCGCATGAGCCTCGCAATATTAAAGAGCCGGGCACAGCTCGGCAGTTCGGCACCGCCGGTCACGATCGAGGTGTTCCTGTCCGGCGGTTTGCCGGCTTTTTTCGTCGTCGGCATGCCGGAAACGGCGGTGCGTGAAAGCAAGGACCGCGTGCGCAGCGCGTTGCTGAGCTCGGGTTTCAAGCTGCCACAGGAACGCATCACCGTGAGCCTGGGACCGGCGGACATGAAGAAGACCGGTGGACGCTTCGACCTGGCAATCGCGCTCGGCATTCTCGGCGCGAGCAAGCAGCTTTCAGTGGACGCACTGGCCGGCATCGAGTTCTACGGCGAGCTGGCGCTCAGTGGCGACCTGCGCGCGGTGCCCGGGGTGCTGCCGGCGGCACTGCAGGCCGCAAACTCCGGCAACAGCCTGATCGTCCCGCTTCCGAATGCAGCAGAGGCGGCATTGAGCGAGACCGAATCGCGCGCGGCGGACTCACTGCTGCAGGTGGCGGATCACCTGGCCGGCAGACAGCCGCTGGCACCATTGCAAACGGTACGGCCGTCCGCTGCAGGCAGCTCGGATCCGGACCTCGCGGACGTCAGGGGACAGCAACACGCCAAGCGCGCGCTGGAGATTGCAGCGGCCGGCGGCCACAACATTCTGTTCGTCGGGCCACCAGGAACCGGCAAGAGCATGCTGGCCCGCCGGCTGCCAGGCATCCTGCCACCGATGTCGGAGGCCGAAGCGCTGGAAACCGCTGCCGTCTCGTCGATGCTGGGACAGCCGATTGATCTCGCGCGCTGGCGCCGTCGCCCGTTCCGCGCGCCGCACCATACCGCCTCGGCACCGGCGCTGGTCGGTGGCGGCGCAGGCCCGCAGCCGGGAGAAATATCGCGCGCGCACAACGGCGTGTTGTTTCTCGACGAGTTGCCGGAGTTCAATCGCAACGTGCTCGAAGTACTGCGCGAGCCTCTCGAAGCCGGTGTGATCACGATTGCGCGCGCCGGTGCACAGGCCGACTTCCCGGCCAACTTCCAGTTGGTTGCCGCAATGAACCCCTGTCCCTGTGGCTACCTTGGCGATGTATCCGGCAATTGCGGCTGCAGCGCCCAGCGTGTGGAAAACTATCGCAGCAAGATATCCGGCCCGCTACTCGATCGCATCGACCTGCAGGTTACGGTCGGTCGCCCGTCGAAGCAGGCGCTGCGTTCGGCGGAACCGGACGGGGAAGACAGTGCAACGGTTGCCGGGCGGGTCCGCGAAGCCCGGGACGTACAACTGCGCCGGGCAGCAACGTGCAATGCTCGGCTGAGCGCTGAAGGCATCGCCAGGCACTGCGGCATCGATGAGCATTGCCTGGCCCTGCTGGAACAGGCGGTTGACCGGTTCAGCCTGTCGGCGCGCAGCTACCAGCGCATCTTGCGGGTCGCGCGGACGATCGCCGACCTGGCCGGTGCGAAAACGATAACGCCCCCGCATGTTGCAGAGGCGCTGAACCTGAGATTACTGGAAAGCCGGTGACGCGTCGGGATCGGCTCAGGAAGACTCTTCGATCATGTAGGAAACCGCGTCGAGGATTTCTTCGTCGGAGAGATCCATACGGCCGCCCTTCGGTGGCATGTAACCGACGCCGGTAAAGCCCTCGATGGCGTGCAGGCCGAGCGTCTCTTCGCCCTTGGCAATGCGCGGCTCCCAGGCAGCAGCGTCGCCGAGTACCGGTGCGCCGCCAATGCCGGCTCCGTGGCAGGCGATGCAGGCTTCGTTGTAGACCTGTGGACCGGACAGTAATGTGGCGACCGGGTCCGGTGTGGCGGCCGTTTCGGCCTTCGGCGCTTCTGCTTCGTGGTGTTCGCCCGACAGGTAGACCTGGCCGACCGGCGCAATGCGCTCATTAACGGCAGCCTGGTACTCGGCCGCGTCGCGCGTGTACACGCCCTGTGTCAGATCAGCCATTTTCAGCGCCAGCACCAGTATGGCAAGGGCGAACGCCGCCAACGCACCGATAACGATGGAATACACATCGAAGAATTTCTGATCACGACTCAAGTTCTTGCTCCGGAGAATCTGCAGTGAAAGCCCGGGAACCCCGCCCCGACGCTGGCCGGCGATTATATAACAAGCACCGGCTAGTGAGAACTTGCGGCTTTTGCGTCGTGCTTCAGGCGCATGACCCGCGGCCGGCTGACATGCAGCAGGTCACTGATCTTCAGCACCAGCGAGTCCTCGTACTTGTCGAGTTCGCCGTCAGCGTAGGCGATCTGCCAGAGCATGCCGACGATGCGGGCTTTTTCCGCGTCGTCCAGGTGCTGGTGCAGGATGCTCGTGAAGTCATAGGCTGAGATCAGGTTCTCCGCCTCGTCGCTGGCCGAATTGACGAGCTCGGCGGCATCTTCCGGTGGCAGCTTGAAAT
This sequence comes from Gammaproteobacteria bacterium, assembly GCA_030429005.1. GTDB lineage: Bacteria > Pseudomonadota > Gammaproteobacteria > Steroidobacterales > Woeseiaceae > UBA1847. The sequence goes on along the minus strand of JAUIDP010000066.1, from coordinate 6,585 downwards.
GTGACTCGACGAGCTGCAGAACCCGGTCGAACTCGGACTCTTCGAACACGTGGTCGGCCCGCGCGACGTCGATCATCAGCACGGCGGTGGCAAGGCGTATGGCGGATTCGCGATCCTGGCCTGTGTCTCCCTGTCCGGGAGACGTGCTGATTACCGCGGTAATCTGGTCTACGATTTTCTTCAACAAGAGTAGTTCATCTCCGGTCCGTGGTCGGGGGTATGATCTGGTCTGGACCGCACAGATGCAAGATTGATCCGGAGTGCCGGGAATTCATGAATACACCCGACCTGCAGCCCACACTGATCGGCGAGCGCGTTATCGTGCGGCCGGTGCAGGCTTCCGACTGGGACGGCCTGTTCGCGGCCGCCTCCGACCCGAAGATTTGGGAGCAACACCCGGAGTCGGACCGGTACACGGAAAACGTGTTCAAAAGGTATTTTGACGGTGCGATGGCGAGTGGCTCGGCGTTCGCTCTTGTCGACAAGACCAGTGGCAGGATTATCGGCTCTAGCCGCTACTGGGGATATGACGAAGACACCCGTGAAATCGAGATCGGCTGGACTTTCCTGGCGCGCGACTACTGGGGCGGCGCCTACAATGCCGAGATCAAACAGCTGATGCTCGCGCATGCCTTCAGCTTCGTGGATTGTGTCATCTTCTGGATTGGCGCAAATAACCTGCGGTCACGCCGGGCAACCGAGAAGATTGGCGGCAAGCTTCGCGATGGCATCCACGACCGGGGCGGCGCCGGTGCTGATCCGCACGTGGTCTACGAGATCAGGAATCGCTGAGTCGCCAGTTTGTGTCCCAGTACCGTGTTTAGAGAACCTGCGGCAAGCTAGAATGTCCAACCTCTATATGTGCGGGACAGACCTTATGTTGAAACTCCTCAGCCGTACCCTGCCCGCTGTCGCGGTGCTGTCGCTGGCGGCCTGCGGTGGCAGTGGCGGCGGCAATGGTGGTGGCCTCGGCCAGGGTGGCGGCAATAACGGTGGCAATAACGACTGGCAACAGGGCGTTTTCCTGGATTTCAACACGTTTTATGCGAGCTGCCAGGCGCCGCGCGGCGGCACCAACCCGGCGACAGGCGGTCCCTACCCGGACGTGCAGGGTTCGACCCTGGACGAAAACAACTTCCTGCGTTCGTACACCAACGACACCTACCTCTGGTACAACGAGGTCGTTGATCGCGACCCCGGGCTGTACAACGATCCGCTGGCCTATTTCGACCTGCTCAAGACCAATGCCGTAACGCCGTCGGGCACGCCGAAAGACCAGTTTCATTTCACCTACGATTCTGACGAGTGGTACCAGCTGTCACAGACCGGCACCACTTATGGCTACGGCATTACCTGGGCGTTCATTGCCACTTTCCCGCCACGCGAACTGCGCATTGCCTACACGGAGCCCAATTCGCCGGCGACCAACCTGCCGATGCCGCTGGTTCGCGGCACCGAGATCATCGCGATCGATGGCGAGGATGTCGCGTTCGGCAATGACGTGGATACTTTGAACAACGGTCTTGCGCCCAGCACGATTGGCGAACAACACACCTTTACCGTGCGCGATCCCGGTTCGGCGACCACTCGCGATGTCATCCTGACATCGGCCAGCGTCGCCACTGTCACCGTGCAGAATACCAAGGTGATCTCCACACCCACAGGCGAAGTCGGCTACATGACGTTCAACGATCACCTGGCCACGGCAGAGCAGGAACTGATCGATGCGGTCAACCAGCTCAACGCACATGACAACGGTGCCGGCATCGACGACCTGGTGCTGGACCTGCGCTACAACGGCGGCGGCTACCTGGCCATCGCAAGCGAGCTCGCCTACATGATCGCCGGGGCGGCCCAGACCGGTGGCCGGGTTTTCGAGAACCTGTCATTCAACGATAAGCATCCGGTGACAGACCCGGTGACCGGACAACCGTTGTCGCCGACACCGTTTTACTCGATGACGCTGGGGCCGCCGTTCAACGGTACGCCGGGCCAGCCACTGCCGACACTGAACCTGTCCAGGGTCTACGTGCTGACTGGTGGCGGAACCTGCTCAGCCAGTGAGTCGATCATCAATGGCCTGCGCGGCATCGGTGTGGACGTGATCCAGATCGGCTCGACGACCTGCGGCAAGCCCTATGGCTTCTACCCGACGGACAACTGCGGCACGACCTACTTCACGATCCAGTTCCGTGGCGAGAACGATGCCGGTTTTGGCGACTATGCCGACGGCTTCTCGCCGGCGAATGCGTCGGGTCCGGGTGAGGATGTTCCGGGCTGTTCGGTTGCCGATGACTTCAGCAAGCAACTGGGCGACCCGACCGAAGGCCGGCTTGCCGTTGCTCTTGCCTATCGCGACGGGGCGGCTTGTCCGACAGCATCCGGCGTTGCGCCCGGCACGCTGGGCAAGGTCTCGCTGCCGGCTGACTCGCCAGAGCCGGTGCTGCTCAAGTCGCCGTGGCAAACCAACCGGATCCTGACACCGCGATGATGCGCCTGCCTGCAATGCTGGCGGCATTGATATTCGCTGCTGGCTGCAAGAATGTCGCGCCGGATGCGGATACGGACGCGGTCATCGTGAACCCGGACGACGCAAGCCGCGCTGCCCTGCAGGCGGCGGTGGACGCTGCATTGCAGACCCACGTACCGCTGACGGCCGATGCACTCACGGCTTCCAGCATCCTGGTCATCGAACGCCGGGTTCGGCCGACAATTGACGGCACACCGGCGCAGGGCAGGACGATGGAGATGCCGATCCAGTTCCGGCTGCTCACAAACGGTTCGGATTGCGTCCTCGTTGATGAACGCAACGATGCGCGCGTCGTGCTCGAAAACACGGAGTGCGCGGCCCTCTAGTTCGGCAAAACCGATTGATCGCCAGGCGCATCGATCAGCAGGTGAGCGTACTCGTCGGCGAGAAACTTCGTAAACGCTTCGAGTCCGTCCAGCCCGTTCAGGTGGGTCGTGTCACCGAACATGTCGTTGGTCACTGCATCAATCTTCTGAAAGTTGCGCACGCGTACGCCGGTTTCTGACTCAATGCGTTCGAGGACGCGTTGCAATCTTGCCAGCGCTTCGGGCGGGTTGACGATCCAGTCATCGTTCTTCGGCAACAGGATGATCTCAGTGTTGTCGGCAATCTGTTTGAGGGCGTTCACCATTTCGATGAATGCGACAACCAGGTCTTCGTCGAAGTCGAGTTCGATGATGCCGGATGTATTGATCCGGTTGAGGCGATCGAGTTGCATCTTGTAGTCGGCCTGCACCAGCGCGTAATACTCCTCCATCAATGCGATCAGTTCGTCCGATCGCTCCGAACGCAGCGGACCGCCACCTTTCCAGTCGTAGCACCAGTCACAATCGGCAAATTCCGGGAATTCGGCTTCGTACTTTGGAAAATAGGCATCGATCACTTCGTCCAGCCTGGCCTCGACTGCCTCGTCCTCCTCGATGCCGGGGTCAGCAGCGCCCTCCTGGAAGGGCTCTGCAAGCAAGTACGTCGTAATCGCTTCCGCCGATGCGCCGTCACGCAAGTAGCGAATCTCGGCGATGCGCAGGCCGGATGCGGGATCTTCGAGAATCCGATCGGCAATCTCGTCGCCGCTGAGCAGCAGGCTCATGTAGGGCTCTTCAATTGCCTTTGCCCGGTTGCGACGGGTCTTGGTGGCCTGGAACGGGTTGAACTCGATCAGCAGCAACTTGAGGCGCCGGTCGTTGGCGTTGAGGTCATCGACGATCCGGCGGGCAAGAAACTCCTGGAACATCGGGTTCAGTCCGCCAAAACCAAAATTCCACGTCGATACGTCGCCGCCAAGGTCGCGGATGTGTTGGTCGAATTCGCGCGGCCCGAATCCGGCGTCCGCCATCGACGAGCCATACACCATGACGAGGTCGCCATCGTCCTCTGCCAGCAGGCGCTTCAGCCCGTGCTGGCCCTCGAGGACGCGCCCGAGGATCTCCTGCGAGTTGGCGCCCATCGCTTCGGTGAAACCGCGAACCAGCCCCATCGCAACACCCATGCCGACAAGAATGGCGAGGATGATTCGCAGGAAAATACGGCGCTGGTTCGAGGCCATGTCAGAACTGGAAGTAGATGAATTCACTGCTGGGTGCTCCGACGAGAAGACAGATGGCCTGCAACAGGACCAGCATTGGCCAGAAGAGCCACGGCTTTTGTTCGAACCGCTCGCCCCGGGCAATTACGAACCAGTCTTGGAAATGCATATATATAAGTGCAACGACGGTGACGGCCGCCACGCGCAGGTCCACGACACTCGCTTCCGGCAGGCCGCTGAACGTGTGCAGGTTGGCGACAATGCCGGCGGCGGACTCAATCGAGTGGGCGCGAAACAGCACCCAGCCGACCAGGACCAGGTAGAACGTCATCGCCCACTTCAGTGTCGTGATCACGCGTGAACCTGAGCCAGCAAAACCGGCAAACAACCTGAGGCTGCCGAGCCAGTGCGTTGCCGTGATGACGATGCCGTGAAAAAAGCCCCAGGCCACGAAAGTCCAGGCGGCGCCGTGCCATAAGCCGCCGAGCAGCATCGTGATCATGACGTTGCGCAGGCGCTGGTTGCGACCACCCAGCGAGATGTACAGGTAGTCGCGCAGCCAGGTTGACAGGGAGATGTGCCAGCGCCGCCAGAAATCGACCGGTGACACGGCAAAGTATGGCAGGTTGAAGTTGCGCGGGATCCTGAAGCCGATGATCAGCGCGGCGCCGATGGCCATGTCGGTGTAGCCCGCGAAGTCGCCGTAGATTTGTCCGGCGAAGGCGAGCACGCCGGTCCAGGCCTCGATCAGGCTGACGGGTCCGCCCGCGTCAAACAGGACCGCAGCGGGCGCTGCCAGCAGGTCGGCGAACGTTTTCTTGACGATGCCCGACGTGAACAACAAGAATCCGTGCCTGGCGCCTTCCCAGGTTGGCACCGGCAGCTCGTGAAATTGCGGCAGGATCTGGCGCGCGCGCAGGATCGGGCCGGCGACGAGTTGCGGGAAGAATGCGAGCGCCGATGTGAAATGCACGAGCCCCCGACGCGGCTGCATGTCGCCGCGGTAGACATCTATCGTGTAGCTCATGCTCTGGAAGGTGTAGAAGGAAATGCCGACCGGCAGCACCCATGACAGTGTTGGCAGTGTGGCTTCGATGCCGAACAAGGCCAGGAAACTGGCTGCCGACTCCAGAGCGAAGTCGGCGTACTTGAACAGGCCGAGGACGCCGAGGTTCATGGCGACCGACAGCGCCAGGTAAATTTTCTTGCGTTGGACGGTGGCTGCCCCGGCAATCGCCAGCGCCAGGTAGTAGTCGATAACCGAGCTGCCGACCAGCAACGGGATGAAGCGATAGTTCCACGCGCCGTAGAAGACCAGGCTGGCAACGAGGATGAAGTACAGCCGCGGGCGCTTCTGCACCAGCAGCAGGCCGTAGATCAGCAGGAAGACGACGAAAAAAACAAAAAATATCGGCGTGTTGAAAACCATACGAGCATCGCGTTGTTTTTCCTTTAGATGCTTATAGCGGCCGTTTGGTTAGAAGGTTACAGGTAGACGGGGACAAAAATGCCTGTCGCGAGTCATTCCCGGGTTTTAATTTGTACAATGAGGACGTGGACGAAGATGAGATACCAGCGCGTATGATCAGCAACACAGGCCAGAAGCAGGATCGCCGCTGATGACCGAATCAGTAACTGTTCTGCTAAGGGCTTACCGGGATGGCGAACGTGCCGCATTGGACCGCCTGGCCGACCTGCTGTACCCGGAACTCAAGGCGATGGCCCGTCGAAAGTCGCGGGGTGCCAGTTCCGCAACGACACTGGTTCATGAAACCTTTCTAAGGCTTCTCGCTGGCAATGAAATTAAGCCTGCGGATCGTCGGGAGTTTTTTGCCCTGGCGGCAACGATCATGCGACGCATCATCGTTGACGAAATTCGTTACCTGACGGCGAACCAGCGCTCGGGCCGCGATGTTACGGTGGCGGAAACTATTCTGGGTGATGACTCACACGAAAAAGCCCAGTTCCTGCTCGACGTCGACGAAATGCTGCAGATGCTTGCTACAGAAGATGCACGTTCGGCGCAGGTATTTGAGTGTCGCTACTTTGCGGGTTTGACGACTGAGGAAACGGCAGAAGCGCTCAACTTGTCCGTCCGAACAGTTGAGCGGTCATGGTCGTCGGCGCGTAAACGTATCGCGGCAATGATCGAATCGAACAAGTGATGATTCTCGCCACAACCTGTATTGCTTGTAAGTTGGCAGAAAATTGCCATCCCGTCTCCGACGTCGATCGCGGGTCGTTGGCTTGCTTCCAGCGAAATTCCGCTGCGGGGTTTAGAAGACATGCTCGACACTGATGACGACCCGATCTCTCTCGGCAAACTGACCAAAGAGCCCGTCAGCCGACCCGGAAAAGCTATCTGCCTGCAGGCGAACTTGCGTGTTGCCACCGGTTGAGTAGCTCAACGAAAAAGACACCAGGTCGTCCGAGTCCGTGTAGGAGTGATACCAGCGTGCTTCTGCTACAAGGCGGTCATAGCCGAAGCTTTTGCGAAGAGCGAGCGTCGAGATACGATCAGTTGCAGGCC
>JAUIDP010000121.1 GCA_030429005.1 Gammaproteobacteria bacterium | reverse complement strand
ACCTATCTGATGAAGGCGATGCGCAAGGAAAAGGAAGGCGAGCATGTCGGCGAAGGACGACGCATCGCCAACGCGATCTGCAACCGGCGCGCGGAGTACCAGCAAATCGTGTTGCAGGAATACCTGGCCTACAAGGTGTTGAACCTGCTCACGGACCTGAGCCTGCGCGTGCGACTGTTGCAGATCGTTTACGCGGATCCCGGGCAGGATTTTGCAAGTCCGCCGCGCTATGCCTTCCTGATCGAACACAAGAAGCGGGCGGGCAAACGCATCGGGATGGAAGCCGTGGTGACCACCGGCACCCGCGTCGAGGAACTCGACGGCGCACAATTGAACCTGACATCAGTCTTCCAGTATCTCATCGGCAACACCGATTTTTCGCCGATTGCAGCGGCGCCCGGAGACGACTGTTGCCACAACTACATCCTGTTCCGCAAAAACGCGGCAAAGATCACGCCGATTCCGTATGACTTCGACCAGTCGGGTTTCGTCGATGCGCCGTATGCGGTGCCCAATCCGAATTTTCGCATGCGCACCGTCAGGCAGCGGCTGTATCGCGGCCGCTGCGTCAATAACCGCCACGTTGGCGAGTCGCTGCAACGGTTGCGGGACCGGCGGGAAGACATCGAAGCGATGCTTAACGCGCAGCCGGGGCTCGAGGAGGGCGCCCGGCAGGACCTGGTTCGCTTCGTCGACGAATTCTATGCAATCGCCGCAGACCCCGGGCGCGTCGAGCGATTGATCCTTAAACGCTGTATCTGAGCTGCTGCCAGGCGCGGCTAGATCGCGTCGATGATGCGATTCAGCGTCGCGCTCGGACGCATGGCACGGGTCGCGAGTTCGTCGTCAGGCTGGTAGTAGCCGCCGATGTCCACGGCCTGGCCCTGTGCATCATTCAGCTCGGCGAGGATAGCGTCTTCGTTGTCGGCCAGTGCGGCAGCGGTTGCCGCAAAGCGATCTGCCAGCCCGGCATCAGCCGACTGCGCCGCGATCGCTTCGGCCCAGTAGCGGGCCAGGTAGTAATGGCTGCCACGATTATCCAGTTCATTGACCTTGCGCGACGGTGAGCGGTTCTCGGCCAGGTAACGGCCGTTGGCGTCATCGAGCGCGGCGGCCAGCACGGAGGCCTGTCCATTGTCCGTCTTGTCGGCCAGGTCCTCGATCGATACTGACAATGCGAGGAACTCGCCGAGGCTGTCCCAGCGCAAGTGGCCCTCAGCCAGGAATTGCTGCACGTGTTTCGGTGCCGAGCCACCGGCGCCGGTCTCATACAGGCCGCCGCCTGCCAGCAACGGCACGATAGACAGCATCTTGGCGCTGGTACCGAGCTCGAGGATGGGAAACAGGTCTGTCAGGTAGTCCCGCAGCACGTTGCCGGTAACCGAGATCGTGTCTTCGCCGGCCGTCACCCTGCGCAACGTCGCACGCATTGCCTCGACGGGCGACAAAATGCGGATGTCCAGGCCGTCAGTGTCGTGGTCCTGCAGGTAGCGCTTGACCAGCGAAATCAGGTTGCGGTCGTGCGCCCGGTTCTCGTCCAGCCAGAAAATGGCCGCGGTACCGGTCTGCCTGGCGCGGCTGACCGCCAGCCGGACCCAGTCCCGGATCGGCAGGTCCCTGGTCTGGCACATACGCCAGATATCGCCAGGCGCGACGGCGTGTTCGATCAGCGTGTTGCCGTCCGCGTCGACAACGCGCACGAGACCTGCAGTGTCGATTTCAAACGTCTTGTCGTGCGAGCCGTACTCTTCGGCCTTCTGCGCCATCAGCCCCACGTTGCAGACGTTGCCCATCGTCGTGACGTCGAACTCGCCATTGGCTTTGCAGTACTCGATGATTTCCTTGTAGATGCCCGCGTAGGACCGGTCCGGAATCATCGCTTTCGTATCGGCGAGCTTGCCGTCAGGCCCCCACATCTGGCCGGACGAGCGGATCGCCGCCGGCATGGACGCATCGATGATGACATCGCTGGGCACATGCAGGTTGGTGATGCCCTTGTCTGAATTCACCATCGCGAGTTCGGGACGGTTTGTGTAGACGGCCGCGAGATCGGTTTCGACTTCGGCGCGTTGTGCTTCGGGCAGGTCGGCGATTTTCGCGTAGACGTCGCCGATGCCGTTGTTGGCATCGACGCCGATCGATTCGAACAGCGCAGCATGCTTTTTGAAGACATCACGGTAATAGACCTTGACGGCGTGGCCAAACATGATCGGGTCCGAGACTTTCATCATCGTTGCTTTCAGGTGCAGCGACAACAAAACGCCCTCGGCCTTGGCCGCATCAATCTCGCGGGCGAAAAAACGGCACAGCGCTGCGCAGTTCATGACAGCGCCATCGATGACTTCCTTGTCGAGTACGGCGACGGCATCGCGAAGCACGGTAACTGCGCCGTCTTCGGCAACGTGCTCGATGCGCAGGCTTCCACCCTGGTCGACAATCACCGACTGTTCACTGGAGTAGAAATCGCCGTCCTGCATATGCGCGACATGCGACTTCGAGTTCTCGCTCCATTCGCCCATCGAATGCGGATTGGCCTTGGCGTAGTTCTTGACGGCGGCTGCTACGCGGCGGTCGGAGTTGCCTTCGCGGAGCACCGGGTTGACGGCGCTGCCAAGCACCGCGGCGTAGCGCTTCTGGATTTCGCGATCGGCATCATTGCCGGGTTCTTCCGGGTAGTCGGGCACATCGAAGCCGTGTGCCTGCAGTTCGGCAATAGCCGCCGTGAGTTGCGGAATCGAGGCGCTGATATTCGGCAGTTTGATGATGTTGGCTTCCGGCGTCTTGGCCAGTTCACCAAGTTCTGCGAGTGCATCGCTTTGCCGCTGCGTTTCGGTCAGGTTCTCCGGGAAGTTGGCCAGGATGCGGCCGGCCAGGGAAATGTCCCGCGTCTCGACATCGATGCCGGCTGCCCG
>JAUIDP010000065.1 GCA_030429005.1 Gammaproteobacteria bacterium | reverse complement strand
GCGAAATCGCCGACCTGACCGTCCAGACAGATGGACGCAAGGTCAAGGCGGTCGCCGAAGAGATCATCGAGAAGCTCTAGCTCGTTCTTCTCGACTACGCCCCGCCAACGGGGTATTCGTCGTTCTTCCTGACTACGCCCCGCCGACGGGGCATTCCTCTCCCTCATGGCTCGCTTCGCTGCGCTTTACTTCGGTCGAAGAACACCCCGTCGGCGGGGCTTGCAAAGGTGATCGGCCGCTGGGCATAAACGACGAATACCCCCTTGGCGGGGCGTAGTGGAGAGGAACGAGGGGTGTAGCGCTGGAGAGAAAACTCCGCCGCTGAAGTTTTTGATGGGGTAACCTTACGCGCATGATAGAACCCCGCAGGATTACCGTAGAGCTTGGTTTTCGCAGTTACCCGATTGTTATCGGCGACGGCTTGCTGGGTGGTAATTTCGACCTGGCGGAGTATGTCAGGGGTGAAGATTGCCTCGTCGTCAGCAATGTAACGGTTGCGCCGCTGTACCTGGAGAAGCTCCGGAGCAACCTCGGCGGCAAGAAGGTTGCGGCGCTGGAGTTGCCGGACGGGGAGCGATTCAAGACGACGGACTCGCTGCACCAGGTGCTGGACCAGCTGGCGGAGTCGGGCGCGAATCGTGATACGACGGTGATTGCGCTGGGCGGTGGTGTGGTTGGCGATATTGCCGGGTTCGCGGCGGCGAGCTACATGCGCGGTGTCGGTTTCATCCAGGTGCCGACGACCCTGCTGGCGCAGGTGGACTCGTCGGTGGGCGGCAAGACCGGCATCAATCATGCGCAGGGCAAGAACCTGATCGGCGCGTTCTACCAGCCCGGCATCGTGCTGATCGACACCGATACGCTGCAGACGCTGCCCGAGCGCGAACTCAAGGCCGGCCTGGCCGAGGTCATCAAGCACGGTGCAATTGCGGATATCGATTTCTTTGCCTGGCTGGAAGACAACATCGAGGCATTGCTGGCCGGCCAGCCGGATGCGCTGGCGCATGCCATTGAGCGCTCCTGCGAAATCAAGGCCGAGGTTGTCGCCGACGACGAGCGCGAGGCCGGCCGCCGCGCGATTTTGAACTTCGGCCACACGTTCGGGCACGCGATCGAGAACAGCCTGGGTTACGGCGAGTTGTTGCACGGTGAAGCGGTTGCCATCGGCATGGTCATGGCGGCGGAACTCAGCGACATCGAGCCGGCGTCGCGTGAGCGACTGCGCGATTTGCTGCGGCGTGCCGGGCTCCCCGTTTCGCCGCCGGCCGTCGGCGCACAACGCATGTTCGATGCGATGAGCATGGACAAGAAAGTGGTGCAGAAACAATTGCGGCTGGTCCTGCTCGATCGACTTGGCGACGCCTGTGTCACGACCGACTATGACGAGGGCAGTTTGCGCCGGGTACTTGAGGCTGCTGAGTGACCGTGTCGGAGCGGGCACAGTATGCCGCCGACGAAACCGCCAGCCGCGGGCGGCGCATTACCGAGCCACCGTCACGCTATCGCGGCGAATACCAGCGCGATCGCGACCGCATCATTCATTCGACGGCCTTTCGGCGGCTCGTTTACAAGACCCAGGTGTTCGTCAATCACGAAGGTGACCTTTACCGCACGCGGCTGACACATTCACTCGAGGTCGCCCAGATAGGCCGCACCGTGGCCGTGGCATTGCACCTGAACGAACCGCTGACCGAAGCCATCTGCCTGGCGCACGATCTCGGACATACGCCATTCGGCCATGCTGGCCAGGACGAGCTGAATGCCTGCATGCGCGGCTTCGGCGGCTTCGAGCACAACCTGCAATCGCTGCGGGTCGTGGACGAACTGGAAACCAAGTACGCGGACTTTCCCGGGCTCAACCTGATGTTCGAAACCCGCGAGGGCATTCTGAAGCATTGTTCGGCGCGCAATGCGCGCGCGCTGGGTGACGTCGGTGAGCGTTTTCTGCTGCGCAGGCAGCCGGGGCTCGAAGCGCAACTGGCCAACATTGCCGATGCCATTGCCTACAACAACCACGACGTTGACGATGGCTTGCGAGCCGGCTTGCTGAGCCTCGAGCAGCTGCGCGAACAGGCACTGTTCGGACCGCAGCTGGACGTCGTGCGCGAACGCTACCCGGACCTTGATGATCGCCGGCTGATCTACGAGGTCATCCGGCGCATGATCGACAAGGTCGTCACTGACCTGATCGAAAATACGCGCCGCAACATCGAGGCGGCGAACCCGGCGAGCATAGAAGACGTGCGCAGCCACGACGGGCCACTGGTCCTGATGTCCGAAGACGTCTATGCGCAGCACGTTGCATTGAAACGTTTCCTCAACAAGCACCTGTACTCACACGAGAAAAAGCTCGAGATGACGCGCCGCGCCAAGGCAATTGTCCGCGAACTGTTCGCGGTATTCATGAACGATACGGCGAGCCTGCCGCAGGAATTCTGCAGCCTGGCGGAGGCAGAGGATGAAGCCGGCAAGGCACGCGTTGTTGCCGACTACATCGCCGGAATGACGGACCGCTACGCGATCGCGGAACACAAGCGTATTCTGGGCTGATAGAATGCGCGTCGCCGGCAGCGGGCCGGGCCACGGAACCAGGGCAGGATTTTGACAGACAAGAACATCGAAACGAGGGACCGGCTGATTTTCGCGATGGACGTGCCGGACTGCGACCGCGCCCGGGAACTGGCGACTGAACTGGACGACGCGGTGACGTTCTACAAGATCGGGCTGGAGCTGATGATGAGCGGCGGTTATTTCGAGCTGCTTGACTGGCTGCTGGCGCGGGACAAGAAGGTTTTCTGCGACCTGAAATTCTTCGACATTCCCGCCACTGTCGGTTCGGCCGTACGCCGCCTGAAAGACCGCGGCGCGAGCTTTGTCACCGTGCATGGCAACCAGTCGATCATGCAGGCGGCAGCCGAGAACAAGGGCGAGACGTTGAAAGTGCTTGGCGTCACGGTGCTGACCAGCCTCGATCGCGGCGATCTCGATGACCTCGGCTTCGACTGCAATGTCGAGGAGCTCGTGTTGTCACGAGCGCGGCGTGCGCTGGAGGCCGGCTGTGACGGTGTCATTTCCTCGGGTCTTGAAGTGCCTCGCCTGCGCGAACACGTCGATCCGAAACTGGTGGTCGTTACGCCCGGCATCCGGCCCGTGGACAACAAGCCCGCCGGCGACCAGAAGCGCGTCGTGACGGTCGAGACCGCCTTTGCCAATGGCGCGGATCATATCGTCGTTGGCCGGCCGATTCGCGATGCAGAAGATCCGCGCGCGGCCGCCGAGGCGATCCAGGCGTCAATCAGAACTGCGGTGGGCACCTAGCGTGGCGGCGTTGCAGAATGACCTGTTGCTGCGGGCGCTGTTGCGCCAGCCGACGGAGCGCACGCCGGTCTGGATCATGCGCCAGGCTGGCCGCTACCTGCCGGAGTATCGTGCCGTGCGCGAACAGGCCGGCGACTTCATGAGCCTGTGCGGCAACCCCGAACTCGCCTGCGAGGTGACGCTGCAGCCACTCCGGCGCTACAAGCTGGACGCTGCCATCCTGTTCTCGGACATTCTGACGATTCCCGACGCGATGGGCCTGGGCCTGTATTTCGTCAGCGGCGAGGGGCCCAGGTTCAAACAGCCGGTGCAATCGGCGAGCGCCATTCGCGACCTGCGACGGCCCGATGTCGAGCAGCAGCTCGGCTACGTCTTCGAAGCAGTGCGCACGATTCGCCGCGAGCTGAACGGCAGCGTGCCGTTGATCGGATTTGCCGGCAGTCCGTGGACCGTCGCCACGTACATGGTCGAGGGACAGTCCAGCCGCGATTTTGCGACCATCAAGGGGCTTGCCGCCGAGAATCCGCAGGCCATGACCTTGCTGCTCGATACCGTGGCACAGACGACCACGGACTACCTGAACGCACAGGTTGCTGCAGGTGCGCAGGCCGTCATGATTTTCGATACCTGGGGCGGCGCCCTGGAAGCCGATGACTACCGCCGCTTTTCACTCGCCAGCATGCAGAAAATCGTCGACGGTCTGACGCGCGAAAGTGATGGCCGCCAGGTGCCGGTGATCCTGTTCACGAAAGGCGCCGGACCGCTGCTTGCCGACATGGTCGGCACCGGCTGCGACGCGCTCGGCGTCGACTGGACTACCGATCTCGCTACAGCGCGGCAGTACGTCGACGACAAGGTCGCGCTGCAGGGCAACCTCAACCCCGCGACGCTGCGCGAATCACCGGAAACCATTCGCCAGGGCGTTGCCGAGGTCCTCGCAAGTTACGGCAACGGGCCCGGGCATGTCTTCAATCTCGGCCACGGTATTACACCGGATATCGACCCCGAGCATCTCGGCGTACTGGTCGACGCCGTGCACGAACTCAGTCCGGCCTATCACCAATAAGGTTTGCTGGAGAGTGGTGGTTGCCCCGCGCAGTCGGCGGCCTACTTCAATTCAACGACGACGACCCGGCACTCCTGGACAACCGTCGATGTGATACCACCGTGCGACCCGGCAGGTGCCCAGACCGGCGTGCCGAACTTGTAGGACTCCATGCGTCGTTCGCCGCCGGGGACATCCTCCATCCATGCGCACGGGTTGAGATAGACCACGACACTGTCCGGGTGCGTGTGCACCGGCGGCCACTCACCAGGCCGGATCGTCTGCTTTAACACACGCACCTTCTCGTTTTCGAAAGCCAGCTCGTAAATATGCGGTGCTACCTTGACCGGATCGAGTGCGCCGGGCGTTGCGGCTTTGCCGGCCACGAAGGCAAATACCAGCATCAGGGCCAGGTATGGCAGGCGAATGTGCATGTTGGTCTCCTACTCGTCGCGCAGTGCACGACGCAGAATCTTGCCGACGTTGGTCTTCGGCAACTCGTCGCGGAACTCGACGATACGCGGGCGCTTGTAGTTGGTCAGGTTCTCGCGGCAATAATCGATGACATCCTGCTCGCTGATGCCGTCGTGTTTGCGCACGGCGAAAATCTTGACAACCTCGCCGGAGCGTTCGTCCTCGACGCCAATCGCCGCGGCCTCGAGGATACCGTCCATTTCGACAACAACATTTTCTACTTCGTTCGGGTAGACGTTGAAGCCGGAGACGAGAATCATGTCTTTCTTGCGGTCTTCGATATAGACGAAACCATCCTTGTCCATGCGGCCGACATCGCCGGTCCGCAGCCAGCCACCGGGCAGCATGACTTCAGCCGTTTCCTCCGGACGTTGCCAGTAGCCTTCCATGACCTGCGGTCCCTTGAGGCAGATCTCGCCGACTTCATCGATGTCGAGCTCCTTGCCGGCATCGTCACGAATGGAAACCTCCGTCGACGTGATCGGCAGGCCGATCGAGCCGTTGAACTCGTTGGCGATGCGGTTGACGATGGCTACCGGTGAGCTTTCGGTCAGGCCGTAGCCCTGCAGGATCGGCACGCCGGTGCGCTCGCGCCACTCCCTGGCCACGGCCGGTTGCACGGCCATGCCGCCACCGATGCATACGCGCAGCGCGTCGAAATTGATCTTGTCAAACGACGGTGTGTTGAGCAGTGCAGCGAACAACGTGTTGACTGCCGTGAACATGTTGAACCGGTACCGTGCCATCTCCTTCGCGAAAGCCTCGAAGTCGCGCGGGTTGGTGATCAACACATTCAGGCCGCCCTGCGCCATGCCGGTCAGGCAGTTCCCTTGCAGCGAAAAGATGTGATACAGCGGCAACGCCGTGATCGCGATGACATAGTCGAGGCCGTCATAAGCGTCGCCCTGCCATGCAATCGTCTGTTCGACGTTGGACACCATGTTGCGATGACTGAGCATCGCGCCCTTCGAGACGCCGGTCGTGCCGCCGGTGTATTGCAGGAAGGCGATGTCAGCGAATCCCAGCTCGACCGGCTTCAGCTCGAGTGTGGCGCCGGCCTGCAGCGCTTCCTTGAAGCGGACGCTGCCGGGCAGGTCATAAGCCGGTACTGCTCGCTTGATGTAGCGCAGCACAAAATTTGTCAGGTGGTTGCGCGGGAAGTTGAGCAAATCCCCGACGCCGGTGACGATGACCTGTTGTACCGCGGTTTCATCGATAATCTTCGCCAGCGTATGGGCAAAGTTTTCCAGGATGACGATGCACTTGGCGCCGGAATCCTTGAGCTGGTGGCGCAGCTCGCGCTTCGTGTACAGCGGATTGACATTCACGACGACCAGGCCGGCCCGGAAAATCCCGCACAGCGCAACCGGGTACTGCAGGATGTTCGGCAACATGATCGCCACGCGCTCGCCGCGGGTCAGGCCCAGTGTCTGTTGCAGATAGCTGGCGAATTCCCTGGAGCGCTCGTCGAGTTCGCGATAACTCATCGTCGTGCCCATGTTGTCGAACGCCGGGCGGTCCGGGTGTTCGCGGAACGTCTTTTCGAACATGTCGCGGATCGAGCGATGTTCCGACGGCGGCAGTTCGGCAGGTATGTCTTCGGGGTACGATTTGAGCCAGATTTTTTCCAATGCGTCGTCCTATCTAGAGAGCGCCGATTCGATTGCGGGCCAGGCATTGTCCAGCAGGATCGGCTGTGCCGCCGCGTTCGGGTGAATGCCATCATCCTGCATCAGCTCCGGATTCAGCGCCACTCCCTCCATGAAGAACTCGATCCACGGCACTTCGAGTTCGGTTGCAACGTCGCGAAAGACGCCTTCAAACTCCTCGATATAACGCTGCCCGTAATTCGGCGGGATCTTGATGCCGAGCAGCACCACCGCGGCGCCGGAAGCGCTGCTGGATTCGATTATTCGGGTAAGGTTGGCGCGCATCCTGGCCGGCGGAATGCCGCGCAAACCATCGTTGCCGCCGAGTTCGAGGATGATCAGCTCCGGTCCGAAGGTGGCGATCGCCTGGCCAATGCGTGCGGCGCCACTTTCGGTCGTGTCGCCGCTAATGCTGGCGTTCACCACGCGATGTTCGTACCCTTGTTCCTGCAGCCGGGTCTGCAACAAACTGGCCCACGACTGGTCGACATCTATACCGTAACCGGCACTCAGGCTGTCACCGAATACCAGCACTGTCGGCGCTTCGGAGCCGCCGGATGAAGTGCTGATAAACAACACGAGAAAGGCAAGAATCTGACGCATGAATAATGACTTACGCAATGGCGCTACGGTCCTGGCGGCCTTGGGAATCAGCAAAGAGGTTAGCAGTCCGGAGGGTCCCCTGACCATTCTTTCGGACGTCACCTTCTCAATTCAGAGTGGCGAGTCCGTTGCGGTGGTCGGGCCGTCGGGCGCGGGCAAGTCGACGTTACTGGCCTTGCTGGCGGGCCTCGATCTGCCAACAAGCGGCCACGTTGAGCTGAACGGCCACAACCTTGGCAAGCTCGACGAAGACGGCCGCGCGCGGGTACGCGCCGAGAGCGTCGGTTTCGTCTTCCAGTCGTTCCACCTGGTGCCGTCGCTGAACGCGCTGGAGAACATTATGTTGCCTCTCGAACTGGCCGGCGCCGGCGATCCGCGGGCGGCGTCGCTGGCCATTATCGAGCAGGTTGGCCTCAGCGAGCGCTTCAAGCACTACCCGGCGCAACTGTCCGGCGGCGAAAAGCAGCGTGTCGCGATCGCGCGCGCCTTTGCGCTGGAACCGGCGGTGCTGTTTGCCGATGAACCGACCGGCAACCTGGACAGCCGTACCGGCAGCAACATCATGAAACTGATGTTCGAGCTGAACCAGGAGTCCTCGACGACGCTGGTGCTGGTCACCCACGACCTGTCGCTGGCGGAACGCTGCGACCGCGTACTGACGCTCGAAGGCGGGCGCCTGGTCAGCGACAGCAAGGCGGGTTCGTGAAGGCGATCACCTTTGCGCTGCGCAGTTTCGGCCGCGAGATTCGCTCCGGCGAAGTCATCGTGCTGCTCGCCGCCGTCGCGCTGGCGGTCGGCGTACTGACGGCCGTCGGGTTCCTGACCGATCGCATCGGCAAGGCTGTCGCCCGCCAGGCAAACGAGGTGCTCGCCGCCGATTTGCGACTGCGTTCGCAGGAGCCGGTGCCGGAGAGCTGGCAGGACGCCGCGGCACAGTACAACCTGCAGACGGCCCGGACGCAAACGTTCCCGAGCGTCGTTTTTGCCGGTGAGCTGAGTGCGCTGGCGACAATCAAGGCCGTCAGCGATGCATATCCGTTGCGTGGTGCCGTGCGTGTATCCGACACGCTGTTCGGCGAACAGCGCACGGTCGACAATGTGCCACCCCGCGGCGAAGTGTGGGCCGACGGCGCCTTCCTGGCCCGGGTCAACGCGGATGTCGGCGATACGGTCCAGCTGGGTGAGTCCGAACTGCGGGTATCCGCGGTGCTGACCTATCGGCCGGACCAGTCGGTCGGCTTCGCATCGCTGGCGCCGTCGTTGCTGGTCAACATCGCCGATATACCGGCCACGAAACTGATCGGCGACGGCAGCCGCGTACAGTACGCACTGCTGGTGGCCGGTCGCGACGACGATGTCGACGAGTTCTATGCGGCGGTCGAGGACGATCTGCCGGACGCAATACGCGTGTCTGATCGTGAAGACGGCAGCGAGCGCGCCTATCGCGCCGCGGACCGGGCGCAGCGCTTCCTGTCACTGACGGCCGTCATCAGCGTGTTGCTCAGCGCGGTGGCCGTCGCCATGTCGGCGCGGCGTTTCGCGCACCGGCGCATGGACACCGTCGCACTAATGAAAAGTCTCGGTGCCACGCAGGGTTTCGTCATCACTGTGGCGATTGTGCAGCTCGTGCTGCTCGGTGCCCTCGGCGTGCTGATCGGCAGCGCCGTGGGTTATGCGGCAGAGGAAACACTGGCCTGGGTGCTGGCCGATATTATTGCCGCCGACCTGCCGCCGGTCGGGCTGATGCCGGTTGTCCTCGCCAGCGGCAGCGCACTGGTACTGCTGGTCGGTTTCGCCCTGCCGTCGCTGCTGCAACTGCGCAATACGCCGCCGCTACGGATCCTGCGCCACGACATGATGCCGCCGGCACCGTCACGGCTGCTGGTTGCGGGACTGTCGGTGCTGGCCGTGGCGGCCCTGCTGTACCGCGCGGTCAGCGACCCGTGGATGCTTGTAATCCTGCTGGCTGGCATCGTTGTCATCGCGGCAGCGCTATACGTGGTCGGGCGCCTGCTGGTCGCCAGCATGGGGCGGTTTCGCTCCGGTGTCGGCGTCGCCTGGCGTTACGGCCTGGCCAACGTGGCACGCCGCGGCCGCGCCAGCGCGATCCAGGTCGTGGCCTTCGGTCTCGGCCTGACGATGCTGTTACTGCTGACGATCGTGCGCACGGACCTGCTGCAGGGCTGGAGCAAGACCCTCGACGAAGACGCACCGAATCACTTCATGATCAATATTCAGCCGCATGAGCTCGACTCGGTCGGCGGCATCTTCGAGGCCGCCGGAATCGAGCGGCCCGAGTTCGTACCGATGGTGCGCGCACGCATGTCGACGATCAACGGCGAAGACGTCAAAACGCGCAGCTACCCGGATCCGGGCGGCGAATGGATGGCAAACCGCGAGGCCAACCTGTCGTTTGCAGCAAACCTTTCCTCGACCAACGAAGTGATCGATGGCGAGTGGTGGCCGCCGGACTACGACGGGCCGCCGTTGGTTTCCGTCGAGGAGGAAGCGGCGCTGGAAACCGGCATCGGCATCGGCGACAAGCTCGTGTTCAAGGTCGCTGGCCAGGATATCGAACTGACGATCGCGAGCATCCGTCGCGTCAACTGG
This sequence comes from Gammaproteobacteria bacterium, assembly GCA_030429005.1. Taxonomy (GTDB): domain Bacteria; phylum Pseudomonadota; class Gammaproteobacteria; order Steroidobacterales; family Woeseiaceae; genus UBA1847. Next base: position 6,483 of record JAUIDP010000065.1, on the reverse strand, counting down.
GATTCGTTCCAGCCGAATTTCTTCATGGTGCTGTCGCCGGGCGCACTCGACAATATGCCGACCACGTATATTTCGGCACTCAAGCTGCCGCAGGAGCAGAAGTCCGTGCTGGTCTCGCTGGTCCGCAAGCACCCGAGTATTTCGGTCATCGATATCGACGCCATCCTGCAGCAGGTGCGCGGCATCATCGACAAGGCAAGCCTGGCAGTACAGGCCGTGTTCGTGTTCACCCTGGCGGCGGGCATCGCGGTCTTGTTCGCCGCCGTACAGGCAACGATCGACGAGCGCCGCTTCGAAAGTGCGATGCTGCGCGCGCTCGGTGCGCCACGACGCACGGTGTTCGCCGGCGTCATGACCGAGTTCGGTGCGCTCGGACTGGCGGCCGGCGTGCTGGCATCGGCCGGTGCGTCGATCCTCGCGGCGATCGTTGCCGTGCAGTTGTTCGAATTGCCGTATTCGTTCAATCCCTGGTTGTGGGTCAGCGGCATTGCCGCCGGTGTCGTACTGGTCTGCGCCAGCGGCTTCGTCGCGGCGCGGGGCGCCGTCAATTCACCGCCTGTCGACGTGCTCCGGGCAGCCTGATCATGAAAGAGACATTGTCATGTGGTTTCGTGATCGTGCGTACCGAGCAGAAAGAGTGCCTGACACTGATGTTGCGGGCCTGGCATCACTGGGACTTCCCGAAAGGCCTTCGCGAAGACGGGGAGGAGCCGCTGGAGGCCGCAATCCGCGAAGTCGCTGAGGAGACCGGCATCGCGGACCTCGAGCTGGAATGGGGTGAGCGGCACATGGATACCGGCCCCTACAGCCGCGGCAAGACGGCGCGTTACTACCTTGCAAGCTCGCAGACGGCGGACGTCGTCATGGGGCCGTCGCCGGAAACCGGTGAGCCGGAACACCACGAATGGCGCTGGCTGAGTTTCGACGAGGCCTATGACCTGGCGTCGCCGCGTGTGCAAAACGTTGTAAAGTGGGCACGCCAGGTGATTGGCAAATAGTTAACCCATAACGGAACCCAACAGTGCGCTGGCAGCGACTCCTACTATGGTCCGGGCTCGGGCTGCTGACGCTGATCGTCGCTGTGATCAGCTGGTTGCTGCTGGCGGACCTCGGCAGTTTCAAACCGCAGATCGAGCGCTGGGCCAGCCAGAAAACCGGGCGCGAGGTCAGGATTGCCGGGAACCTGCAAATCGACCTGGCGGCCCGGACGTCGGTCATTGCAGAGCAACTGACGGTCAGCAACGCATCCTGGGCCGAAGACCCGCAGCTGCTCAGCGTCGGGCGAGTCGAAGTCCATCTCGAACTTGCATCGATACTGTCGGGTCCGATCGTGATCGAACTCATCGACCTGGACGACACTCGCGTGTCGCTCGCAAGACAGGAGGATGGCACGCCGAACTGGGCTTTGTTGCCGCCCGGGGAGGACACGGACAAATCCGCGCAACCGTCGCGCGGGATTCACTTCCAGAAGATCGATATCGACGATTTTGCGCTCGGCTACAATGCGGTGGCCAGTGCCCGGTCGCTGCGGCTTGACGTGGCAAAAGCCACGCAGCGTTACCGCGACGATGATTTTCTTGACTTCACAGTGGACGGCACCTTGAACGGGCGCGAGATCAGCATGGCCGGCGAGGCGGGTTCCTGGTCCGGCCTGCTGCGCGGTGAGAACGTGCGTTTCGAACTGCATGCGCGAATCGACTCCTTTGTGTTCGACGCCGAAGGAGAGATCGACGATGTGCTGCATCCGTACCGGCCGCAGCTCAGCTTTACCGCGGTGGCCCCGGACGTCAACGACCTGCTCCGTGCCGTCGGCGTGACCCGGCAGGGTGACGGCGACATCGATATCAGTGGCTCACTGACGCCGGAGCAAGACGGTCCGCTGAACCTGCATTTGCGTGGCCGGGTGGGCCGCCTCGAAGTCGATGCACAGGGGCGTTTCTCGGACTTGCGTAACCTCGAGGATGTCGATCTCGACGTACTGGCATCGGGAGAGGACGTGCGGCCCTTTCTCGAGGCTGCCGGCATCAGCGAAGCGCGCCCGTCGCCGTTCATGATCAAAATCGACGCAACACGCAGCGGTTCGCTGCTGACTGTGAACGAAGCCGACATGGTATTCGGCCAGGCCAAGCTCGAGCTGGCGGCACGCTTGCCGGAGTTCCCGCGTATCGACGATGCGTCGGTCCGCCTGCAGATTGATGGTCCGGACATTGAACGTTTTCGTCACGTGCTGAAGCTCCCGGGCGGTGCAACCGGGCCGTTCTCCGTTTCAGCGACGATTGATGTTGCCGAGGATGGCTACGAACTGTTCAACGTGGACATCAGGACGGCGCTCGGCGAACTGCGTGGCAATGGCCGCATCGGGGCTGCACCGGAGTATCACGGCTCGACACTGGATTTCCGTTTGCACAGCGACAGCCTGGCAGCGATCGGCAGCGCCTACGGCATTGCCGGGCTGCCGGACGAGCCGACGGAACTGAGTGGTGCTGCAGAATACGGCGGCAACGGTATTCGCACCGTGTCGCCGCTCATCGCGAACGTGCACAACGCTGTTATCCGGGTCGAGGGCGTGGTCCAGCCGGTCAAAGGCATCAAGGGCTCGGACCTGGCATTCACGTTGCAGGGCCCGGACCTGGCGAACCTCATCGGCGCATTTACAGATGCCGGCAATGTACCAGCATTGCCCTATGCGCTGGACGGCCAGCTCGCGGTTCGTGACGATGGCTATCGTTTCCGCGGCGTCAGCGGCAAGCTGGGTACCTCGGACCTGCAACTGGATGGCCTGCTGGTGCCTGCGAGCGGCATCGCGGGATCGCGGTTCACGCTGGCAGCGAAAGGTGCCGCGTTCAACGAGATTGTCGGCCAGCTCGGCGAAACCGCTGTTCGGCCAGGGCCATACGAGTTGTCGGGACAGGTCGATTTCCGGCCGGAACAGATCGATTTCAGCAAGATCGAACTGACCCGCGCCAATGGCAGCATCAACCTCGACCTGCAACTGGGGCTGCCGGTGTCTGCGCGCTCGGCGGTCTTCGATTTGCGGGCCAGCGGACCGAACCTGCGGTCGCTGCTACCGGAGTTCAAAGGCTTTGTCGCCAGCGAACAACCGTTTGTCGTCGAGCTGGACGGGTCCGTGGACGGGTCGGCCTGGCAATTCGATGTCCTGGACATCAACGTGGGCCAGGCCAGGTTGCAGGCGGATGGCCTGCTGAACCTGGCAGGACAGGCGACGGCATCGCAATTCAATATCCGTGTTGACGTGCCGGACGCCAGCGCCCTTGGTACCGTCAACGGTCGGCGCCTGCGCGCGCAGCGCCTGGGGCTGTCCGCTACCCTGGCCGGGGACGGCGGTGAGTTGCAAGCCGAGAACCTTCTCGCGCAACTGGGCGACAGCGATATTCGCGGCAATCTCGAGTACAGCGCCGGTGCCGTGCCACGGGTCGTATTGCGTATCGAGTCGGATGCGGTCGATTTCGCGCCGCTGCTAGAAGAGCAAACAGCACCGCCACCGGAACTGGCAACGGCCCTGGATGATGGCCGCCTGATCCCGGACATCGGCATCCCGTTCGAGGCAATGGCGCGAATGGATGGCCGCTTCGACATCCGGATCGGCCAATTGCGGCGAAACAGCGTCATATTGAATGAACTGGCTATACGGGGTGAGCTGTCCGGTGGCCGGCTCGACCTCGCGGATTTGCGTTTTCGCGGGCAGCACGGTGGCCTCGTCGCACGTGGTTACCTGGACCCGCGGGGCGGTACCGGGGCTGCCGGCGTCGAGCTGGTGGCACGAGGAATCGCACCCGGCATCGGCCAGTTCAACCAGGACCAGTCAATGCGGGGCGATTTCGACATCCGTCTCGAGTCGACCGGGAACGACCTGCGGTCGTTGCTCGGCAACGCCAACGGCATACTGTATGTCAATACGAGGGGCGGTCACATGGCGAAGAACCGCACCCTGGAAGCCCTGTACGGAAATGCGCTGCAGGAAATAATCGGCGTTATCAATCCGTTCAGCAAAACCCAGGATCGTACGGTGTTCGAATGCGTCGTCCTGCCCGTCGAGATCAATTCGGGAATCCTGACGAGCAATCCCAACTCGCTGGTTGCCACCGGCAACCTGCAGATCGTTACGAATTCGCGGGTGGACCTGAAGACGGAGAAACTCGAAGTCAACATCAGGACCACGCCGAAGCAGGGTATCAGCATCAGCGCGGGCGAGATCGTGAATCCGTATATCAAGGTCATCGGTACGCTGGCCGCGCCGCGCCTGGCAGTGGACGAGAAGGGCGTGTTGCTGTCAGGTGGCGCCGCGGTCGCGACGGGCGGGCTGTCGATCCTGGCGCGCGCCGCATGGACGCGCCTGGCACGGTCCAAAGACCCGTGCGCGCAAACGGCGGCGGATGGCCTGGAGGTGCTTGCCGGCCGGCTGCCGACTTTGACAGTGCCACCGCCTGTCTCGCAAACTCAGTTGCCTTCAGACAACAGCGCACAGGACGAGTGATGCTATTCGTAACAACAACCCGTCGCCACAAGGTGGCGATCCTGCTCGCCGCGCTGGTGATGTTGACAGGCTGTGCGAGTGTCGATTTCGACTACGAAAAGACCGAGTCATTCGCGTTCCCGGACACGCAGGACACCTATCTGGGCGCACACTTCGCCGACGTCGTTGCCGGCCAGCCGCCGGGTTTCGCGGGTTTCTACCCGTTGCCGGATGGCATCAACGCCCTGGCGGCGCGGCTGTTGCTGATCGATCGTGCCGAAGTCAGCATCGATGTGCAGTACTACCTGATCGAAACCGACCTGGTCGGCAACTCGTTCATCGACGCACTGTTACGAGCTGCCGACCGCGGCGTACGAGTGCGCCTGTTGCTGGACGACATCATGACCAGCAACTACGATGCCGGCATGCAGGCGCTGGACGCGCATCCGAATTTCGAGATGCGCGTATTCAATCCTTTCAACCGCGGTGCAGCGGGGCGCAGCCTGGGCGCGCTGGGGCATTTTTCGCGCATCAACCGGCGCATGCACAACAAGTCGGTGACGGTCGACAACCAGCTGACGATCATCGGCGGCCGGAATATGGCTGACCATTACTTCGGTGCGGCTGAGGACAAGAAATACGGCGACCTCGATGTCGCCGGTATCGGGCCGATCGTCGATGAAGTCTCGACGATGTTCGACGAATACTGGAACCACCACTCATCGTTGCCGGTACAGGCCGTCGCCAGGCCGCTGGACGATCCGCAGGCCGAACTGGCCCGGGTGCGGCAGGCATTGCAGCAAGCGCAGGAAGATTTCGCCGACTCGGTGTACGAAAAAGTACTGCAGGAACGTTATTTCGAGTACCTGCATACCGACGACAGCATTTTCGAGTGGTCGCCATACGAGTTTGTCTACGACTCTCCGGACAAGAGCGAGAAAGCCAAGGCTGGCGAGGCGCCGTCGATCACCACGGGGCTGGTCGATGCCCTGCAGGCCGCCAGGGACGAGGTGATCATTGTTTCGCCCTACTTCGTGCCGCGCAAGACCGGCGTGGAAGCTTTCTCGGAACTGCAGGCCCGTGGCGTCGATGTCACGATCATCACTAACTCACTTGCCGCGAATAACCAGTTCACGGTCCATGCCGGCTACGCTCCGGCGCGCAAGCCGTTGTTGGAGAATGGCGTCGAGCTCTACGAGGTGCGGCCTGACGCCGATGTGTCGGGTTCGGAATTCATGGCTTTCAGCGGCGCAACCGCGACGCTGCATACCAAGGCATTTCTCGTCGACAGGAAATCCGTGTTCATCGGTTCGTTCAACTTCGACCCGCGGTCGATCAACATCAATACGGAGATGGGCGTAATCATTCACGACGAGAAACTGGCGACCGGGTTCACGCAGGCCGTGCTGGCGTCGTTGCCCAATGAAACCTACAAGGTCTTTCTCAATGACAAGGGCAAGGTGCGCTGGCACGGCTACCGTGACGGCAGTGACGAGGTGTTCGACAATGAGCCGGAAACGAGCTGGTGGGACCGTTTCAAGGTCGGCATCGTCCGGATACTGCCGATCCGGGGCCAGCTCTGACTAGTCTTCGACGTTCGGTATATCGTTGTCGACCGGGCCTGATGGCGGCGGGTCTTTCCGTGTCCGGTTCCCGTCGGTCTGCGCTTCGGTTGCCGGCGCGTCGGCTGCCGGTTGCGCGGCAGCGTCGGCCTGGGCTGTATGGATCTCGCGTTGCGGGAACGGAATCGTAATGCCTTCGGCGTCGAAGCGCAGCTTGACGGTGCGCAGCAGGTCCCAGTACACATCCCAGTAGTCGTCGGTCTTGACCCAGGGCCTGCACACGAAGTTGACCGATGAATCCGCCAGCTCGTGCAACTTGATGACCGGCGCGGGATCGTCGAGCACCTTGTCGTGTTGCGTGACGACCTCGTTCAGGATGTTCTCCACCTTCTCGACGTCGTCACTGTAGGAGACGCCAAAGACCAGGTCGACACGGCGCAGCTTTTG
>JAUIDP010000064.1 GCA_030429005.1 Gammaproteobacteria bacterium | reverse complement strand
GCATGAAACAGGCTGAAAACGCTGAGCCAGACGTAGAAAGTCTTGTCGACGAGCGTCGGGTCCGCGACGCCCCGAGAGCCGAAGTAAAAGGCGATGAACATCACCGCGAAAATGATGTAGGTACCCGGCACGACCCGGCTGAAACGCACCCGCGAAATGATGAAGCCATACAGCGACACGGCCACGATGCTGACGAAAAACGTCATCGTCCAGAGCAGGCTTGTTTCGACACGCGACCAGTCACTCGACATGGCGTCGCGGGCCGGGCGGATTATGAAGTAGGCAGCGAACAGGATGAAGACAAACAGGAACGACAGGACCGTCGCCCGAATCTCGTTTGCCTCGACCAGCATCAGTCGCTTGACGATGCGCTGGAATGGATTGCCGGGGCTGCTGTCGCTCATTCACTAATCTCCGCTGGCCGTGCGGCAGCGTAACATCAGCGTGAGTTCTACTCCACGATTCCCCGGGCGACGTTCAGCAAATCCTCGGCGGGCAACCTGATCTTGTAGTCCGGCTCGACGAAATCGAAACGAATCAGCCCGCTTCGATCGATCGCGTACACGGCAGGCACAGCCAGGACCCCGTGCGTTTGTATGGATGAGCCCGCGATATCCGTTCCCTTGTTTGCAAACCAGTTGATCGCGTCCTCGGGCACCTTGAAAGCAAGCCCGAAGGCCATGGCCGCCTGAGCGTCCGCGTCAGAAAAGATCTGGTAATCCAGCCCGTCAATCGTTTCCTGCGTCTCGGCCGACAGCGACTCGTACAGTGTTTCCGGCCGGTCACCGCTCAGGAACAGGACGTCGACGCCCAGGGCCGCTATTTCCGGCACGACGGCATGCAGCTCCGACAGGTGCAGGTTGCAGTACGGGCACCAGCCGCCGCGAAAGGTGATGATGACGGCGGGTCGCTGCAGCGCATCGGGTTCGAATGCGAATTCATCCCCATTGACATCCCGCACGACGAAGGCCGGCGCCTGCTGGCCGCTGCGAAGCGGCTGGGTCTCTTCGGCGCTGGCTGCCACGTGCTCGTCTGCCATCGACAGTTGTGCCACGAAGCTGAACAGCAAGGTCACGGACCACACGATCCGACTGGTATTTTTTTGCATGGGAACCTGTACTTGTTGGTTATTGGGGCGGTCTGTCAAGACTGACCGGCTGCGGCCGCATATTATTACATGGCTTTTTCCAGCAGGTCTTCGCCACTTACCTTGCTCGCGCCGCGCGTGCGCGCCTTCGCCCGGTACATCGCCTGGTCGGCTTCGCGCAGCAAGCCGGTCAGTGTGTTCGCGTTCTTCGGGTACAGCGCCAGCCCGATGCTGGCGGCGCAATGATGCTCGGTCGCACCAATTCGATAGGGTTCTTCCAGCGCACCGGTGAGCCGCTTGGCCAGTTTATCCGCCACCTCCGGCGTGACGTCCGGAACCAGTGCGACGAATTCGTCGCCGCCGGGCCGGCCGATAATGTCGCAGGACCGCAGGCTCTTCATCAGGCGCTGTGCGGCGATCGTCAACAACTGGTCCCCGATTTCGTGCCCGTAGCTGTCGTTGATGACCTTGAACTCGTTCAGGTCGATAAACAGCAACGCGCCGGTCGCATCGTCGGCACTGTCGCGCAGCCGCCTGGACGCATCGCGTTCGAATCCACGCCGGTTCAGGACACCGGTCAGCGGATCGGAGGCAGCTATCGACTCCATTTGCTCTTCTTTCGCCTTGCCGTCGGTCAGGTCGACGAAGGTCACGGCAATGTCTTCTGCGAATGGCTCCATGATCATGCGCAGCCATTTGCCGGCGCCGCCGGCTTCGTGGCGGACCTCGACGTCTACGCTTTCGCGGGCCTTGCTCGCACGGCAAAACTCGTTGGTCAGGTCGGCCGAGTCCTCTGGCTTCATGGCGTTGCTCGCCAGCTTGACGATTTCCTCGGCGGTGGCGCCGACCAGCTTGTCCTGGCTGGTCGTCAGGAATCGGGCAGCGGCAGCGTTTGCAAAAATGCAGCGCAACTCCGGCGGGCCATCGTCCCCGATCTCTTCCCAGCGCAACCGGATAATGCCGTTCACGGAATGATCGATCAGCGTTCGTAGCATACGCTCGTTGGCACGCACCTCCGCCTGGGCCCGCTCGACGTCGCTGACGTCGCGGAACATCAGCACCTTGCCTTCGCGCTCGGTGGCCCTGTCCGAATCCATCTCGGACACCTGCACGTGCAGGAACCGCCCGGTTTGCGTCATCATCTTGCGCGGTTCACCGGTCTCCAGCGCTTCGAACACTTCGGTTGAGCCGTCACAGATGACGGTGTTCAGCGGCTCGAACATCGCTGCCGTCTCGGTCACGGCCAGCAGGGTCTCGGCACGGTGGTTCAGCGCAATGATGCGCCCGTCACCGTCGACGACGACAACCGGGTCCTGCATGTTCTGGAAGACCGTTTCAAATGCGAGCGGCGAGAACTGCACGATTTTTTCGCCCAGGATTACCCAGGCATACAGTGGCAGCATCAGCGTATAGACGAACGGCACGAAAGAAATCGTCGTCGGGCCGAAGCCGAGATCGTATGCCAGGGTCGCACCCAGCGGCCCCAGGCTCGCAGCGACCAGCAGGAAGATACCCCGGCGATGCGTGCGCGCCACGGCTGTTGTGTGTGTCAGCAGTGCCAGCAGGCCGGCGCCGATGACGAGGTAGCTGTGCGGCAGGTGCACGAACAGGAACCAGGGCCCCCAGGCAACCGGCCGTGTCAGGTACTGGCCCAGCTCGTTCGTCGCGGGCATGTACCACATGAACTCGTGTGCGTAGTTCGTCGCTGCGAGGATCACCGACACGATCGGGATCACCAGCAACATCGTCAGCCGGTGTATCGAGGTTTTCTGGCCGATGTACTCGCGAAAACAGACGTATGCGACCACCGGTGTAAACGCGGTACCGACAAAATGACAGGTACGGCCGATCGAAAACACGAAGAAGTCGGTAGACAGCAGCTCGATGGCGCCGCCAAGGACCCAGATGCTGACCGTGACGAACAGCAGGCCGATCGGCACCGTACCGATTTCGCGTTTGGCCATGAACAGGCGCGCACCCAGCGCCAGGTAGGCGGCGGTGCTGAGCAATAACAGGACTGCGAGTGCGACGTCCAGGGTCATCGAATGGCGCTCTGTGGCATCTGCATTGCGCCAATATTATGTTGCTAAACCCTTGATTTCCGGGAACTACTCAACAGTTTTGCAGCCCCGTGAGTGCCACCTGTGGTCGATATTTCTCAGTCGCTGCCGGCGAACCCGGTGAAATCGCGCCGCTTGCTTATAACTAATTGTTTTTAATGAATTTTCGGATTCGGTCGAAAAACTTGTCGCGGCCCAGCGCATCCAGGCCCTCGAGAAAACCCGGCGCATCACTCTCCCCCAGCAGGTTTTGCCGGCTGTACGCATCGCCGGCACCGCGGACGGCAGCTCGCCAGTTCAGAATAGAAATCGTTGCCGCGAGGCGTGTACGCAGCAGGTCGAACAACAGTGCCAGTTCCCCGTCTTGCAATGGCAGAACGGATTGATACGCCGCGACGAAGGGCTCAATCCACTCCAGGACATCCCGCCCGGGGCCGGGCCGCAGGTAGGACGCCGCAATCGCCACTTCGAAGACCAGTGGCGCATGCAGCATGTCGCCGAAATCGATGACACCGGCCAGCTTGCCGGACGCCTCTATCACGACATTGTCGGGGTTCAGGTCCGCATGGATCACCTGGTGGCGTAACCCGGCCAATGCCGGTTGCACGCGCGTTTCGAAGTCGTCGATGCACGCGCGCACGGCGTCACGCAGGCGCACATCGCTCGTATATTGGAGGATGTCGCGCAGCGCACCGGCGCGCCGCGGATCCCACGGCAGTTCCTGCGGCTGGCCGGCATGCGCGAACCCCTGCAGCGCAAGATCGAGATGGGCGGCACTCGTACCCAGTTGCGCGGCCAGGTCGTTGTCCAGCGTAACGGACGACAGCAAATTGCCCGGCACATAGCTGACAACGCGGCAACGGCATATGGCGGCGTCCGCGGCCAGCGATGCGACCGTGCCACCGACAATATTGCGCTGGACGCGCGGTGTCGCGACAGGGCAGTCCTGTTGTTCGATATGCAGCAGCGCTGCGAGCTGGAACTCGCTCGCCTGTTGTGGCTCGGATGCGTTGGCAATCTTGCAGACAAATACACGTCCGTCTGCAGTCTCCACCCGGAAGTTCTGGTCGCGCTCGCTGACCAGCGGCGTCAGCGTCCCGTGCACGCCGAATTCGGTCTGTAACATCTGCTGCACGGCGTCTTCGGCAAACCGGGGAGCCGCAACTGAAATCGCGCCCAGCGGGTCTGAATTTGCCTGTTGCTTAGCAGAAATGACGATTGGTTCCGGTGTTGTTCAACATAATCGTTCGATAATTAAGGGCTTATGAACCGCCTGGCGCGCATCGCACAATCCGCGACTCCGTCTGTGTCTGTACAGTTTCGCAAGGAAGCGTACGGCCGCAATGGTGTGCAGTCGTTCCTGCGCGACGTGCTGGCGCTGGCAAATGCGTCTACGGACGGTCCGCGCTACATCATTACCGGCGCCGAGTTTGATCGCAAGGGACGCAAACACCTGTACGCGGTGGACAGCGCGGACTTCTCCGGGTCCCCGGCCTATGTTGCACTGGTCGAAGACCACATCGAGCCACGGCTGCAAATCGAATATCGCGGTGTCACCGTTGACGGCAAACGCCTCGGCGTCTACGAAATCCGGAATTGCCCGGATCGGCCCTACATGATGCGAATCGATTTCTCGGAAACGCTGCGCCGTGGCGACGCGTATGCGCGTGTCAACAATTCGACAGTAAAACTCGGGCGTGGCCAGTTGCAGGCGCTGTTCGAGAAAAAATTCCAGGACGCAATCCCGGCCGCCAATATCGAGATCGGTTTTCCGGGATCCATCATTCACAAGGACAAGGCCATCGAGACCTGCAATCTCGACAAGCTGCCGTCTGCAATCGCTGGCGCCAAGCTGCAGGAATTAATTGCGACGAAGGAGCGCATGCAGACCTCGGTCGCAAACACGGCTGTTGCCCGCCTGACACACGCGCGCCTGTTCGGCAGCGACAGCCCGTATGAAGAGCGATCGACACAGGACCTGATCGAGGAAATGCAACAGCTGACCAGGCAGCATCGTGACCAGGACGAGCAGTTCCTGTACAACCGGCGGCACACCGAGTTGCAGATTGTCGTCAACAACCACGGCAGCGAGTCACTACAGAACGTATCGTTGAAACTGGCCATGCCGGGGCACCCGGCATTGCATGTCGCGGAACGGCTGCCGAAAGTGCCGAGGGACGACAAGTTTGTCGAACGGACGCCGGCGGAGCAGGCGGACTACCCCGATGTCACGGTGCGGGACGACTCGGTCCGCATCGCCGTACGTATCGAGGATGTGCCACCGGGGGCGCCCGTCAACGCTTTCACCGTGCCGCTCAGAATTTGTGCCGACCGCGCGCTCAAGGGCCGGCGACTGGGTATCCAGTATGCGCTCACCGCGCAAAACCTGCGGGCACCAGCCAAAGGCAGGTTGCGGCTGCTGATGCAGTAGCTGTCGCTATTGCCACTTGTCGCCGTCGGGTGGACGGTAGCTCCGGAAGCCATCCAGTAGCGTCGCGGCATCGGTAGAACTCTGCAGCATCGCGCGGCTGGACTCCGCCAACAGGCCCTCGGCAACCGCGTGGTCCAGGTAGGCCAGCAGGTTATCGTAGTAGCCCGCGACGTTGAGTATGCCGACCGGTTTTGTGTGCAGGTGCAATTGTCCCCAGGTCAGGATCTCAACCAGTTCTTCCAGTGTGCCAAAACCGCCGGGCAGCGCGATGAAGGCATCAGAGAGCGACTCCATCAGTGCTTTGCGTTCGTGCATCGATCCGACGACGTGCAGTTCCGTCAGCCCGCCGTGACTGACCTCCTTTTGCAGCAGCAGTTCCGGAATGACACCGTGCACACGCCCGCCCCGCTCGAGCACAGCGTCGGCGAGGACCCCCATGATGCCGATCGAGCTGCCACCGTAGACCAGCTCGTAGCCGCGATCGACCAGCTCGGCCGCCAGCGACCGCGCTGCGTCAGCATAGTCCGCGCGGTGCCCCGGGCTCGATGCACAGTAGACACATATACGCTGCATTCGCTCAGGCGCTCTTGGCTGTCTCGATGATCCTGGCGATGCGCGGTCGGTGTGCGCGCAATTCCTCGGGCTCCAGCGCGTCGAGCTCATGCGGAAAGACGAGCCATTCGGCCGTTTCATGCTCGTAGTAGTCCGGCACGATGTCGGTCTCGTTGCGGGTCGGCTTGTAATACGGCACGGCCACGCGGATATCTTCCGGTGTGTTATCGCGTGCGCGCTTTTTCAGCTCGTCGATGACTGCAACAATGGTATTGCCGGTATCGAAAACGTCGTCAACGATCAGGACCCGGTCGTCATGGCAGATTTTCTTGACGATGTAGTTCAGGCCGTGCACAGCGACAGCCCCGCGCTCGTCGACACCGACATACGACGAAGTCCGTATCGCAATGTGGTCGGACTCGACGCCGCAGTAAGCCATGATTTCCTGCAGCGCCATGCCGACCGGTGTGCCGCCGCGCCAGATGGCGATAATCATCGTGGGCTTGAAGCCGCTCTCGAGAACGCGCAGGCCCAGCCGGAACGAATCCTCGAGCAGGTCCTGGGCTGACAGTACGGTCTTGTCCATTGTTATTCTCTGGTACTGGTTGGGCGGGCAAGCGTTATAATGCCCGCTCGGATTCTACCGCACCGCAGGCCCGAAAAATAATGCGCAAGAAATTCATTGCCGCGGATGATTTTCTGAGAGATTCCTTCCAGCTTGCCGCCGATATACACAAGGCCGGATTTCACCCGGATTTCCTGGTTGGTCTCTGGCGAGGCGGAAGTGCCGTGGGCATCGCCGTGCAGGAAGGCCTCGACTACCTCGGCGTCCCGACTGATCACATCGCAATCCGCACGTCCTACCGCGGCGCGGCCAGCTACTCGGAAATGGTGAACCGTGCCGGGGGCATCCGCGTGCACGGGCTGCAGTACCTGCTGGAGAATCTCAGTTCGCACCATTCGATGCTGATCGTCGACGACGTCTACAGCACCGGCTCGAGCGTCAAGGCGGTGATCGACCAGCTCGCGCAGCGGACAAGGCGCAATATGCCCCGGGACATTCGCGTGGCATCGGTCTGGTACCGCCCGACCGAGCGGACGCTGCGCACCCCGGACTTTTTCGTGCACGAGACGCGCGACTGGCTGGCGCTACCCTACGAACTGACCGGCATGACACCGGCCGAACTGCGCGAACACCGACCGGAGCTCATCGACATCATCGACCGCCTGGAACCACTGCTCGCGGCCGGCAACTCATAATCCCGGAGAACGACATGATCAAATCGACCTGGCTGTTCAATACGTTGCTTTGCAGCGCCGCAGGATTGTTTTTGCTGGCGTGCGGTGGCGACAAGCCGGCGCCCGCGTCAACGGCGGCCGAGGCTACCGGCACGGACGGCGGCACAACCGCTGCAGCCACAGCTTACCCGACCGAGGCATGGTTCGGTGACACTCATGTACACACCGGCTGGTCGGCCGATGCCGGGATGGACGGTGCCATAACCGGCCCGGAGGATGCTTACCGCTACGCCCTAGGCGAGACGGTCAAATCCAACACCGGCCAGGACGTGAAGCTGTCGCGCGCCTACGACTGGTTCATGGTGACGGACCACTCGGACGGCATGGGCACGATTTCCGAGATCCTCGGCGGCAACCCGGAGATGATGGCCGACCCGGTACTCGCGCGCTGGAGCAAGGCGTTGCAGGGGACCGAAGAAGAGGCTGCTGCTGCCAAGAGCGAGCTCGTCGTCATGCAGTCCGAGGAGCGCTTGCCCCCGTTGGTGATGGACCCCAAATGGATGGCCAATGCATGGGCTGCCACGATCGATGCGGCGGAAAAGTTCAACCGGCCGGGCGAATTCACTACCTTTATCGCCTATGAATGGACTGTCAATGCGAACGGTGGCAACAACCTGCACCGCAACGTCATCTACAGGGACGGCGCCGAGCAGGCTCGCACTCGCCTGCCACTGACTACCTTCGAAACCCAGGACCCTGAGAAACTGTGGGAATGGATGGCCAGTTACGAAGCCGAGACCGGCGGACGATTGCTGGCGATTCCACACAACGGCAACATGTCCAACGGCCGCATGTTCGAAGAACAACGCTTCGACGGTTCGCCGATGACAGCGGCATGGGCCGAGCAGCGCAACCGCTACGAGCGCCTGTATGAAGTAACCCAGATCAAGGGACAAAGCGAGACTCACCCTGCACTGTCACCGAACGACGAATTCGCGTCCTGGGACCTCTGGGACCGCGGCAACCTGATCCTCAACCCCAAAAAGGAAGGCGACTGGAAGCACGAATACTGGCGACAGTCATTGACGTCCGGCATGCGCCTCGAAGACGAGCTGGGGACTAACCCGTTCAAGTACGGCGCCAACGCCGGCACCGACACGCATACGGGTTTTTCTTCGACTGACGAGGATGCTTTTCTCGGCAAGTTCAAAACACTGGAGCCGCGGCCGGGCCGCTGGGACTTCCCTCTGCTGCAGGGCCCGACGGACACCTACTGGGGCTGGGAATCGGCAGCATCCGGTGTCACAGGCGTCTGGGCTACTGAAAACACCCGGGAAGCCTTGTGGGATGCCATGCACCGGCGCGAGACTTTTGCGACGACCGGCTCGCGCATGAAGCTGCGTTTTTTCGGTGGCTTCGATTTCAGCGAGGACGATCTTGACGGCGACCTCGCTGCGGCAGGTTATGCCCGCGGCGTGCCGATGGGTGGCGACCTGCAGGGGCAATCCGACGGCTCGGCCCCGACCTTTATCGTATCCGCACAGAAAGATCCCGAGGGCGCACACCTTGATCGCGTGCAGATCATCAAGGGCTGGGTCGATTCAGACGGCAGCGCACACGAAAAAATCTACGACGTAAGCTGGTCTGGCGGCAGGCAACCGGACGCCAGTGGCAAGCTGCCCGCTGTCGGCAACACCGTTGATCTCGCGACAGCCACTTACGAGAACAGTATCGGTGCCGCAGAACTGGTTGGCGTGTTCCGCGACCCGGATTTCGACCCGGACGTGAAATCGGTGTACTACATGCGCGTGCTGGAAATTCCGACACCGCGCTGGACCCTGTATGACAAGGTACACCTTGGTGCTGCGCCCGGCGACGAGGTGCCGCTCATACACCAGGAACGCGGCTTCTCGTCACCGATCTGGTTCAGCCCGTAACGGGTTCCAGCAGCATCACCGGCTCCGCCAACGGCTGAATATCGCAATTCGGCGAATCGCCCACGCGATCCACGATCAGGAATTCCTGTCCGGCGTCGAAAGCGATCAGTGGCATATGCCAGGTGCCCCGATGGTAGTTGATACCCTGTTCGCCGTTGCTGACAAACGCGCGCAACCCGGCCGCATCGACCGCGGCGCCGGCGGCCGCGACGACGACCAGCATGCGGCACGGCGTCCGCGGAATAAACGCCTGGCTGCCGTGCGGGTGCCGCTCGACCATCTCGATCCTGTGCGGCAACGTCGTCGCGACACGACAGCGCGCGATACTGATTGCGATACGGCCTTCGTGCGCCTCAACCCGGCACAGGTCGTCAAAGCGCTCGAAACTGTCCGCATTCATTTCCTCGGCCGCCTGGCCCGACTCGACGACATCGCCATAGGGCGCGAAGGCATCGCGGGTGAGCGGTTCAGGGCGAAGTTCACGCATTCTTGTCTCCGCTGATGCGGCCATTCACACGCAGGCGACTGACCCCGCCGTCCGGGAAAATCGACAAGAGCACATGACTGATTGTGCCCGGCGACAGTAACTCGTCGCTGAATACGTGTTGCTTGTCCATTTCCAGCTTCGTTTCCGGCAATAACGGTTGCCAGCGACTATCGTCATGCGCCGGTACTTCATCGCCTGGAACCAGCATGCCCGCCAGCGTTGCCCGGTCGGGGTAATTTCCCTTGAAGTGCGCGGTATCGATTTCGACCGCTTCGACGATGCCGGGGTGTCCCAGGGCGAGTACAACCCAGTCGTTGCCGGGACCGCGTCGCCGCGCGGTTTCCCAGCCGTCGCCCATGTTGACGCCGCGACCGGCGACATTCAGGTTATGCATGCTGCCGTAGTGCTCGTCGCTGCAAGCCAGCGCCCTGCCGCCGTTCTCCAGCGCCAGCAGGTCGATGACGCCATCTGTCCCGGAGAAGTCGGGGCGAATCTCGCCGTATACCCGCAGGCGTGCAATGCCGCCGTCCGGGTAAATATGCAGGCGCAGATGCGTGATGACCGGTTCGCAGTCGATATCAAGGAAGTGATGTGCATCGCCGGACAGATTGGTCTTCGGCAAAATCTCGAACCAGCCGTCCTCCGGTATTTCGTCATCGCTGACGCAGGCCTCCAACGACGCTTGCGGCGGAAAATTGCCCGTGAAGAAACTGGTGTCGATGTCGATGCCACGCACGATTCCCGGCACCCCGAGCCGCACGACGCAGTAGTCGTGGCCCGGCGTACGCTTGCGGCGACTTTCCCAGCCATCCATCCATTTGCCGTTGTCGTCGTACTTGTCGTCGATGAAGACCGGCGGCTTGCTGCCGATGAGGCGCTCCTTGGGAGCAAAGAAGTCATCCGTTGCAAATACGACGCGGGTGCCGAGCCTCGGTTGCTCCAGCTGGATCCACTGGCGGAAGGGGTTTTCGGGTCGATTCATTCGTGGGCATCCATTGCCTGCAGGCGCAGCCTGGCAATCTTGTGAATCTCGGCGAGCGCCGTTTCGAATTCCGTTGTCGCGTCATTCTCCAGCCGCGCCGCAAACGCTGCGAGGATTTCGGCACGCGAGCTGCCACGCACTGCCATGACAAAAGGAAAACCGAACTTATCCTTGTAACGCGTATTCAGCGCCTGAAAACGGTCGTACTCCTCTGCGGTGCATTGGTCGAGACCCGCACTCGCCTGTTCCGCTGTCGAGTCCGCTGTCAGCTCTCCCGCAATTTGTGCTTTGCCGGCCAGGTCGGGATGGGCACGGATCAGGGCCAGCTGCCTGTCGGTCGCGGCATTGTCGACGCACTCCGCCAGCAACGTCGCGATCTCGTCGAGGTCGCCCGCCGCCGCCGCCTCGGCCGCGGCCGCTTCCGCCACCCACGCCGAGTGTTCGTAAATTCCGCCGAAACGACGCACGAATTCTGCTTCAGTCATTGTTGCTCTGCCGGGTATTGCCGGCGCCAGTGCTCGGCAATGTCGATGCGACGTGCCACCCAGGTATCTTCGTGGCCAGCAACGTAATCGAGAAAACGCGCGAGTGCGGCAGCCCTCCCCGGCCGGCCGGCGATGCGGCAATGCAGGCCCACGGACATCATGCGCGATCCCTCGGTGTACAGGACATCGAACGTATCCTTGAGGTAATCGAAAAACTGCTGCCCGGAGTTGAAGCCCTGCGGCGTTGCGAAACGCATGTCGTTGGCGTCCAGCGTATACGGCACCATCAGTTGCGGCCGCTCGTGCTGGTAATCCCAGTACGGCAGGTCGTCGGCGTAACTGTCGGCGTTGTAGGCGAAACCGCCTTCCTCGGCAATGAGGCGGTGCGTGCGCGGGCTGCAGCGACCGAGGTACCAGCCTGTCGGTCGCGTGCCGGTCACAGCCTCGTGAATGTCGATGGCCTGTTGCAGGTGCTGCCGCTCGGTAATCTCGTCTACTTCCTGGTAGTCGATCCAGCGATAGCCGTGGCTGGCAATTTCCCAGTCCGCCGCCTGCATCGCCGCGACGGCACCGGGATTGCGTTGCAGCGCCATCGCGACGCCGAAGACCGTTACCGGCAGCTCGCGTTCGACAAACATGCGGTGCAGGCGCCAGAAGCCTGCTCGCGAGCCGTACTCGTAGATCGACTCCATGTTCATGTGTCGCTGGTTCGGCAACGGGTGCGCATTGACGATCTCCGACAGGAACGCTTCCGACGTCGGATCGCCATGCAGAACACAGTTCTCGGCGCCTTCCTCGTAGTTGATAACAAACTGCAGCGCAATCCGCGCGCCTCCCGGCCAGTTTGCGTCGGGCGCCTGCTCACCGTAGCCGCACATCTCCCGCGGATAGTTCCTGTCCGTCACGGTTGTGGCTCCAGCGACTGGTACCAGCGATCCAGGATGTCACGTTCCTCGTCGGTCATGCCGGTCAGGTTGCCGATAGGCATGACGCGCGTGGTGACCGTCTGCTGGTGAATGCGTTGTGCTTCCGCGACTATCTGTTGATCGGTGTCGAACATCACACCGCCCGGCGGTGCCGGAAACGCGGGGTGCGACGGTGAACTGGAATGACAGGCCGTACAACGATGTTCCATGACCACGCGGACCTCGTCGAAGGAAACACTGCCGGCCGACGTTGCACTGGTTCGTGGTGCGATCAGTGCGGCGACGGCCGCCAGTATCAGCACAGCGGCGATGACGGATACCGGCGACGCGTTGCCGCGGTGACGGGCAACAAAGTAAATGCGAATCAAAGCGCCGGCCAGCGTGATGGCGATCAGTATCGCCCAGTTGTACGCATGGCTGTAGGTCATCGCGTAGTGGTTGCTCGTCATGACGAACAAAACCGGCAATGTGAAGTAGGTGTTGTGCACCGAGCGTTGCTTGCCCCGAATTCCCGGTGCCGGGTCCGGCTGCTCGCCGCGGGCAGCCGCAGCGACCATCTGTTTCTGGCCGGGGATGATGACGAAGAAAACGTTCGCCACCATGATCGTGCCGAGAATGGCGCCGAAGTGAATGTAAGCGCCGCGGCCGCTGAACAACTGGCAAAGCCCCCAGGCAAGTATGGCAACGGCGACGAACAGGACGATGCCGAGCACGTTGTCACTTCTGCCGAGCGGTGATTTGCACAGCAGGTCGTAAACCACCCAGCCACCGACGATGAAACCGGCAGCCAGGGCGACCGCAGCAGCCGGCGACAGTTCCGCGACGGTCGGATCGATGAGGTATACCTCGGCGCCATACCAGTACAGCAGGATGAGCAGGAACATGCCGGACAGCCAGGTCGAATACGCCTCCCACTTGAACCAGTGCAATGTTTCGGGAAGCTCGGCCGGGGCCGTCCTGTATTTCTGTGCATGGTAGAAGCCGCCGCCATGAACCGACCAGACTTCACCGCCAACGCCCTTGCCGGCATCGGCCGCATCCCTGGGCGCCTGCAGGTGATTGTCCAGCCAGATGAAATAGAACGACGAGCCGATCCAGGCAATACCGGTAATAAAGTGCAACCAGCGCACGAGCAGGTTCAGCCAATCGACGATGTACGCTTCCATCGGGGTGTCTTCTAGTCGTTCTTGTTGGGCCTGAGCAGGCGGACATTGTCAGGATACGCCAAGTTGCTGGAATGGCGAACCCGTTCGTAAGCCTGCAGGACCTCGGCCGCAGCGGCAACTGCAATCTCTGCAGGCTTCTTCCCGCTGATTCCGGCGACGCCGATCGGGCAAACCAGGTTGTCGATAGTCCCCGGTGACATACCCAGTGCGCGCAAGCGCTTTTCAAAGCGGCGCCGTTTGGAAACGGAGCCGATCAGGCCGCAGTACAGTGCGTCACCGCGCTCGAGGATGCGCTCGCAGATAGAAAAATCCATCGCATGGCTGTGGGTCATGACCAGGTAACAGCTGCCTGGCGGCATCGCCATGACTTCGAGCGCCGGCTCCGCCGCCTCGACCGCACGCACATTGGCCGGCGTGCTGCGGATAAAGTTGCGGCGGCTGTCGATCCAGCGAATATTGCAGTCCAGTGCGGACAACGAGCGGACCACCGCGGTGCCCACATGTCCGGCACCGAACACGGCAATATCCAGGTCCGAACCGACCACCAGTTCGAGAAACCAGCCTGGGACCGTTTGCCCGGTGTTGCCGGCCTGCAGCGCCGCCCGCGCCACCGCCAGCAACCCGGCATCGGCACCCGCTGTGCCGAATTCTCCGTCGGCCGTGATGACGAGTTTTCGCGCGCTCTCGCCGAGTTCCGTCGCAAGCACGGCGGGCTGGCGTTGGCCATGCAGCGCCTGCAAATCCCGCAACCATGACGGCAATACCGATGCGACCGGCTCGAACAGGATGTCGACGACGCCACCGCAGCACTGCCCCATCGACGAGCCCAATGGAAACTTGCGCATGCTCGGTGATTCATCGTCGCCGAGCATGCCGAACGCGAGGCGGCCGCACTGGTATTCGAGCTGGCCGCCGCCGATCGTACCGAGCGTCTCGTTACGGGTGACCAGCATCTTGGCGCCGACCTCGCGCGGCGCCGAACCGCGTATGCCGGCAACCGTCACGATGACCGCCCGCTCACCGGCCGCTGACAGGTCCGCCAGTTCCGCAATCCACTCGTTCACCCGGTCTCCCCGGAAATAGCTCGAAGGACGGCTTCCGGTGTTGCCGGCGCCTGCAGGGGCGGCGCCGGCTGCTCGTTGCTGGCAATGGCATCCCGGATGGCATGGAATACCGAGAGTCCGAGCATCAACGGCGGTTCACCGACGGCCTTGGAACGATAGATCGTGTCCTCGCGATTGGCCGCATTTTCAAGCAGTGTCACGCGGAAATCCGGCGGCAGGTCCGAGCAGGTCGGAATCTTGTACGTCGACGGCGCGTGGGTCGTCAGTTCGCCGGCATCATTCCAGCACAACTCCTCCGAAGTCAGCCAACCGACACCCTGGATGAAGCCACCTTCCACCTGGCCGAGGTCCACGGCGGGATTCAGCGAGCTGCCACAGTCGTGCAGGATATCGGCTCGCAGCACGCGATACTCGCCGGTCAACGTGTCGACGACGACCTCGCTGACAGCAGCGCCGTATGCATAGTAGAAGAAAGGCCGCCCGCTGAACGTCTCGCGGTCATAGTGAATCTTCGGTGTCTTGTAAAAGCCGGAAGCAAACAGCTTGACGCGATTCATCCAGGCAATTTGCACCAGCTCTGCAAAGTCTTTCTCGTCGTCACCGATACTCACGCGATTCGCCGCAAACCGGATGTCGCTCTCGGCAACTCCAAAGTACTGTGCCGCGAACTCGGTCAGGCGTCGGCGGATCTTGGCGCACGCATTCTGCGCCGCCTTGCCGTTAATATCGGAACCGCTGGAGGCGGCAGTAGCCGAAGCGTTCGGTACACGACTGGTATCCGCTGCGTTGATCTTGACCTTGTCGAAAGTCACACCCAGTTCGTCTGCCGCAACCTGTGCCACCTTGGTAAACAGTCCCTGCCCCATCTCCGTGCCACCATGATTCAGGTGCACGGTGCCGTCCTTGTAGACATGCACCAGCGCACCCGCCTGGTTCAGGTGGGTCGCAGTAAACGAAATGCCGAACTTGACCGGTGTCAGCGCGATTCCACGGCGCAGTACCGGGCTGTCAGCGTTGAATGCCGCTATTTCACTGCGCCGCGCCACGTAGTCGGAACTCGCCAGCAGCTGCTCGGTGATCTCGTCGATGATGTTGTCTTTGACCACCTGCTGGTACGGCGTGATATTGCGCTCCTGCTTGCCGTAAAAATTGACGCGCCGTACGTCGAGCGGGTCCTTGCCGAGACTGCGGGCGATATCGTCGATAACGTACTCGATCGCGTGCATGCCTTGCGGTCCGCCGAAACCGCGGAATGCGGTATTGGACACGGTATTGGTCTTGCAACGGTGTGAGACGACGCGCACATGTTCGAGGAAATACGCGTTGTCGCAGTGAAACATCGCCCGGTCGTTGATCGGCCCGGACAGGTCTGCCGAGATTCCGCAGCGCGACGCAAACATGAAATCCAGGCCCAGTATGCGGCCGGTGTCATCGAAGCCGGCCTCGTATTCGATGACGAAGTCGTGGCGCTTGCCGGTCATGATCATGTCATCGTCGCGATCCAGCCGCAGTTTGCAGGCGCGGCCGGTGCGCTGCGCCATGATGGCTGCAATGCACGCAATTGTCGCGGCCTGGGTTTCCTTGCCGCCAAACGCGCCGCCCATTCGGCGGCAGATACAGACGACGTCTTTTGCCTCGCGGCCGATCGCATGGGCAACCAGGTGCTGTACCTCGTCCGGGTGTTGCGTCGAGCTGTAGACGAGCATGTCGCCGTCTTCCTGCGGAATGGCCATCGCGACATGGCCTTCAAGGTAGAACTGGTCCTGGCCGCCCACGCTGATTTGCCGCTTGACCGTGTGCGGCGCAGCGGCGATTGCCTTGTCGGGAACACCGCGTTGCAAGGTTTCGCTGGGCAGGACAAATGACTTTCGGGCAACGGCTGTCAAAGGATCCAGGATCGCTTCCAGTTCCTCGTAGTCCACGT
>JAUIDP010000063.1 GCA_030429005.1 Gammaproteobacteria bacterium | reverse complement strand
CCGGCGTATTGAATGATCTCGGGCGGCTTTACGAGCCACTCGACAAGCACTTCGATGACGCCAGCTGGGTCACGTCGCGATTCGTGGAAATCCTGCCGATCGATCTCGAGGAAAAACAGCGCTGCCTCGAACAAAGCGACCCGCTCGAGCGCCTCAAGATCGTCCGCGACCTGCTCGCCGCGAGTCGCCACTGAACGGGCAAAGGGCCCTGGCCCCTTTTTGACCTGCTCTTGTTACAGGCCTGCAAGGACCTTGCGGGCAGCTTCCAGCGTCTTGCTGATTTCCTCGTCGCCGTGCGCGGCGGAGACAAAGCCCGCTTCGAAGGCCGATGGCGCCAGGTAAATGCCCTCCGCCAGCATGCCGTGGAAGAAACGCTTGAAGCGCTCGATGTCCGCGCCGGCAACCTGGCTGAACGATCGCACCGGGCCGGCGTCGGTGAATACAAAGCCAAACATGCCGCCCAGGCATTCAACCGCCACCGCGATGTCGGCGTCTTCGGCTACGGCAGCGAGTCCGTTGGCCAGTTGTCCGGTTCGCTCGCCCAGCGCTTCGTAAAACCCGGTCTCGTCGATCAGGTCCAGCGTGGCAAGTCCGGCCGCCATCGCGACCGGGTTGCCGGACAGCGTACCGGCCTGGTAGACGGGGCCGTCCGGCGCGATACTCGCCATGATGTCGGCCTTGCCGCCGAAAGCGGCGGCCGGCATACCGCCGCCGACGATCTTGCCCAGCGTCGTCAGGTCGGGCTCGATACCAAAAAGCGCCTGGGCGCCGCCCCGGGCGACCCGGAACCCGGTCATCACCTCGTCGAATATGAGAACGGCGCCGGCGTTGCTGCACGCGTCACGCAGGGCTTCGAGAAATCCGGGCAGCGGCGGCACCATGTTCATGTTGCCGGCCACAGGCTCGACGATGACGCAAGCGATCTGCTCACCGAGTTCTGCGAATGCCGCCTGAACCGCGTCAATGTCGTTGAAAGACAACGTAATCGTGTGTTCGGCGAGACCCGCCGGCACGCCGGGTGAACTCGGTACGCCCAGTGTCAATGCGCCGGAGCCGGCCTTGATCAACAGGGAATCGGAGTGCCCGTGGTAGCAGCCTTCAAACTTGATGATCTTGTCGCGGCCGGTGTGCCCGCGCGCCAGCCGGATGGCACTCATCGTCGCTTCGGTACCGGAACTCACCATGCGCAGGCGTTGCATCGACGGCATCAGCGCGCGAACTTTTTCTGCCAGCCGGGTTTCCAGCGTGCACGGGGCGCCAAAACTGAGCCCGCGCTGAGCGGCAGAAACCACCGCGTCGATCACCGCCGGGTGACCGTGGCCAAGAATCATCGGGCCCCAGGATCCCACGTAGTCGATGTAGCGCGTGCCGTCCTCGCTCTCGACCCAGGCACCCTGCGCGCGGGCAAAGAAAACGGGTTCGCCGCCCACACCGGTGAATGCTCGCACCGGCGAGTTGACTCCGCCGGCAATCACCTGCCGGGCTTCGGTAAAAAGGCTCATTGGCAATCCTTGCTGTTCTGCTCAGGCCGCGTGGACCCAGACGAGCTTATTATTGTGGGTGCCATCGGCGCGCAGCTCAAGACGCCGATAGGCAGGGGGATTGTCGTCGATAGCGAACTCGTCGCTGCCGGCGGCGAACTGGCTGCAGGTTGACGGCGTCGCCATGACCAGCATGCCGGCATGTTCGGCCTCGTAATCCTGGTGTACGTGGCCGAAGATTGCGAGTCGCGTTCTGCCAGAGGACGCCATGCGGTCCAGGGCTTCGTCGCCATTCTCCATTCCCACGGAGTCCAGCCACTTGCTGCCCAGCACAACCGGCGGGTGATGCAGGCAAACCATGACGTTGTCCGCCGTCGATGCGGCAATCGCCCGGTCCAGCCGGTCGAACTCCGCGTCGGCCACAAAACCGCCGGCCCGGTTGCTGACGCAGCTGTCGATGCCGACCAGTAACCAGTTGTCTTGCTCGAAGGTTCCGCAATAGCTGAAGGGCGCAACATCGAGTGCCGCCTGCATCAGGTCTCGCCGGTCGTGATTGCCCGGGACGCAAAGGACCGGCAATCCGAGAGAGCCGAGCAGATCGCGAAAATGCGCGTAGGCACCGGGACTGTCGTCCTGGATCAGGTCGCCGGTCACGACGACGATATCAGCCTGCCAGTCGCCTGCCCGGTAGTGCGCAAGCACCGTGGCCAGCGATTCGTAAGTCACGGTGCCGCGCAAACTGCCGTCTTTGGCGGCAAACAGGTGTGGGTCTGTTAGGTGCAGGACCCGCAGCAAGCCTAGTACCGGTAGTGCTCGGGTTTGTACGGTCCGGCTTTGTCGACGCCGATGTACTCCGCCTGTTCGTCCGTCAGCTCTGTCAACCGCGCATCGATCCGGTCAAGGTGCAACCGTGCCACCTTCTCGTCAAGGTGTTTCGGCAGCACGTAGACCTTGTTTTCGTACTGGTCGCCGTTTTGCCACAGCTCGATCTGTGCGAGCACCTGGTTCGTGAACGAATTGGACATCACGAAGCTCGGGTGCCCGGTGGCGCAACCCAGATTTACCAGGCGGCCCTCGGCCAGCAGTATGATGCGCTTGCCGTTCGGGAAGATCACGTGGTCCACCTGCGGCTTGATGTTTTCCCACTCGAACTGTTTCAGGTGCGCGACGTCGATTTCATTGTCGAAGTGGCCGATGTTGCAAACGATGGCCTGGTCTTTCAGGCGCTCCAGCTGCGCGCCGCTGACGACATGGTAGTTGCCGGTCGCGGTTACGATGATGTCGGCCTGGTCGCATACTTCGTCAAAGCGCACGACGCGGTAGCCTTCCATCGCAGCCTGCAGCGCGTTGATCGGATCGATCTCGGTAACCCAGACGGTTGCGCCGAGGCCGCGCAAAGACTGCGCGCTGCCTTTGCCAACATCGCCATAGCCGCAAACAATTGCGATCTTGCCGGCGACCATGACGTCGGTCGCGCGCTTGATGCCGTCGACGAGCGATTCGCGACAACCGTAGAGATTGTCGAACTTGGACTTGGTTACCGAATCGTTGACGTTGAACGCGGGACAGCCCAGCGAACCGTCTTTCATCATGTCGTACAGGCGCTTGACACCGGTTGTCGTCTCTTCGGACAGTCCCTTGATGTCCTTGAGCAGTTCCGGGTACTTGTCGTGCATGACCATGGTCAGGTCACCGCCGTCATCAAGGATCATGTTCGGCGTCCAGCCATTCGGACCCTTGATCGTTTGTTCGACACACCACCAGTACTCGTCTTCCGTCTCGCCTTTCCAGGCGAACACCGGCACACCGGTCGCGGCAATGGCTGCGGCGGCCTGGTCCTGGGTCGAGAAAATGTTGCAGGACGACCAGCGAATGTCCGCTCCAAGTTCCTTGAGCGTTTCAATCAGAACCGCCGTCTGGATCGTCATGTGCAGGCAGCCTGCAAGACGTACGCCCGCCAGCGGTTTCGAATCCGCATATTCCTCGCGCAGGGCCATCAGCCCCGGCATCTCGGTTTCCGCGATCTGGATTTCCTTGCGGCCCCAGTCCGCCAGCGTGATATCGGCGACTTTGTAGTCCGGTTTTTCAATGGCAACGGCTTCGCCGCTCATACGTTTCTCCTGGTTTTAAAGGGGTTCAGGCGGCAACGGCACCGGCAAGGGTTTCCGCCTTGTCCGTCCGTTCCCAGCTAAGGTTGATATCTTCTCGACCGAAATGCCCATATGCGGCAGTCGGTTTGTAAATCGGCTGTAACAAATCGAGCATCTGCAAAATACCGTAGGGCGTCAGGTCGAAATTCTCGCGAATTAACGTCGTCAATTCGCCATCGGACACCTTGCCCGTCCCGAAAGTTTCCACGCTGATCGAGGTGGGCTCGGCGACGCCAATGGCGTAAGAGACCTGGATTTCGCAGCGATCTGCCAGCCCGGCAGCGACGATGTTCTTGGCGACGTAACGACCGGCGTAGGCCGCCGAACGATCGACTTTTGACGGGTCCTTGCCGGAGAATGCGCCGCCGCCGTGCCGCGCGGCACCCCCATACGTGTCAACGATAATTTTACGCCCGGTAAGTCCGCAGTCACCCATCGGTCCGCCGATCTCGAAGCGACCGGTCGGATTGATATGGTACTGGGTCTTGTCGCTGATCCATTCCTTCGGCAACACCGGCTTGATGATCTCCTCCATGACGCCTTCACGCAGGTCAGCGAGCGAGATGTCGGCATGGTGTTGCGTCGACAAAACGACGGCATCGATCGCGACCGGCTTGCCATCCTTGTACTTGAATGTGACCTGGCTCTTGGCGTCGGGTCGCAACCAGGGCAACGTGCCGTTCTTGCGGACATCGGCCTGGCGGCGGACCAGCCGGTGCGCAAACGTAATCGGTGCCGGCATCAGGACGTCGGTTTCATTGGTGGCGTAGCCAAACATCAGGCCCTGGTCTCCCGCGCCCTGGCTGGCGGCTGATTCACGGTCAACGCCCTGGGCAATGTCCGGTGACTGTTTGCCAACCGCATTCAGTACAGCGCAGGTCGTGCCGTCAAAGCCCATATTCGAATCGGTATAGCCGATCTCGACAATGGTGTTGCGGACAACGTCTTCGAAATCGACGTTGGCTGTCGTCGTGATTTCTCCCGCCAGGACGGCCATGCCGGTCTTGACCAGCGTTTCGCAGGCAACGCGTGCGGCGGGATCTTGCTCGAGAATTGCATCGAGGACGGCATCCGATACCTGGTCGGCAATTTTATCCGGATGGCCTTCGGAAACAGATTCGGATGTAAACAGAAACGTGTTGCTCATAAACAAAAGTCTGGTTGAGTTGGTCGGGAAGCGCATTGTAGCGCACTGTTTGACTGCTAAACCATCGATACTCGCGACTGCCGCTTGCGACCCACCGGTTAAACAGCGAGAATGCGCGGTCCGCAATCAGCAGACATTCAACATAAAGCTTTCACGCTCACAACAACAGAGATCCTGATGTCACAACAAACGAACCCGGCCGGGCAGCCAGCCCGGCGAGACCTGGCGAACGCAATTCGGGCGCTGTCAATGGACGCAGTGCAGGCCGCGAACTCCGGCCATCCCGGTGCGCCGATGGGCATGGCCGATATCGCCGAGGTTTTGTGGAACGATTACCTGAAACACAATCCGGGCAATGCCGAGTGGCCGAATCGGGATCGCTTCGTCCTGTCCAATGGCCACGGATCGATGTTGCTGTACAGCCTGTTGCACCTGAGCGGCTATGACCTTTCCATCGACGAGCTGCGCAACTTTCGCCAGCTCGGTTACCGGACCGCCGGACACCCGGAGTACGAGCCGGAAGTGTCAATCGAGACGACCACCGGGCCGCTGGGGCAGGGCCTTGCCAACGCTGTCGGTATGGCACTCGCGGAAAAAATCCTCGGAGCGCAGTTCAACCAGCCGGGGCTGGATGTTGTCGATCACCGGACCTGGGTGTTCCTTGGCGACGGCTGCCTGATGGAAGGCATATCACACGAAGCCTGTTCGCTGGCTGGCACGCTTAAGCTGGGCAAGTTGATTGCCGTCTATGATGACAACAATATCTCGATCGATGGCGAAGTCGATGGCTGGTTCAGCGACGACACGGTGCGGCGCTTCGAGGCCTACGGATGGCAGGTCATTGCCGACGTGGATGGTCACGACAGTGCAGCAATCGCAAAGGCGCTTGGCGAAGCTGCCGCCGAAACAGACAGGCCTTCCCTGATCTGTTGCAAGACGATCATCGGTTTCGGCGCGCCGAACAAACAGGGCACCGCGGGATCGCACGGTGCGCCGCTCGGCGACGAGGAAATCGCGCTGGCCCGGGAGCAGCTCGGCTGGAGCGCGCCGCCGTTCGAGATCCCGGCGGATATCGCGGCGGCCTGGGACGGCAGCGAACGCGGCGCTGCTGCCGAGCAGGCATGGCAGGCGGTGTGGGACGACTACCAGCAACAGCACCCTGAGCTTGCTGCTGAGTTGCAACGGCGCCTCGCGCGGCAGTTGCCGGAAGACTGGAACGAGTTCGCCGACGCTGCAATCGCAGCGATCGATGCGGCTGCGGAAACCAAGGCTACCCGGCAAGCGAGCCTGATTGCACTGAATGCGTTTGCACCCAAGTTGCCGGAACTGGTGGGCGGTTCTGCAGACCTGACCGGTTCGAATCTCACCAAGCACGCCACGTCAAGAGTCATCGACGGCGACGATGCCAGCGGCAACTACATCAATTTCGGCGTCCGTGAATTCGGCATGTCGGCGCTGTGCAACGGTATCGCACTGCACGGTGGTTTCGTGCCGTACTCAGGTACGTTCCTGACGTTCTCGGACTACGCGCGCAATGCTCTGCGAATGGCGGCGCTGATGAAGATCCAGAACATATTCATTTATACGCACGACTCGATTGGCCTCGGCGAGGACGGCCCGACACATCAGCCGGTTGAACATACGGCAAGCCTGCGGCTGATGCCGAACATGCATGTCTGGCGGCCTTGCGACACTGTCGAAACCGCGGTTGCCTGGCGCGATGCGATCGAGCGCCAGGATGGCCCGACCAGCCTGGTCCTGACCCGGCAGGGCCTGCCTTGCCAGCAGCGAACGGCGGGCCAGATTGCAGACATCGCGCGCGGGGGCTATGTGCTGCGGGACGCTGAGGGCACACCCGACCTCGTTCTGCTGGCAACCGGTTCCGAAGTTGCGGTGGCGATGTCCGCTGCTGAAGCGCTGGCTGCCGACGGGGTTGCCGTGCGCGTCGTCTCGATGCCGTGTGTCGAATTGTTCGATGCGCAGGACGAGAATTACCGGGAACAGGTGCTGCCGTCTGCAGTAACGGCCCGGGTTGTCGTCGAGGCGGGCGTTACAGGTGGCTGGTGGCGCTATGCCGGTCCCGGCGGTCGTGTCATCGGCATGGACCGGTTCGGCGAGTCCGGACCGGCCGGCGAACTTTTCGAACACTTTGGCTTTACGACAGATAATGTCGTCAAGGTCGCAAAAGAACTCATTTAATCCAGGAGAACGTGATGACCATCAAGGTAGCAATCAACGGTTACGGACGCATTGGCCGCAACATGCTGCGCGCGTTGTACGAGAGCGGCAAGAATTCTGAAATCGAAATCGTGGCGGTCAACGACCTCGGCGATGCAAACACCAATGCGCACCTGACGCGCCGCGACACAGCCCATGGTCGATTCCCGGGAACCGTGGAGGTCGATGGTGACTATATGGTTATCAATGGTGACCGGATCCGGGTCTGTGCCGAACGTGACCCGGCCAAGCTGCCCTGGGCCGAGCTCGGTGTCGACATGGTGTTCGAATCCACCGGTTTTTTTCGTACCCGCGAAACGGCAGGCAAGCACATCGAAGCCGGAGCCAAAAAAGTCATCATCTCCGCGCCGGGCGGCGAAGGTGTCGATGCGACGATCGTCTACGGTGTCAACCACGACACGCTGAAATCCAGCGATACGATCATTTCGAATGCGTCTTGCACGACCAACTGCCTGGCGCCGCTGGTCAAGCCGCTGCACGACAAGATCGGTGTCGAACACGGCATCATGACGACGATCCACGCCTATACCAATGACCAGGTGCTGACTGACGTATTCCACAAGGACCTGCGTCGTGCGCGATCGGCGACGATGTCCCAGATTCCGACCAAGACCGGTGCGGCTGCAGCAGTCGGCCTGGTGTTGCCGGAACTGAACGGCAAGCTGGACGGGTTTTCAATGCGCGTACCGACGATCAATGTGTCCGCTGTGGATCTCAGCTTCGTCGCTTCGCGTGAGACCAGCATCGAGGAAATCAATGCGGTTATGAAAGAAGCCAGCGAAGGCGACCTGAAAGGTGTGCTCGCGTACAACGATGAGCCGCTGGTGTCAGTTGACTTCAATCATGATCCGGCGTCTTCGACCTACGATGCCGGCCTGACGAAGGTTATGCAGGGCACGCTGGTGAAAGTGTGCGCATGGTATGACAACGAGTGGGGCTTCTCGAACCGCATGCTGGATACGGCGATCGTATTCCACAACGCCTGACAGGGCAGACCGGCATGACCGTTCTCGACATGGCGAGCCTGGAACTCGCCGGCAAACGCGTCCTGATACGCGAAGACCTGAATGTGCCGATCGCTGATGGCGAAGTCAGCAGCGATGCGCGTATTCGTGCAGCCTTGCCGACCATAGAGGCCGCGCTCGCCGCAGGGGCTGCGGTCATGGTCATGTCGCACCTCGGGCGGCCGACTGAAGGGCAGTACGACGAGCAGTTCTCGCTGCGGCCGATTGCGGCCCGGCTGGCCGAATTGCTGGGCCGGCCGGTGCCGTTGCAAAAGGACTGGATCGACGGGGTCAGCGTTGCGCCTGGCGATGTCGTGCTGCTCGAGAACGTACGTTTCCTGCCTGGCGAAAAGTCCTGTGACGAGGCGTTGTCAAGGCAGATGGCGGCGCTCTGCGACATCTATGTCATGGACGCGTTCGGCACCGCGCATCGTGCGCAGGCAAGTACCTACGGCGTCGCGGAGCACGCACCGGTTGCCTGTGCCGGCCCGCTGTTGTCAGCGGAGCTGGCGGCGCTTGGCAAGGCGCTGACCGATCCGGCCAGGCCGCTGGTTGCGATCGTCGGCGGGTCAAAAGTGTCGACCAAGCTGACGGTCCTCGACGCACTGGCCGATATCGTTGATACGCTGATTGTCGGTGGCGGCATCGCCAACACTTTTATAGCGGCTGCCGGCCAGAATGTCGGCAAGTCCCTGCACGAGCCCGATATGCTCGACACGGCCCGCGCCCTTGCTGCCGACGATAAGGACCGGGCAGCGATACCGGTGCCGGTCGATGTCGCGGTCGCGACCGAGTTCTCGGCGGCGGCGCAGGCGGTCATCCGGAAAGTCGATACAGTTGCGGACGACGAGCTGATCCTCGATATCGGTCCCGACACAGCGGAGCAGTTTGCTGCAATCCTGGCCGACGCCGGCACGATCATCTGGAACGGCCCGGTTGGTGTGTTCGAGTTCGATGCCTTTGGCGAAGGCACGCGACGCCTGGCACAGGCGATCGCGGACAGCCCGGCATTCTCGGTAGCGGGCGGTGGCGACACGCTGGCAGCCATCGACAAGTACGGTGTCGCCGACGGGATTTCCTATATTTCGACCGGTGGCGGCGCGTTTCTCGAGTTTGTCGAAGGCAAGACCCTGCCGGCCGTCGAAGTGCTTACGCGGCGGGCCACGGACCGGTAATCGCCAGTGTCATCCCGGGGT
Organism: Gammaproteobacteria bacterium; assembly: GCA_030429005.1. GTDB lineage: Bacteria > Pseudomonadota > Gammaproteobacteria > Steroidobacterales > Woeseiaceae > UBA1847. The sequence goes on along the minus strand of JAUIDP010000063.1, from coordinate 7,270 downwards.
ACTGGATGTTGACGAACATCGTCCTGCCATCGGGAGCAAAGCAAACCCCGGCCAGTTCCGAATCCGAATAGGCGTTGTCGCACACTTCATATTGCGTGCCGTCCGGCCGAATGCCGATGACACCGCAATGGCTGCCGGTATCTTCGCAGACCAGCAGGTCGCCCCAGGGCGATGCGGTGATGTTGTCGGCATTCTGCAGCAACGAGTTCTCGGTCGCTTCGGCAACCAGCGTGAGCGTGCCTGGCGCCTGTGCCTCGCGCGCAGTCCCTTCGTACGGGCTGGGTGTGTAGGTAAACACCTGTCCGAGCCTGGCGTGGCCTCCGATCGTGCAGGTAAATGCGAAAAATCCGTCGGCCGCGCACAGCCCTTCGCCACGCGCAAACATGGCCGCACCGGCGGCGGCGCCGCGCTCTCGCAGATCATCGCTGGCACCATCGATGTCCTCCAGGTCAATCCATTCGACCGGCAAGGACTCGTGCAGGCCGACGTCGGCGGATGCCGACCAGTTATGCGTGCGTTGCGACGGCCGGCCCGTTAAGGCCAGCGCCTGCAGCCGGCCGCCCCTGATCAATTCGCCGCGAACATCAGGCAGGTAGCGGTAGAACAGGCTGTGGTGCTTGTCCTCGGTCTGGTAGACGATGCCGGTTGCCGCATCGACGGCGGCGGCTTCGTGTTCGAATTTACCCATCGCCTTGATCGGCTCCGCCTTGACCAGGCCGGTCGCCGCGGCCGGGACTTCGAAAACATAGCCATGCGCCTGGTCGCGATGCACGTTGCCGCGGTCGCCGGGCCACTTGACGCACTCCTCGCAGCTCAGCCAGCTGCCCCATGGTGTGGTGCCGCCCGCACAGTTCAGCTCCGTTCCGGCCAGGCTCAGGTGCTGCCTTTCGGTCTCGCCGGTAGCGGGGTTGTACAGTGTCGTGGTCGTGCCGCCGGTCAGCGGTGTTACGCCGCCGCCCGCATCGTAGATGTTTTCGCGCACGAACCCGGGCAGTTCGTTCGACAGTTCCGCGAAAGCACCTTCGTGGCGTTTGCCGTGCTCGAGTTCGTGATTGCATACCAGGATGATGCGCCCGTCCAGGGCCGGGAAAGCGCCCATGCCGTCGTGTGCACGGGGTACCCGCAGGCCGTCGGCCATCAGGTCGCCGGCGCGCGAGACGATGCGGTAGGAAAACTCGGGTGGCAGATCCAGGATGCGGTCTGGGTCGGGGCGTAACGCACCGAGCAAAGGCGCTTCAGCACGACGCGGCGCCGCGATGGCAGGAGCTGTCGCGGCGACAGCCAGGCTTTGCAAAAAACGTCGACGATCCATCAGCATGCTCCGAAACAGTGCAGGCCGTCCGGCGCGTCAACTGTCCAAATTTTGTAACAGCGAATGTGCTTTGGCTGTGCAATAATCGCAGCCATGCTACGAAGAACCAAGATTGTCGCGACGCTGGGACCAGCGACGGACGACAAAAATACATTGCGCAAAATGATCGAGGCCGGCCTCGATGTGGCGCGTATCAATTTCTCACATGGTAATGCTGAAGAACACAGCCGTCGCGCCAGGCTGCTGCGCGAAACCGCCACGGAGTGCGGCCGCGATGTCGGCATCATGGGTGATCTGCAGGGACCGAAAATCCGTGTCAGGCGATTTAGGGAGCACAGTGTCAAGCTCGAAGACGGTGCGCCGTTTTTTCTCGATAGCATGCTGGGTTACGAAGATGGTACAGCTGAAGGCGTCAGTGTAGCACTCGAAACATTACACAATGATGTCGCAAAGGGCGATGTCCTGTTGCTGAATGACGGCATGATCGAATTGCAGGTCGAGCGCGTGGAGGGCACGCGTATTCATACCGTCGTGACCACCGGCGGCATCCTGTCGGACCACAAGGGAATCAACAAGAAGGGCGGTGGCCTGTCGGCTGACGCGCTGACGGAAATCGACCGGCAGAACATCAGGCTGGCAGCCGAACTGGAGATGGACTTTCTCGCAGTCTCTTTTGTACGGACTGGCGGCGATGTACGCGAGGCGCGCGAATTGTTTGCTGAAGCCGGCGGCAAGGGACACATCGTTGCAAAGGTCGAGCGTGCCGAAGCCGTCGCGAATATCGACTCCATTATCGATGCCGCTGACGTGGTCATGGTCGCGCGTGGCGATCTCGGTGTCGAGATGGGTTACGCTGAACTGACCGGCATCCAGAAAAAACTGATTCGCAAGACGCGCAAGGGCAGCAAGATCGTGATCACGGCGACCCAGATGATGGAGTCGATGATCCAGAACCCGATACCGACCCGTGCCGAAGTTTCGGACGTGTCAAATGCTGTCATGGATGGCACGGATGCGGTGATGCTCTCCGGAGAAACGGCAGTTGGCAAGTTCCCGGTGCAGGCGGTTCGGGCGATGTCGGAGGTGTGCACCGGTGCGGAGAAATTTCCTTTGCCGGCGGGCCGCACCCGGCATCGAATGGACGACCATTTCTGGAAAGTCGACGAAGCCATTGCGATGGCGGCGATGTACACGGCGAACCACATGCAGGTATCGGCCATCATCGCGTTGACGGAGTCCGGCTCAACGGCTCGCTGGATGTCGCGCATTCGCTCGGACATTCCAATTTACGCATTCACGCCTGCAGAATCGACGAGCCGCCGGGTCGCGCTATATCGCGGCGTATACCCCGTCGCTTTCGCAATCCAAGAAACCACGCGGGAGCGGCTGTATGCGGACATCTTCAAAACCTTGCTCGCAAACGAGCTGGTCGAGGTCGACGACCTCGTGATCTTTACAAAGGGCGATCTCGAGGGCGTATCGGGTAATACCAACGCGATGAAGATCCTCAAGGTCACCGATGAAGGATAGCCGCTGGTGAAACGCTGGCTGGTCCGCGTTGCGGCCGCGCTGTTCGCAGCTGCTGTCGTGATCACGGGACTGGCCTGGTTGACGCTGCGCGCGAGCCTGCCACAGCTGGATGGTGAGGTCTTCGTTGCCGGCATAACAGCGCCGGTCAGCATCGTTCGCGATGCTGCGGGCATTCCGACGATTACCGCACAAAACCGCAGCGATCTCGCATATGCGCTGGGCTATGCACACGGCCAGGATCGCTTCTTTCGCATGGACCTGGTGCGGCGGGACGCGGCGGGGGAGTTGTCAGCCATAATCGGGCCCGCAACGGTCGGACGGGACCGACGCCAGCGCCTGCATCGTTTCCGCAGCCGCGCAGAAGCTGCGCTGCGGGCGATGACGGCCTTTGAACGGCAGGTTCTGCAAAGTTATGCCGAAGGCGTCAACGCGGGTCTCGACAGCCTCGATGCGCAACCATTTGAGTACTATTTTCTCGGCGTTGAACCGGAGCCGTGGCGTGCAGAGGATTGCATGCTCGTGGCATACGCCATGTTCGTCAACCTGAATGACGAGCGCGCAGAGAAGGATCAGCAACGCGGTGTCATCGCGGCGGTCCTCCCGGCCGATGTTGTGGCCTGGATCGATCCGCTGGCAACGCCCTGGGATGCACCGCTGCTCGGCGAGGTTCCGACCGCTGCAGCGATTCCCGGTCCGGAACGCATCAACCTGCGCAACACGACGCTGGCTGCCCGAGAATTTGCCGAAGCGGGACCGCCGCCCGTGCTTGGCAGCAACAACTGGGCGGTAAGCGGCGCGTTGACAACGTCCGGCCGTGCGCTGGTCAGCAACGACATGCACCTCGGTTTGAACGTGCCGACGATTTACTACCGGGCTCGCCTCGTGATGACCGGCGATGACGCCATCGACGTTTCCGGCGTGACGCTGCCTGGGCAGCCGCAGGTCATTGCCGGCAGCAACGGGCATATCGCCTGGGGCTACACGAACAGCAATGGCGACTGGTCCGATGCCGTGCAGGTTTTCCCGGGGGCAACGCCGGGAACGTACCGTACGCCGGACGGCGATGTGCCTTATACAAAGTATGTTGAGCGCATAACGGTCAAAGATGGCAAACCCGTCGAAATGGAAGTGCGTGAAACGATCTGGGGGCCAATTGACGATGATCCGATATTGCCGGGCTCGGAAGTGGCGATCAGCTGGATTGCACACCATACGGAGGCTAGCAATCTCGGCATCATGCAGCTGGAAACCGCGCAGACGGTTGCGGCCGCGCTGGATATCGCGAACCGCATTGTCATGCCGCCACAAAACTTTGTCGTTGGCGACGAGCATGGCGACATCGGCTGGACGATCTCCGGACAGATTCCGCTGCGTGGTGACTTCGATCCGCGATTGCCGGCGGACTGGAGCAAACAGCACGGCTGGCAGGGCTGGCTGCCGGCCGGCGACTACCCGCGCGTCGTGAATCCGCCGGATGGGCGCATCTGGACCGCCAATTCCCGGGTAATCGACGGCGCGCAGCTGCAGGTCCTCGGCAACGGTGGCTATGCGTTCGGACAGCGGACCCGGCAGATCCGCGACGCGTTGCAAGCGAGGCAATCCTTTGCACCGGAAGACATGCTGGCGATCCAGAACGACGATCGCGCCTTGTTCCTGGCCGGATGGCAATCGCTGCTGGTGGATCTGCTCAAACGCAACAGCGAGACGGCATCGGACCTCGATGAATACCGTGAACTCGTCAGCAGCTGGATCCCGCGTGCAGTTCCGGAGTCGGTCGGTTACCGGCTGGTTCGCGCGTTTCGCAACGAGGTGCGCCGGCGTATGTCAGACGCATTGCTCGCGCCTGTCAGGGAGCGCTTCGGTGGGGATATTCGACTCGGTCGCAGCCGGCAGTTCGATGCGCCGCTCTGGTCGATTGTCAGCGAACAGCCCGAACACCTGTTGCCTGCTAACTTTGCGACCTGGGATGAATTCCTGCTCGAGGCAGTGCGTGCGGCGAATACCGGTTTGCTGAAAGGCCGCAACGGCACGCTGGCGGAGCGTAGCTGGGGTGAGTTCAATGCAGCCTCGATCCGGCATCCATTCAGCAATTCGCTGCCCCGTTTGTCAGGCTGGCTGGATATGCCGGCGGACCCGTTGCGTGGCGATGCCGATATGCCGCGCGCCCAGGGGCCGGACTGGGGCGCATCCGAGCGGTTCTCCGTTGCGCCTGGCGATGAAGCCAACGGCCTGCTGCACATGCCGGGTGGCCAGAGCGGCCATCCGTTGTCCGACTTCTATCGCGCAGGTCATGCCGCGTGGGTCAGCGGGGAGGCAACACCTTTCCTGCCGGGGATTGCGCGTCACGAGCTCATATTGCAGCCTGTGACGCGGTAAGATGGCTGCATGACGAGCAAAAAATTCAAGAGTACGGGAAGTTATGTAGCAACCGATGACCTTACGCTTGCGGTCAACGCGGCGGTGACGCTCGAGCGGCCCATCCTGATCAAGGGAGAGCCGGGCACCGGCAAGACCCAGCTGGCCCAGGAGGTTGCGCAGTCGCTCGGCAAGCCGCTGTTCGAGTGGCACATCAAGTCGACGACCAAGGCGCAGCAGGGACTCTACGAATACGATGCGGTGGCGCGCCTGCGGGATTCGCAGCTTGGCGACGATCGCGTGCACGATATTTCCAACTACATCATTCGCGGCAAGGTCTGGGAGTCCTTTGCCAGCGACGAGCAGCCGGTACTGCTCATTGACGAGATCGACAAAGCCGACATCGAGTTTCCGAATGACCTGTTGCAGGAGCTCGATCGAATGGAGTTCTTTGTCTACGAGACCCGGGAACTGGTCAGGGCTCGGCACCGCCCGATCATTATTATTACCAGCAACAATGAGAAGGAGTTGCCGGACGCATTCCTGCGGCGCTGTTTTTTCCACTACATCAAGTTCCCGGACCAGGACACGATGCGCAGCATCGTCGATGTGCATTTCCCGGATCTGAAGAAAAGCCTGCTCGCGGAGGCTCTGAATACTTTCTACAAGGTTCGTGACGTACCCGGCCTCAAGAAAAAGCCGTCGACATCCGAACTCCTGGACTGGATCAAGCTGCTGCTCGCGGAAGACATCCCGCTCGAGGCCCTGCGCGCAGAGGGCACGCGCAAGATCATTCCACCGCTGTATGGGGCTCTTTTGAAGAACGAGCAGGACGTGCACCTGTTCGAGCAGCTCGTGTTTCTCGACCGGCGTAGCGATCATCCGTCCGGCAGGTCGTAGCGACGCATGCTGGTTCCGTTTTTCTACCACCTTCGTGAAGGCGGCATAAAGACGTCCATCACCGAATTGCTGACGCTGCTGCAGGCCATGCAGAACGGCCTGGCCAACGACAGCGTCGACGACTTCTATGTGCTTGCACGCTCAAGCCTGGTCAAGGACGAGGCCAAGCTCGACCGCTTTGACCGCATATTCTCCGCTTACTTCAAAGGCGTCGACGACTCTTTGAGCGACCTGGTCAGGGAGCTTCCCGAGGAGTGGTTGCGGCGCCAGGCCGAGTTGCACCTCAGCGACGAAGAGAAAGCGCAGATCGAAGCGATGGGTGGCTTCGAGGAGCTGATGCGCGCACTCGCAGAGCGCCTGGATGAACAGGACGAGCGGCACGAAGGCGGCAGCCGCTGGATCGGCACCGCGGGAACATCGCCGTTCGGTGCGTACGGATTCAACCCGGAGGGCGTACGCATCGGCCAGTCAGGATCCCGCAACCGCAGTGCGGTCAAGGTCTGGGACCGTCGCGAGTACCGCAACCTGGACGACTCGGTCGAGCTCGGAACGCGTAACATCAAGGTCGCATTGCGGCGTTTGCGAAAATTCGCGCGGGAGGGGGCTGCCGACCAGCTGGACCTCGCCGAGACAATCGACAGGACGGCACGCAACGCCGGGCTGCTGGATATTCGCATGGTCCCGGAGCGGCATAACGCGGTCAAAGTCCTGCTGTGCCTCGATATCGGTGGCTCGATGGACGACCACGTGCGCGTCTGCGAGGAACTGTTTTCCGCCGCGCGCAGCGAATTCAAGCATCTCGAATACTTTTACTTTCACAACTTTGTCTACGAAAACTTCTGGAAAGACAACCGCCGCCGGCACACGGAGAAAATTCCGATTCTCGACATCACGCACAAGTATGCAGCGGACTACAAGCTGGTTTTCGTCGGCGATGCGACAATGAGTCCGTACGAGATCGTATCCGCCGGCGGCAGCGTCGAGCACTGGAACGATGAACCGGGCGCGGTCTGGATACAGCGGCTGCTGAACACCTATCCGAAAGCCATCTGGCTAAACCCTGAACCGCGCCAGCGCTGGGACTACACGCCATCGACGAAAATCATTCGCGAGATCATGGATGACCGGATGTACCCGCTGACGATCGCCGGGCTCGACGCGGGCATCAAGGCC
>JAUIDP010000062.1 GCA_030429005.1 Gammaproteobacteria bacterium | reverse complement strand
CTCACTTATTGAATCACGGTGCCGATCTCAGAGTCGTGCAGCTCTTGCTCGGCCATACCAATCTTGACAGTACCGTCCGTTATCTTGGCATCGAGATCGACGATGCGCTGGAAATGTCCGAACAGATCGAGGTTTAGGTTGTGTTGGGCCTGGAACGTCCGCTCTGGCCTTCATTGCCTGGAATTGGGTAGCTCTGGCAACTAAATATCAACCACTTAGCGCCACATTCTCGAGTTATCCACAGGTTCAACCGTTGAACCTGTGGATAACTCGGGTTTTGGCGAAAAAAGCGGTCGTTGTGTTCGTTGAACCTTTGACATGCAGTTGGCGATTCGATTTTCAGTTGCGCATTGCGATGGATCTCGGTAGCAAAAACTGGTTGGACATTGGATTCGATCGGCCTCGCATTTATCCACAGGCGCCGGACCTTCAACGGTTGAAGGTCATGCAATTGTGGATAAATGTGATCCGTTTCGATCGCGCAGGATATCCACAGTCTGAGTTTGTTCAACCGTTGATCAAACTCAGACTGTGGATAACTCGCCGGCAGAGCGAGGCGAGCGCCGCTTCGGCGCTCGGCTCGATGCCCGGTGCCGGCAGGGATCTGCACGAGTGCGCGTCATTGGTGGGCCGAAGGCACAGTAATGACGCGCACTGCCAGGCCATAAAGGGCGCGGTCTGCAGGCAGGATTGATCAGTTACTCGCGAATGACGCGGTCGTAGACTGCAGGCACGAATTTGAGGCGTTGCCGTACGCGAAAACGGCATGTACTGGGGAGGCTCTGGAATCAGTACCGATTAAGCCATCGAGAGCGACAAGCACGCAGCATTGCTGCACAACATGAAACGCAGGTGATTGTCCTGCCCATTGATCCAAAGGAGGAAACAAAAAGCAATCAAGCTGGATGTACACCGGTTTTATCTGAACGATCAGAGCCCCGGTGTGGCTTGTTATCAGGCCGGTTCAGGTTATGTGGGAGTGGTGTCCCAGGATCATTAACCCATCAGCTGTTGATGGACTTGTTTGATTACGATCGGCAAGGGATCGGAAACACTCACCGAACATCAGTGAACATGAGTTCTCAACACCCGTGAGACGCCTGAACTATCAGCTGAAACAACTTTGCAAGAACAACCGGGACGGGAGCTACGGCACCCAGGCACAAAGAGAACGCCAATTGACGCTGATGGCGAACCAGTTGCATGAGCTGGGCTTTCGGCGACTTGAGGCACACAACCTGCGGCCGAAACATGTCGAAGCCCTGGTGAAACACTGGCTGGAGACTGAGGTCGCCGCAGGAACCATGAAAAACCGGATGGCCGCCCTCAGGTGGTGGGCCGCCAAGGTGAACAAACAAAACGTGGTAGCCCGCTCGAACGATCATTATGGGCTGCCGCGCCGGCAGTACGTGAACGGCGCCAACCGTGCTAAGGAGTTGGATACTGAAAAGCTCGAGAAAATCACGGACCCCTTCGTCAGGATGAGTCTCATCCTGCAACGAGAATTTGGGCTTCGGCGCGAGGAAGCGATCAAGATCCGGCCGAAACTGGCGGACCAGGGCCATGTGCTCTGGCTCAAGCCCAGCTGGACCAAGGGTGGCCGGGAGCGAGTCATCCCGATTCGCAACCAGCACCAGCGGAAAGCACTCGAGCAAGCCAAGGCGCTTGCCGGCGCGAATTCACTAATCCCAGGCCAAAAGACCTACAAACAGCAGATGAACCGTTACGAAGGCCAATGCGTTCGGGCGGGCCTCTCGAACATGCACGGTCTGCGGCATGCCTACGCCCAGCGCAGATTTGAGGAACTGACCGGCTTCAAGTCACCGCTGGCCGGGGGACCAAATCGATCTGAACTCTCCCACGATCAGCGCGCGCTCGACAAGAAAGCGCGCGCCGAGATATCGAACGAGCTGGGCCACAATCGCGAGCAGATCACGACGGTGTACTTGGGGCGCTGATTCGTATCTGCCTGCCTCGGAACTTCTAATAGCGGCTCCAGACGGTCCCGATGATTAGCGCAAGACTCTAGAGAAACTTCGCCGACAGCGATCCATTCCCATGCAATTTCCAAGAATCGCCCGAAGTAGGCCAGACTGTGCGTCCGAGCGTACTCTCTCAACTTTTATCAAGTATTTCAGAAGGTTACGTCCCAAAATGGCGGAGAGGGTGGGATTCGAACCCACGGTACGGTACAACCGTACACCTGATTTCGAATCAGGCCCGTTCGACCACTCCGGCACCTCTCCGCGGGAGGCGCATTGTACGCAATGCCCCCCGTAAATAGCTAGTCGAGGGGCCGGGTGTCCTCATCGATCAGTTCAGCCGGAACGTCCTGGTAGCAGACCGGCCGTAGAAATCGCCGGATCGAGATGGAGCCAACCGAGCTCGCACCGAAGTTGGTGCTCGCCGGGTACGGCCCGCTGTGGACCATCGGGTCGGCCACTTCAACACCGGTCGGGAATCCGTTCGCGATAACCCGCCCCGCCTTGCGTTCGAGAATCATCAACAGCGCCCTCGCGGCATCGCTGTCGCCCGGGTCCATCTGCAACGTCGCCGTCAACTGGCCAGCAAGGCCGCGCGCAATGTCCTGCATCTCGTCGGCATCCGCTGTTCGCACGATCACGCCGGCCGGACCAAACACTTCCTCGGCCAGTTCAGGATGCGCCAGCCACTCCGCGCCACTGGTTGCAAACACGAAAGGGGTCGCTGCACGCTCGTTGCAAGTCTCGCCGAAAAGCTTGTTGGCCGCGCCGGAATCTTCCCACTGGGCAACTCCGCGTCGAAATGCGTCGGCGATTCCGTCAGTCAGCATTACCTGCGGGTCCACCGCCTGCAATGCCTCGATCGCCGCGGCGACCAGGCGGTCACCGGCCTCACCATCCGGAACAATCAGGACACCGGGATTCGTACAGAATTGTCCTGCACCCAGTGTCAGCGAACCGGCCCAGCCGCTGGCGATTGCTTCGCCGCGGCTTTGCAGCGCGTGTTCAAGCACGAATACGGGGTTGGTAGAGCCGAGCTCGCCGTAGAACGGAATCGGCACTTCCCTGGCAGCACAGATATCGTACAGGGCCCGCCCGGCCGCCAGCGAACCGGTAAAGCCAACGGCGGCAATCAGCGGGTGCCGCACGAGGTATTGTGCCACCTCGATACCCGAATCCTGGATGAACGAGAAAACCCCAGGGTGAACCCCACAGGCCTTGATTGCCGCATCAATTGCCTGCACAACGATGTCGCCGGTGCCTGGGTGCGCCGGGTGGCCCTTGACGATAACCGGGCATCCCGCCGCCAGCGCAGATGCGGTATCCCCACCCGCCGTCGAAAACGCGAGCGGAAAATTGGAGGCGCCAAAGACCGCGACCGGACCGATCGGCCGCATAACCAGGTACAGATCAGGGCGTGGCAAAGGCTCGCGATCGGGTAATGCTTCAACGTGGCGCCGATCAAGGTAATCACCTTTGACGATGTGGTCCGCAAACATCCGCAACTGGCCGACAGTCCTGCCGCGCTCGCCCTCGAGCCGCGCGCGCGGCAAGCCGGTTTCCGCCATCGCGATTTCAGTCAGGGCATCGCCGCGTGCTTCGATCTCGTCTGCGATTCTCTCGATAAACGCTGCGCGACGTTTTCGCGGCATTGACGAAAACGAGGCGAATGCCGCCTCCGCCGCCTCGGCAGCGCGATCGACCAGCGCCGTAGAACCGTTCGGAAATGATTGCGGCGCGCCCGTCGAGGGCGATGACTCGAAGCTGCTGTCGCCGGAAACCCATTCGCCGGCGACCAGGTGTTGACCCTTGATCATCAATTAATCCTGGTTGGTTGTGTAAACAGGGGAATTGGTTGCACAGCATGCTAGCAGCAATTCCGCGGGCTTGCGCCCGTGCAAACGGCATAGCGTCTATTCTGGATCGGCCCAAACCCGGTTTTTGGCTCACCCGATTTGACGCTTGTCAAGATCCGTCGGCCTGAATGTTTGTGGCAATATGACCGGACGAACAGAGCACGGAGAAAGGCTTTGCGAGTATTGGCCATCATAGTCCTGGCCGGGTTGGTCGGCACCTGCTCATCGCCGCCGCCGCTGCTTGATCAGGTTCTCGATGTCGGAGAACTGCGCGTGGTTACACGACTCAGCCCGACCGCACTTGTCGAAGGTCCCAATGGCCGGCGCTCCGGCCCGGAATACGATCTCGTGCAAGCGTTTGCCAATGACCTCGGCGTCGAACTCGTCATCGAAACCGTACAAAGCGTTTCCGAAGTGCTGCCGGTCATGGTCGAAGGCAACGCTCACCTTGCTGCCGCGGGACTGTCGATCACGCCGGCGCGGCGTGAGTTCGTGAATTTCGGCCACCCGTACGACGTCGTGGACATGCATCTTATCTACAAGCTCGGCACCGGCAAGCCGCGCTCGATCGACGATGTGCTGGACCGAAGCATCGAAGTCGTTGCCGGCACCAGCCATGTCGACATGCTCGCCTCGCTGCAGGAGATCTACCCGGACCTGACGTGGGTCGAAAATGCGGATGTCGAAGTTGCCGATCTGCTCGAGAAAGTTGCTGCCGGCGAAATCGACTTCACGATCGCCGACAGCACCGAGTTCAACATCCAGCGACACTTCTACCCCGACCTGCGGGTCGCCCTGGACCTGGAAATTGGCGATCCGCTGGCCTGGGCGTTCCCGCGGGATACCGGCGATACCCTGCTTGCTCGCGCCGACGAATTCCTGATCGAGCTCGGCCGTGACGGCACACTGGCCCGGATCAAGGACCGTTACTACGGCTTTGCGGACGAGTTCGACTACGTCGGCACCCGGAACTTCATTCGCCACTACGAGAGCCGGCTGCCGCGCTATCGCAAGACGTTCGAAGAGGCCGGCGAAAAATTCGGCGTCGACTGGCGCCTGCTCGCGGCCATCGGTTACCAGGAGTCACACTGGCGCTCGCAGGCTGTGTCGCCGACGGGTGTGCGCGGCATCATGATGCTGACCGAAGACACTGCCCGCTACCTCGGTATCGACGATCGGGTTGACCCGACCAACAGCATCATGGGTGGCGCTGAATTCTACGCCCGCCAGACTGAACGTGTGGCCGACTCGGTCGACGAGCCGGATCGCACCTGGATGGCGCTGGCCGCCTACAACGTCGGTTTCAATCACGTCAAGGACGCGCGCCAGATCGTCGCCTGGCAGGGCGGCAACCCGGACGCCTGGGTCGACCTGAGCAACGCCCTGCCCCTGCTGGCGCAACGCAAATGGTATTCACGGGTACCGTTCGGCTATGCGCGCGGCTGGGAGCCGGTGCTCTACGTCAACAACATTCGCAGTTACTACAACATCCTGAAGTGGCTGACAGCGAACGAAGGCGAGCCGCTTCCGGAAGACGCCGAAACGACCGCCGAGGTCACTTCCACCTAGACCGAGATAACCGGGTCAAAGGCCTTGTCAGCGTCGCGCGCTGAAAAAGTCCTGCAGGATGGCCGCACACTCGTCGGCCAGCAGTCCGCCCTGTACGTCAAAGCGATGATTGAACGCCACGCTGTCAGTCAGGTCGATCGCACTGCCCAGTGCGCCGGCCTTCCGGTCATAGGCACCGAAAACGACCCTGGCCAGCCTGGCCTGTACGATCGCGCCGACGCACATGGCGCATGGTTCGAGCGTGACGTACAAGGTCGCACCGGTCAGGCGGTGGTTGCCTGCCGCGCGACCGCCGGCACGCAGAACAACGACCTCGGCGTGACCGCTGGGGTCATAATCGGCAAGTGTGCGGTTATGCCCGGACGCGACCACGTCGCCAGCGATCACCAGGACGGCGCCGACCGGCGCTTCGCCGGCGGCTGCCGCATTCTGCGCCTGTTGCAGTGCCGCCTGCATGAACGTTTCATCGGCGGCGGACATTTACTCCCACTCGATGGTCGCCGGCGGCTTGCCGGAGATGTCGTAGGTCACGCGGGATATGCCGTCAACCTCATTGATGATGCGCAAGGATACGTGCTCAAGAAACTCGTAGGGCAGTCGCGCCCAGCGCGCCGTCATGAAATCGATGGTTTCGACAGCACGAAGCGCAATCACATAGTCATACTTGCGGCCGTCTCCCATGACGCCGACAGACTTGACCGGCAGGAAGACGGCGAAAGCCTGGCTGACGCTGTCGTACAGATCCTGCCGGACCAGTTCCTCGATGAAAATAGCATCGGCCAGTTGCAGCTTCTCGACATAGTGTGGCTTGACCTCGCCCAGCACCCGCACGCCAAGCCCTGGCCCGGGGAACGGATGCCTATAGACCATGCTGCGTGGCAATCCCAGCTCGACCCCGATCTTGCGCACCTCGTCCTTGAACAGTTCGCGCAAGGGTTCCACCAGTTTCAGGCGCATGTCCTCAGGCAGGCCGCCGACGTTGTGATGCGACTTGATGACATGCGCCTTGCCGGTCGATGCGCCCGCGGATTCGATAACATCCGGGTAGATCGTGCCCTGCGCCAACCACTCCACGCCCTGCAACTTGTGTGATTCCTCGTCGAATACCTCGATGAATTTGCCACCGATGATCTTGCGCTTCTCTTCCGGGTCGGACACGCCGGCCAACGCCGTAAAAAAGCGTTCGGCTGCATTGACCCGAATCACGTTGACACCGAGGTGCTCGGCAAACGTCTGCATGACCTGGTCACCCTCGTGGTGGCGCAACAAGCCGTGATCGACAAATACGCAGGTGAGCTGGTCGCCGATTGCTTCGTGCAGTAATGCCGCCACCACTGACGAGTCGACGCCGCCCGACAGGCCCAGCAATACCTTGCCTTCCCCAACCTGCTCACGCACGCTGGTTATTGCATCCGCGACGATATTGCCCGGCGTCCAGTCTCCCGCACAGCCGCAGATTTCGTGCGCGAAGCGGCTCAGGATCGCCTGCCCCTGGGCCGTGTGCGTCACTTCAGGGTGAAACTGCACCCCGTAGTAGCGCCGCTCCGTGTCCTCCATCGCTGCCATCGGCGAATTCGGACTGGTCGCCGTTACGCTAAAACCCGGCGGCACGGCGGAGACCCGGTCGCCATGGCTCATCCAGACTTTCAGCCGTGCTTCTTCGGCTCCCGGAAAATCGTTCAAACCTGCCAGCAGCGTCGAGCCTTTCGGCGTGACTTCTGCATAACCAAACTCGCGGTGCGTGGATGATTCAACCTCGCCACCCAGCTCTGCCGCCAGCGTCTGCATGCCGTAGCAAATGCCGAGAACCGGTACGCCCAGCTCGAACACGGCTTGCGGGACCTTCGGTGGCACATCCAGGTTCACGGACTCCGGGCTGCCGGAAAGGATGACGCCTTTCGGCGCGAACTCACGAATAACGTCGTCCGAAACATCCCAGGGGTACAACTCGGAATAGACGCCGCACTCGCGGACGCGCCGCGCAATCAGCTGCGTGTACTGACTGCCGAAATCAAGGATCAGCAGACGATCCGCGTGGATGTCTCTTGTCATCGTTCTTCTCTTGCCCAAGCCGGGGCAGCGCTAGTTCTTGCGGTAATTGGGCGGTTCCTTGGTCACGGTGACGTCATGTACATGACTCTCGGCCATACCGGCACCGGTGATCTGCACGAATTTCGGCCGGGTCCGCATCTCCTCGATAGTGCTGCTGCCCGTGTAGCCCATCGCCGCACGTACGCCACCGATCAGCTGGTGAACGATAGCGACGAGACTGCCTTTGTAGGCCACCCGTCCCTCGACGCCTTCAGGCACCAGCTTCTCGAGCTCTTCGGTTGCATCCTGGAAATAGCGGTCCGACGAGCCGTGCGACTTGCCCATGGCCCCGAGCGAACCCATGCCGCGGTAGGACTTGTAGGAGCGACCCTGGTACAGCTCGACTTCACCCGGCGATTCCTCGGTGCCGGCAAACAAACCGCCGATCATGACCGAGTAGGCACCGGCAACCAGTGCCTTGGCAATATCTCCGGAGTAGCGGATGCCGCCATCCGCGATCAACGGGGTGCCGGATTTCTGCAATGCTTCGGCGACTTCGGCGACCGCCGAAATCTGCGGGACGCCGACACCGGCGACAACGCGCGTCGTGCAGATCGACCCGGGGCCGATACCGACTTTGACACCGTCGGCACCGGCCTTGACGAGTGCCTCGGCCGCTTCCGCCGTAACGATATTTCCACCGATGACCTGCAGGTCAGGGTATTGCTGCTTGATCCTCGCCACCCGGTCGATCACGCCTTTCGAATGACCGTGCGACGTGTCCACGATCAGCACATCGACGCCCGCCTCAACCAGCGCGGCAACCCTGTCATCGGTGTCGTAGCCCGTACCGACGGCAGCACCCACGCGCAGCGCGCCACGGTCGTCCTTGCACGCCTGCGGATAGTCTTTCGCCTTCTGGAAGTCTTTCGCCGTGATCATGCCCTTGAGCTCGTAGTCGTCACCAACGATCAGGACTTTCTCAATGCGATGCCGGTGCAGCAGGCCCAGCACTTCGTCATTGCCGGCACCCTCGCCAACCGTCACCAGGCGATCCTGCGGCGTCATGACCTCGGAAACCGGTGAGTCCATACGCGTCTCAAACCGCAGGTCCCGTCCGGTCACGATACCGACCGTTTCCTTGCCACGGACAACCGGCACACCGGAAATTCCCATCGCTGCAGTCAGCTTGATGACTTCGCTGATGCTCATATCCGGGTCGACCGTGATCGGATTGCGAACAATACCGCTTTCGAATTTCTTGACCGTCGAGACCTCGCGCGCCTGTTGTTCAATCGCCATGCTCTTGTGCACGATGCCGATGCCGCCTTCCTGCGCCAGCGCGATCGCAAGTCGCGCCTCGGTCACCGTATCCATGGCGGCCGACATTAGCGGGATATTGAGCTTTATCTCGTGAGTCAGCCGGGTGCTCAGGTCCACTTCGCGCGGCAGGACGTCGGAGTATCCCGGTTGCAACAACACATCATCGAAAGTCAGGGCTTCTTTGGCGATACGCATAAGGCGGTTCAGATCCGGTAGCAAGGGGTGGTTGTTCGGTTAAACGGTCCATTGTACGCCGATCAATTTTTCGGCAAAAGCTGGGCAGCCTCCGATATACTCGCGAGCATGGAAAATTCGGGCCAGCCGAACGCATCGGCCGCTGGCATGTCAGCGATCACCGTCAGCCAACTCAACCGCCAGGCACGGTCCATCCTGGAACAGGGGCTTGGCCGCCTGTGGGTGGAAGGCGAGATTTCCAACATCGCCCGCCCTGCCTCCGGGCACGTCTATTTCAGCCTGAAGGATTCTTCGGCGCAGGTGCGCGCTGCATTTTTCCGGCAGCGGCAGCGTGGTCCGGTCCTGAACTTCAAGGACGGCGACCAGGTGCTTGCCCTTGGCCGGGTCAGCCTCTACGAGGCGCGTGGCGACTACCAGCTGATCGTCGAGCAGATTGAATTTGCCGGCGAAGGCGCACTCAAGCGCCAGTTCGAGGTGCTGAAGAAAAAGCTGGATGCAGAAGGCCTGTTCGACGAGTCCCGCAAACAGGCCCTGCCCGAGCTGCCGCGGCGCATCGGCGTCATCACGTCGCCGAGCGGCGCGGCCATTCGCGACATTATCAGTGTCCTGGCTCGTCGATTTCCGTCGATTCCCGTCGTCATCTACCCCGCAGCCGTGCAAGGCGAGACGGCACCCGCGGAACTGCAGGCCGCACTGCAATCCGCGATCCGCCGTGCGGAATGCGACGTCCTGATCATCGGCCGGGGCGGCGGCTCGCTGGAAGACCTGATGGCCTTCAATGACGAGCAACTTGCACGCTCGATAGTCAACTGCCCGATACCGGTCGTCAGCGCCGTGGGACACGAAGTCGACTTCACGATTGCCGACTTCGTCGCAGACCTGCGTGCGCCAACGCCGTCGGCTGCCGCGGAGATTGTCGTACCGGACCGAAACGACTGGCTGCGTTCACTGAACTCTCTGGCTACGCGGATTGTGCGGCTCGGGCGGCGTACGCTCGATGATCTCGGCCAGTCGCTGGACTGGCTCGGCCGGCGCCTCGTACGCTCCAGTCCCGCCGCCACGCTGGAGCGCTCCGCGGCGCGACTGGCCAGCCTGCAACAAAGGCTGCACGGCGCAGCGCATCGCTCGGTTCGGGATATAAACCACCGGCTGCAGCTGGCGGCCCGCGGTCTGCATTCAGTCAGTCCACTGGCAACGCTCGAGCGTGGCTATGCAATTGTCGAGAACGCGGAGTCGGGCAAGGTACTGCTGAAAGCCAGCGA
Source organism: Gammaproteobacteria bacterium (assembly GCA_030429005.1). GTDB lineage: Bacteria > Pseudomonadota > Gammaproteobacteria > Steroidobacterales > Woeseiaceae > UBA1847. The sequence goes on along the minus strand of JAUIDP010000062.1, from coordinate 6,272 downwards.
CGTCGCGCCGGGCGATGACATCCGGGCCCGGCTCAGTGACGGCGTGTTGATCGCGACGGTCCGGAAGACGTGAGGTCGGTACTCGCGCTCCTCGTCCTGCTTGCAGGCGCGGCTGTTGCAGACAATTCCGCATGGCCCGGAGGCATCGCCCGCATCGACCTGGGACCCGCCAGTGGATCCGCACCCACGGTCTATCTTGACGATCGGCGCGTGCTGGTCGCAAATCAGGACGGACGATGGCTCGCCATTGTCGGGGTCCATCTCGACACGCCGGTTGGAACAGCAGCAATCGCCCTGGCCGATGGTACGAGGCACGACTTCGACATCACCGCGCATGCCTATCGCGAACAGCACCTGGAGGTCGCACCCGGTTATGTTTCGCTGAGCGAAGAAAACCTGGCGCGGGTCGGCCGCGAGCGCAAGATTATCGATGCCGCGCTCAATCACTGGCGCGATACGCCGATGGACGATATCCGGTTGCAGAACCCGGTCGACGGGCCCAGAAGCTCCAGCTTCGGCTCGCGGCGTTTTTTCAATGGTGAGGCCCGGTCGCCGCACAGCGGCATGGACATCGCCGCGAACGCCGGAACTGAAATACTGGCGCCGCTCGACGGCATCGTTGCCGCCGTGGGCGACTATTATTTCAACGGCAATACCGTGATCCTGGACCACGGCCAGGGTTTCATCACGCTGTACTGCCACCTGAGCCGGATCGACGTCGACGAGGGACAGGACATTGCCGCAGGTGCAACACTCGGCCTCGTCGGCGCCACTGGCAGGGTCACGGGCGCCCACCTGCATTTCGGCACTTACCTGAATGGCAATGCCGTCGACCCGGCATTGCTGCTTGGCGCCGGCGACGAGTAACTACTGGAAGTCGTTGTCGAAGAATTCGCAGATAACCGGTCGGAACGCGTCCATGTCGACCAGGAACGAGTCGTGACCGCGGATACAGTCCAACTCGACGTGGGTCGTGTCTTTGCAGACCTCGGCTAAACCCTCGGCCAGTTCCCGCTGTTGATGAGGCGGGAACAGGATGTCCGTCTCGACACCGATAACCAGCGTCCGCTCGAGTAGCAGGCGCGAGAACGCCGCCTTCAACGAACCGCCGTACTCGGAAAAGTCGAACAGGTCGGATGCCCGCGACAGGTACAGGTAACAGTTGGCATCGAATCCACCGCTGAATTTTTCGGCGTGATTCTGCAGGTAGGATTCCACGGCAAAATCAATCTGGAACTGCTTGCCGGCGTCGTGCTGGTCCGTTGCACGTTCCCGCCCGAAGCGCTTTTCCCACTCCTGCGGTGAACGATAGGTGATCATGCCGAGTTTGCGTGCCAGCCGTTGTCCTGTCAGCGGCGGATCCGACGGGTCGTAGGTTCCGTGCATCCATTTCGGATCGCGCGTGATCATTTCCCGCTGCAACGAGCGTACGGCGATAGCAAACGGCAACGATCGCGTGCACGAGGAAATGGACACGAATGCCCTGGCCGCACCGGGATAGGTAACGCAATAGGCCAGTCCGCTCATGCCGCCCATCGAACAGCCCACCACTGCGTGCAGCAAGTCGATGCCGAGGTGTCGAACCACGAGGTGGGCCGAGGTCGCAACGTCCTCCAGTGTCAACACCGGGAAGTCGAGCCTGTAGACCTGGCCGGTTTCCGGGTTGACCGATGCCGGTCCGGTCGAACCGAAGCAGCTACCAAGGGAATTGACGGCTATGACGAAAAAACGGTCCGTGTCGAGCGGCAGGCCGGGCCCGATCATTTCTTCCCACCAGCCGGCGGACGGATCGGCCTGGGATGACGCTGCGTGCGCGGAAGGAGACAAGCCGCTGAAAATCAGGACGCCATTGTCCCGGTTCTTGTTCAACTCTCCCCAGGTTTCGTACACCATCGTCGGCGACTCGATGCGGCCGCCGCGATGCATCTTGAAGCGGCCCTCGAACGTAACGGATTTAGCAGCAGTGGTCATTGTTTCGCCTCACGGAGTCATTGCTTTATAGCAGAGCGTTCAGCGTTTTGCGTGTTTCATCAGGCGCCTGCGCTTCTGTTCCTGGCGCGGCGTCAGCTTGTTGCGCTTGCCCTTGTAGGGATTGTCGCTGGTCTTTAGCGCCAGGCGCACAGGTGTTCCCTTGAGCTTGAAAGCCTTGCGAAAGCGATTGACCAGGTAGCGGCGATAGGCCTCGGGGAGGCGCTCGGTCTGATTACCATGAATCACAATAACCGGCGGATTCCGTCCGCCCTGGTGAGCGTAGCGCAAACGAATGCGCCGGCCACGCACCAGCGGTGGCGGATGCGTGGTCACGGCGCTCTCGAGTTCACGGGTCAGCTCCGTCGTCGACATGTCCCGCATTGCTGCCGCGTAGGCGCGCTCAACCGCGGGCAACAGGTCGCCGACTGCAGTGCCGTGCAACGCCGAAATGGTCAGGCGTTCAGCGAAATCGAGAAACGGCAAACGGCGATCGATTTCGTCGCGCACGTGCTTGCGTTGCTCTGCCGTCAGGCCGTCCCACTTGTTGGTCACGACCACCAGCGCGCGCCCGCGCTCCAGGATCAACCCCATCAGGCTGACATCCTGCTCGGTGATGCCCTCTCTCGCGTCCAGTACCGAGATGACGACCTCTGCACGCTCGATTGCCTGCAGTGCCTTGACAATACTGAATTTTTCGATCGCTTCGCTGACCTTCGAGCGACGCCGGATGCCCGCCGTATCGATCAGTTCATATTTCCGATCGTTGCGTTCGAATGGCACGGAAACACTGTCGCGGGTCGTGCCGGGCTGGTCGTAGACGACGAGACGCTCCTCGCCGACCAGGCGGTTGATCAACGTCGACTTGCCGACGTTCGGCCGGCCAACGACGGCGATCCGCAACTCGGTCTCTTCCCCGCTTGCCGGCTCGTCGGCTCCAGCGGCGTCGAAACCGGCAAGAACCAGTTCCATCAGCGCGTTAATTCGATCGCCGTGGGCTGCCGAGACGGCTAGCGGCTCGCCGATACCCAGGCCATGAAACTCGCCGCCGGCGATCGCCTGGTCCAGCCCTTCCGACTTGTTGACGACGAGGAATGTTTTCTTCGCATGCTTGCGCGCCAGGCCAGCGACGTGCTCGTCTGCCGCGGTAAGGCCGCTGCGCCCGTCAACCATGACCAATGCAACATCGGCCTCTTTCAGCGCACGCACCGTCTGGTCGACCATCAACTCATTGATGCCCTCTTCACCACCGGCAACTCCGCCGGTATCAATGACCAGGTAGGGCATCGGCCCCAGCCGGCCGAAGCCGTACTGGCGGTCGCGGGTAAGCCCGGAGTAGTCGGCAACCAGCGCGTCGCGCGATCGCGTGAGACGATTGAATAACGTGGACTTGCCGACATTGGGTCGACCGATCAACGCGATGACTGGCAACATGGGTTTCGGCCCCGTCGACGCGGGTCAGGCGCCTTCGTCTTCGGATTCAGGCGACGCGTTCCGCGTAGCTGCCCGTTGCCTGACGGTATAGGCCGCGATGTTGCCGGCATCGCTTTGTACCAGCAGGTAGTTGCCGATAACTGTCGGCGGTGCCGAAATAGCGGCGCTGCCCTGGCGGAGTCGCGCGACCGGCGTCCCGTCGATCTTGCTGAAGAAGTGGATGTAACCTTCCAGGTCGCCCGAAACGACGGCCGTATTGAACGGTACCGGCAAAGTAGGTTCACGGCGCAACAGCGAATCCTGGCGCCAGTTTTCCTGGCCGTTGCGGCGCGTCAGCGCAATGATTTCGCCACTCTCGTTGACGGTGAAAGCACTGGTCCAGTCGACCGCAACACCCACATAAGTAGAAATCTCCCTTGCCCAGAGTATCTGTCCGGACTCTGCCGCGACTGCGGCCACTCTGCCCTGGTAGCCTGCCGCGTAGATATCCTGGCCGACAACACTGATCTCGCCATCGATATCCGACAGGCGTTCGAGGTCCGAGCGGCCGCTCGGCGGTGCCAGTAGCGACTCCCAGAGCACGGTGCCGTCTTCCAGGTTTGCAGCGACCAGGCGGCCACTGTCAAAGCCGGCTATCACGGCATTGGATGCGATGGCCGGGGTCGCAGAGCCACGCATCGTCAGCGCAGGTGTTTGCTTTTCGACGCTCCAGGCGTCACTACCATCGAAGACCCGCAAAGCACGCAGGCGATTGTCGATCGTGGAAATAACGATGTATTCGTCGGTAACCAGTGGCGGCGACAAGACTTCTCCGCCGGAATCGGCACGCCAGCGTTCCGTGCCATCCGTCGCATCCAGCACAATGACCAGGCCGTCCGCCGAGCCAACCACAACCAGTCCGTTGCCAACGCCCGGGCCGGCAGACAAGGTCAGCTCGAGCTCGGTCCGCCACACCTCTTTGCCGGACTCCAGTTCCATGGCCACGACATTGCCGTCGCGGCTCGCAGCATACACGCGGTTGCCGTCACCAGCCGGCCGCAACATGACGCGCAGGAATTCGGCATCATCGCCAAGCTTGACGCTCCACACCCTGCGGACATCCAGCGTCGTCTCGATGTCGACCAGTTCGACCGGCTCGGATGCTTCGTCTTTCTTGCCGAACCAGCTGCAACCGCCAAGCAACAAAGCCGCGATTGCCAGCCCAGCAATGCGCGAAGCGTGAGTCACTGCCCCTCCTCGTCCCCGGTTTCCGCTTCAGCAGGCCCGGCGGATTCCTGCGGCTCGTTTTCAATCGCGCCGACGCCATCTTCAACTTCCAGCGGCTCGTCGGTGGATTCATCCGCAACGCCCGCTTCCGCTACGACGACGTCGGGCAGGTCGACGAGTTTCATTTGCACGAGTGACCGGTCGATCGTTGGCGTCGGCGATGGGTCGGCCAGCGCACGATCGTAAGCTTCAGCTGCATTCTTGTAGTCTTCCAGCGCCGCATACGCATCACCGCGCGTCTCGTTTGCCATCGCCGCGAAAGCCGGCGCGTCGAAACCCTCCAGCAAGTCGATCACTTCCTGTGGTTTGTCCTGGTACAACAGGATACTGGCGAGGCGCATCCGCCCGACGTTTTGCAGGTTGTTGTCCGCACGCATGTCGAGAAGTTCGCGCAGCGCCTCGGCGGCGTCCTGGTCGCGATTCTGGTCCATGTACAGCCGCGCCAATGCCAGCTTCGACTGGGCGGCGTAGGCCGTGTCCGCATAGTTCGCCGCGAGGTCATCAGCGACAAATTCTGCACCGTCGAGGTCACCGTCCACAATATGTCCGGCCAACGTCTCGAAACGCTCTGATGCTTCCAGTTCGGTCGCCAGCCGGCTGGCGCTGTACTGGTTCCAGCCGATCAACCCGGCGATGGTGATCACGATGCCGGCGATGATGACCTTGCCGTACTCACCCCACCAGGCCCGTATTTCCTCAATCTGTTCTTTCTCTGACTGTAAGTCGTCCACAAAACTGCCTTTAGTATTTCCGTTCCAACCAATTATTCATTATTCATTCGAGCGGCCAATTCTGCGGCCACCTTGTCCATCGGCACACTGACCTGGTCCTCGGCGCTGCGTAATGGCTTCAGGCCAACCCTGTTGTCGGCTACTTCCTGTTCACCCAGGACCAGCGCATACAGTGCGTTGCTCTTGTCTGCGCGCTTCAACTGGGTCTTGAAACTGCCACCGCCGAGGTTCAGGTCAACCCGAATCCCGCCCAACTTGTCGCGCAGTTCCTCGGCCAGGACGACAGCTCGCTGCAATGCTTCCTCGCCGACCGCGACAACGTAGACTTCTGCATCCCGCTCCGGCGCTGCGCCACCGCAAGCGGCGTACAAGGCGATGAAGCGTTCCATGCCCATGGCCCATCCCACTGCCGGGGTCGCCCGGCCGCCCAGCTTTTCGACCAGCCCGTCATAGCGACCGCCGGAGCAAACCGCGCCTTGCGCGCCCAGCGCATCGGTCACCCACTCGAACACGGTTCGATTGTAGTAATCGAGGCCCCGCACAAGCCGGGGGTTGATCGAATACCCAATGCCGGCCGCGTCCAGCATCTGCCGCAATTGCGCAAAGTGCGCCGCCGACTCGTCATCGAGGTGATCCAGCATTACGGGCGCAGCGTCGACAATCTCCTGCATTTCCGGGTTCTTGCTGTCCAGGATACGCAGCGGATTTTGCTCGAGCCGGCGAATACTATCGTCATCAAGCTGATTTTTCACGCCTCGAAAATAATCAACCAGCGTTTCGCGGTACGCGGCCCTTGACCCGGCCGATCCCAGCGAGTTGATCTGCAGTTCGATTCGGTCGATACCAAGCATGCGCCAGAGGCGCGCGCTCATG
>JAUIDP010000120.1 GCA_030429005.1 Gammaproteobacteria bacterium | reverse complement strand
CAGCATGGTTGCGGTACGGTCGCAGACGGTGGCGTCGTCGCTCGCCAGCATTGCTTTGTTCACAATCAGGTCTCCGGCAGGTCCATTTTCGCGGCCCGCTATGAGACTCGATCCGGGCGCCGCGAACAGCGACCTTTCGCGCCAAAAACCTGTTAACTGGCGCCACGCGTGGCGGCGTCCTCCAGCCAGCGCCGATAGGCACGATGGAAGGCACTGGGCTCGGAGTAGCCCAGCAGGAAGGAGATATCAGCGACCGGCTGGTTGCCTTCGGCCAGCAGCTCGCGCGTGATATCGCGGCGCAATTCGTCCAGCACCTCGGAGAACGAGCTGCCCTCCTCGCCGAGACGGCGTTGCAGGGTTCGCACGCTGACGCCGAGTTCGCTGGCGATGCGCCAGATATTCGGGCGCCCGCGCGGCAACCGGGCCCACAGGGCCCGACGCACGGCTGTTGTCATACTGTCGTGGTCCGCACCGATGGGCTCGGCAGCAATCGTCGCCAGCTGGTCGAGGTAACCGGCCAGGGCTGCGTCCGCGCCCGGCGTCGGCAACTGCATCTGCTGCTGCGACCAGGTGATTGCCGCCGTTTCACAGGCGAACGCAACGTCACAGCGAAATTCCGCCTTGTAGTCCGCCTGGTCGCGTGGCGGCGGCGTCGGTAGTTCGACTTTCAGCGGGTTCAGGCTGGTCCCGGTCAGTTCCCGGGCGGCACGCACCAGCAAGGTCATGCTGCACTCGACCGGGTGCCGGATTGCCAGCAGCGACGGATTCGAGACCCACGTCAATACACAGGTATCGTCGTATTCCTCGACAGTGAAACGCACGGACTCGGTGAGGATTCGCTGGTAGCGTGCCAGTCGATGCAGTGCATCGTGCAGGTTGTCGCTGTATCGCATCGCATAGCCGACCAGTCCGAAGTCGGCTACGCCAGGCTTCCTGGCCACGTGCAACCCGAGTGTCGGGTCGTCTATTTCCTCGATCACCGCGCGCCAGAGCCGCGTCATGGCCCGCGTCGGAACCCGCGCATCCGGGTTGGCCAGCAGATCCTCCGGCAAACCGCTTTTCTGCAGCAAGGTGTCATGATCCAGACCCTCGTGCTCGGCGTAGTGCAGCAACATCAGGGGCAGGCGGACCAGCTGTGTCGGTTCCTGGTAGGGCATCGGGTTATTCCAGTATCAATCTTCCGGGGTTTTTGCCTGCCCGCTATCCTAGCTGCAGTTTTTCGCAATTTCAGTGTGATTTCGAGGCAGGCGGCGGTAGAGTTTCATCTGGCTATGGAAACGCTCCGAACAATCTGGAACTTCGCACTGTACACGTTCAGTGACGGCAGCGTGCTGCATGTCGGCCAGATCGTCCTGGTGTTGCTGATCGTCGTTGGCGGCTACATTCTCAGCAAGCTGATCGAGCGATTCACCCGCAACCGGCTGGCCCAGACCGACCTGCGCCCGGATGCCGCACACATACTGCAACGCGTGATCTTCTACGTCCTGATCGCCGCACTGGCGATCACGACACTGAGCCTGCTGCACGTGCCGTTGACAGCGTTTGCATTCGTCTCGGGAGCCATCGCAATCGGCGTCGGCTTCGGCGCACAAAACATCATCAACAACTTTATCAGCGGCTGGATACTGCTGTTCGAAAAGCCTGTCCGCATTGACGATTTTGTCGAGGTCGACGAGCACATGGGTGTCGTCGAGAGAATCGGCAACCGCTCTACGCGTATCCGGCGTACCGATGGTGTGCACCTGCTGATTCCGAACAGCCAGATGCTCGAGCGCGTCGTTGTCAACTGGACACTGATCGATGACCTGATCCGCACCAGCGTACGTGTCGGCGTAGCTTACGGCTCGCCGATCAAGCTGGTCGGCGAGCTGTTCCTGCAAGCTGTGACAGAGCAACCCGAAGTACAGGCAGAACCCGCACCCAGCGTGGTTCTCGACGATTTTGGCGATAATGCTATCGTTTTCGACGCATTCCTCTGGTGCGAGGTGGGCGGGGAGCGCATGCTGCGACAAATCCGCAGCGCCATTCGCTTCCGGATCGCGGAGCTGTTCGACGAGAACGGTATCGTCATCGCGTTCCCGCAGCGCGATGTGCACCTCGATACGCAGACGCCTTTGCAGGTGCAGATGCTGCCGGATGCGTCCGCTACAACGGGTGAGAAACCATGAGTCGAAAGAGCAGGATTTTCAGCATCGCCATGTTGCTCGACGGCAACGGCGGTGGCCGTGACCTGAGCGACGAGGAAGTTGCCGACTGGCAGGAAGGCGACGGCATCCTGTGGCTGGACATCGACCTGATGCACAAACCCGGCAAGAGTTGGCTGAGCGGGTCCAGCGGCCTGGATAATACGGTGTTGTCTATCCTGCTGGCCGCGGAGACGCGGCCCCGGTCACTGGTCGAGGCAGGCAGCCTGATCGTTGTCATGCGGGGCATCAACATGAACCCGGGCGCCGTACCCGACGACATGGTTGCGGTTCGCATGGCGCTGCAGAAACACCGGATCTTCACGAGCCGCCGCAGGAAGGTGCTATCCGTCAACGACCTGCGAGACGCGCTGCTGACCGGCAACGGACCCAGGAATACGGCTGACTTCCTCGTTTCCCTGACCGGCTTTCTGTCGGCGCGGATCGAATCGGCCGTCGAAAACATCGAAGGCATGGTAGACGCGCTTGATGACAAGCTGGCCGACCACGACACCGAGAATGTGCGCGTCACGCTGGGCGTCGTCCGCCGCCAGGCCGCAGCCATTCGCCGCCACCTGGCGCCGCAGCGCGACGCGATCGACCGTATTGCACGGTCCAACGCCCCGGTGCTGACAGACCATGAAATCTTCGAGTTGCGCGAAGAAGGCGACCAGCTCACGCGCCATATCGAGGACCTCGACCTGGCCCGGGAAAACGCACTGACGACCCAGGAAGAGCTCATGAATCGTGTGGCAATGGAACAGAACGCGCGGATGTACCTGCTG
>JAUIDP010000061.1 GCA_030429005.1 Gammaproteobacteria bacterium | reverse complement strand
AATCTTCGAGTTGCGCGAAGAAGGCGACCAGCTCACGCGCCATATCGAGGACCTCGACCTGGCCCGGGAAAACGCACTGACGACCCAGGAAGAGCTCATGAATCGTGTGGCAATGGAACAGAACGCACGGATGTACCTGCTGTCGGTGGTCGCGGCAATTTTCCTGCCGCTGACCTTCATAACCGGGCTGCTCGGCATGAACGTCGCCGGCCTGCCGGGCACGGAGAATCCGTATGGATTTATCTATTCGGCGCTGATCATGCTGGCGAGCCTGGTCGGCCTCGTCCTGTACTTTCGCTCACGCAAGTGGCTTTAGCCTTTACCCCGCGTGCGCGTGCGGCCCTCGCGCGCGTTCTTCTCGATAAACTCGATAATCATGCCGGCGACGTCTTTCTTCGTCGCCGTCTCTATGCCTTCAAGCCCTGGGCTCGAATTGACCTCCATGACGACCGGGCCACGCGCCGAACGCAACAGGTCCACGCCTGCAACATTCAGGCCCATGACACGCGCCGAGCGAACGGCAGTCTTGCGTTCCTCGGGTGTAATCTTGACCAGCCTGGCCGAGCCCCCGCGGTGCAGGTTTGAGCGGAACTCGCCTTCTTTTCCCTGCCGCATCATCGCGGCGACGACCTTGTCGCCGACCACCAGGCAGCGCAGGTCGGCGCCGCCGGCTTCCTTGATGAATTCCTGCACGATGAAGTTGGCCTTCAGGCCGCGAAAGGCTTCGACGACGCTGTGTGCGGCCTTCTTGGTTTCGGCCAGCACCACGCCGACCCCTTGCGTCCCCTCGAGCAACTTGATGACAACCGGGGCACCACCGACCAGGTCCAGCAGATCATCGGTATCGCCGGGCGAGTTCGCAAAACCGGTCTTCGGCAACCCGATGCCCCTGCGCGCCAGCAACTGCGATGCGCGCAGCTTGTCGCGCGAGCGCGTTATCGCGACGGACTCGTTGACCGAGTACACGCCCATGACTTCGAACTGGCGTACGACGGCGGCGCCGTAAAAAGATACGGATGCGCCGATGCGCGGGATCACTGCGTCGACATTCTCAATCGTCCTGCCGTTGTAGTGCATGCTCGGCGCACTACTTTCGATGTTCATGTAGCAGCGCTTGTGATTGTAGATCGGCATTTCGTGGCCGCGCTCCAGGCCCGCCTCCACGAGCCGTCGCGTCGAATACAGGTTCGGGTTGGTCGACAGTACGGCTATTTTCATCAGTCTAGTCCTCCAGCTCTGCGTGAATTGCGGCGAATTGCTCGACCTTGTTTTCGGCGCGCTTGACACTCTTGAATGCAGCCACGTTGAACAATGCATCGCCCTCATGTGCCAACGGCAGGTTACTGCGCCCGATGACGATTCCGTCGAATGGCGCGACGACCTTTTCCTGGGCCTCGCCTAGCGGGTCGCCGACATAGGCCAGGATCCCTCCTTCCTCGACGCGAGCTCCGAGCCCGACCTTGCGGCTGACAATCCCGCTGTCCGGTGAGCGTACCCAGCTGGTGTAATCGGCGACCACCGGCTTGACCTGCCGGGACTTTTTGACAGCCGGCAGCATGTCGAGATAACGCATGACGCGCAGTACGCCGCGCAGGCCGGCGCGGATACAGGTCTTGTCGAATCGCAGCGCTTCGCCGGCTTCGTAGACCAACATTGGAAATTTCCGCTCGGCCGCGCAGGCGCGCAGCGATCCATCGCGGATGGAAGCATCGAGGATCACCGGTGCGGCAAAAGCGAACGCGAGATCCCTGGTCGCCGGATCATCCATGTTGGCCCGAATCTGCGGAAAATTGGAACGATTGAGCGCACCGGTGTGCAGGTCAATCCCGTAGTCTGCCTTCGAAACTATTTCTGTCAGGAACGTGTTCGCGAGACGTGATGCGATCGAGCCCTTGGCACTGCCAGGGAACGACCGGTTCAGGTCCCGCCTGTCCGGCATGTAGCGGGACTGGTTCAAAAAACCGTGCACGTTCACGATCGGAACTGCGATCAGCGTGCCGCGAATGCGGCGCAGCGATTTCTGTGCCAGCAAGCGCCGTACGACCTGTACGCCGTTCAACTCGTCGCCATGCAACGCGGCAGAAACGAACAGCACCGGACCTTCGCGCTTGCCATGCACGACTTTCACCGGCATGTTCAGGGACGTACCGGTGTAGAGATCGGCCACCGGCAGGTCGATGGACTTGCGCTCGCCAGGCGCGACTTCGGTGTCACCGATACTGAAGGGTTTGTTCTTTGCCATTCCCTGGGCTCCTTTTACTTGCGCTTCTGTCCGACGAGGTAGGAACCCGCCGGATCCACCAGTGCCCGACCGTTCAGGGCAGTCCTGCCGAGCAACATGCGAAACCGCATGTCATCTCTGGAGGTCAGGTTGATCTCTATATTCCAGCAGTACTCGCCGATGTGCACCGGCGACGCAATGACCCAGCGTTTCTCCTTGTGGCCACCCGAGTCCGAGACAACGCGTTCGTCTACGATATCGGCAACGCAGACAACAACGGTCTCGGTGTCCCGCTGGTTCGGGTGCATTTTGAATTCCACCCTGTGAACGTCGTTCTCCACGAAATCCCGGACTTCGAACGCATGCAACGATGACGTGCGCGCACCGGTATCGATCTTGGCCTTGATTTCGTCCAGCCCGAGTTCGGGCAAGCCCACCCATTCGCGCCAGCCGAGGGTCGCCAGGTTGTTGCTGTTATTCTTCATCGCGTCTTGCAATTCACCTCAAAATGCCGCTATTTGCTGCTGTTTTCGGGCGCCCGTCAACCTAAAACTACCACAGGCCTCTCCATACCACTTCCGGGATCGTTGCGGTATCGCAACAATTGCGATATTATGCAGTCGCTGTCACTTTTAACCGGAGGATGACTGATGCGTAAGGCAATCATGTTCTTGCTGCCGCTGGCCTTGCTCGGCCTGCTCGGCTGTGCAGAAAAAGGGCCTATGGAGAAAGCAGGCGAACAGGCCGATAATGCTGTTGAAGAGGCGCAGCAGAAGCTTGATGATGCAGTGGACACCGCGAAGGACAAGATCGAAGAAGGTCTGGACGAGGCGGCCGATATAGTCGAATAGTTGATAATACCGGGGAAGGCGGGTGAGCGAATCTGTTATTGACTGGCAAGCGGTTTGGTTCAATTTCTGGCATCTCGGCGTAGCCTACCTGCTGGCGCTCCCGGTTGCTTTCAACCGTGAGAAAGCCAGCCGCAGTGCCGGGCTGCGCACTTTTCCGCTGGTCGCGATGGCGGCTTGCGGCTACCTGCTGGTCGGCTTCTCGATTTTCGACGACGCCACGGCAGAGGCACGCGTGATGGAGGGCATCATCACCGGTATCGGCTTTATCGGCGGCGGCGCAATACTGAAGAGTCGCGGTAACGTTTCGGGAACCGCCACCGCCGCCAGCATCTGGACCACCGGGCTGATCGGCATTGCCGTTGCCGCCGATCGATTCGAGATCGCCGCGCTGTTGTCGCTGCTGATGCTGGCCACCCTGACCTTCGGTCCGGATATCAAGGCCCGCATTCCGGACGACAAGGACGCAGACTGATCCCGAATCGGCCCGAGCGGCTCGGGGCGCTGCGGGATTCTAGCTGGCGGCAGTCGTCGCCGCGAACCACTGTTTCATGAAACGTCGACCCTTCGGTGTCAGGTAGATTTTCTTGACCCGCAGGTTCATCGGGTCGGTACGCAGTTCGAGCAGACCCGGTCCAGGGTTTTTCCTCGTCGTCAGGGCTGACAGGTCGGCGATGTTCCGGGACAGTGCCGTGATCGACGTTGAATCCAGGAACTTGAGCAACTCACGCTGGCTCAGGCCTTCGTGGAAATAGACGCCGATCAGGATCAACAGCCGCTGCGCCGTGATATCGGCGCTCAGCTTCGAGCGAGCAAAGCGCAAGGCGTTTTCCAGTTGCGTCATCTCCGTTGTCATTGCCTCATTGGACATCTGCAACTCCTTGTTCTGGTTTCGGTGCTTCCTGATGCTGCGTAACGAGCGCGGTGACCTTGTCGCCGGTTACGATGTCGTTCGAATCCTCGCTTAGTGGAAAACGAATATTGCCGTCCGCATCGCTGATAAAGAGAATGATGCGTTCGGGGTGTTTTTCGCGATACTCGGCAAACGTGTAGGAATCCTTAATCTCGGTCGTTTTTATCTCGCCGCCTTCAGACAGAATTTCGCCCAGCTCATCGACCGACCTTTCGCCGCCAAAAAGCACACGTCCGGCCGCCTCGCCGGTAATCTGGTGCTTTTCGTGACCCGATTCTGCGTGCTGGCGCAACGTAAACACCGAGTCCCTGCCAAACTCGTAGCGATACTTGACGCAGGCAAGCTCGTTCAGCCCCGGCTGGTATGACATCGCGAGTAACTTGCCAATCCCGGTCAGGTCGAGATGACGCTCGGCGTAGTTCGAAACAGCGCTGCCGTAGAAAACCGGGATTCCGGCCATGCGGGCCTGGCTCACACCGCCCCAGCTCGGCGATGCGACCATCACCCTGTGTCCGCGCTCGTGCAACGCCTTGGCATAGAAGATCGCCGCTCGGCTCGCGCCCACGACCAGCACACCTTTTGGCTCCGGATCGGTGACACCGAGAAACCGGCCAAGCAGCGAACCGGTCAGGCTTTGAATGACCACCGTGCCAACAATAATCGTGAAGACCATGGGTACGAGCTTGTCGGCGCCCGGAAACTGCATCGACTCGAGCCGCAGCGCAAACAACGCAGAAACCGCCGCAGCGACAATTCCGCGCGGGAAAATCCAGCCCAGGAAAACCCGTTCCTGCCAGCGGAGGTCGCTGCCAATCGATGCGATGGCTGCACGTACCGGCCCGGCCACGACCTGCAGCAGCAACAGCACTGCGAGCGCACCGCCACCCAGCGATACGAGCGCGGCGACGTCTATGCGTGCAGCAAGCACGATAAACAGGCCAGCGACCAGCACCAGTGTCAGGCTCTCATTGAAGTCCAGGATGTCATCGAAGTCGACGTCCTTCATATTCGCCTGCCATACACCCATGACGGTCACCGCCAGGAGACCGGACTCGGCAGCCAGGCTCTCGGCCAGGGCGAACACCAGGATCACGACTGCCAGGGCCGCGTAGTCGCGCAGGAAATCCGGGAGCCAGTGCTTGCGCAGGACAATGCCGAAAGCGTGGCCGGCAGCAACGCCAAGCAACACTCCACCGGCGACGATCAGGCCGAACGTTGTGAACAGCTGGGTGGTTGTCGCCGCGGTCTGCGTGACGACGATGAAGTCGAACACGAGGACCGCGAAGATCGCGCCGAGCGGATCGACAAGAATGCCTTCCCAGCGCAGGACATTGGACAGCGCACTGTTTGGCCGCACACTGCGAATCAGCGGCACGATGACAGTGGGCCCGCTGACGGTGACCACGGCGCCGAACAACGCCGCAAGCAACATGTCCCAGCCAAGGATGTGTCGCGCCGCCAGGGTTGCGATCAGCCACGTTACCAGCACGCCCAGCGTGACGAGATTGCGCACCACCCTGCCGCGCCCGCGGATCTCGGCAAATTTCAGCGTCAGGCTGCCTTCGTAGAGTATGACCGCGACGGCGAGTGACACCATTGGCTGGAGCAGGTCGCCGAACAGTTCATCCGGCCGCAGCAAGCCGAGCCAGGGTCCGACGACAATGCCGACCAGCAGCAGGAACAGGATGGACGGCAACCGGACGCGCCAGGCCAGCCACTGGCAGACGAAGCCGGCTACTACAATGCCGCTGATGACAAACAGGTCGGTGGAGTGCATGCCCGGGACTACCGCCGCGGCCCAGGCGAACCCTGCCAAACACAAGAAAGCCAGCCCGGAGGCTGGCTTTCGGTATCAGGCCATGGGTTCCCTCGCACGATGCCGGTCATGCGGCCCTCGTGTTCCCGGTTTCGCGCAGGTTTGCGGCAGCGAATTTCCAGTTAATCAACTTCTCGAGGAATGCGTCGATGTAACGCGCCCGCTCGTTCTGATAGTCGAGATAGTACGCATGTTCCCAGACGTCGAGAACCAGCAACGGCGTCAGGTGCGTACCAACCGGTGAGTCCGCATTGCCGGTGGCCAGGATTTGCAGCTTGTCGCCGTCCTGCACCAGCCAGACCCAGCCACTGCCGAACAGCCCCGTTGCCGCGTTGCGAAATTGTTTTTTGAAAGTGGCGACGTCGCCGAAGCTGCTTTCGATCATCTCCTTGATCCGCCCGTCCGGCTGCGTTTCACCGCTGGCCGCCATGCTTTCCCACAGGAATGCGTGGTTCCACGCCTGTTGTGCGTTATTCAGGATGTCGATCTTCGCTTCGTCGCGGGCCCTGCCGATCAGGGTCTCCAGCGGCAGGTCAGCATACACCGTACCCTCGACCAGCTTGTTCAGCTTGTCGACATAGCCCTTGTGGTGCTTGTCGTAATGGAACCGTAATGTCTTCGCCGAGACATGCGGCTCAAGTGCGTCATAGTCGTACGGTAGATTCGATTGAATCATTGTCTTGATAGCCCTCCTTTCATTTGAGGAACTATACTAACACAACAATTGCGTTGTCGCAACGATTGCGACTAGGGATAGCTACGTACGTCAGCCCGGGAAATAGTCCGGCTCGTTGCCGGCGCGCCACTTGATATTGCAGCCGATACCGGGGTGCTGATCTGCGCCGGGTTGTTCTCCTGCGAGCAGCGCATCCACGGCTGCGCGCAAGTCCTTGCCGGTCACCGCCTCATCGTTGCCCGGCGTAGCGCCGTCAAAACGGCCGCGATAGACAAGCTTGCGATCGCTGTCGAACAGGTAGAACTCGGGCGTGCAGGCAGCCCTGAACGATTTGGCGACTTCCTGCGACTCGTCGTACAGGTACGGGAAGGTATAACCATGGTTGGCAATTTCCGTGCGCATGTTTTCCGGCGAGTCCGCAGGGTGCGTGGCAACATCATTGGCATTGACGGCCAGCATCGCGACATTGCGTTGCTGCATATCCTTCGCGAACTGCGCCAGTTCCGAACGAATGTGTTTCACGAACGGGCAGTGGTTGCTGAGAAACGCGATGACCAGGCCGTCGGCTCCGGCAAAGTCTGTTACGGCGACCTGTTTGCCGCTCGGGTCGGGAAGCGAAAACCCGGGTACCGGAGTGCCAAGCGGTAACATCGTCGATTCTGTCGGGGCCAATTTGCTGTCTCCTCTGCGTCAATACGGTGTAGCTGCCCAAGGATACACACTTCTCCAGCCGTGAACGGCGTCCTTTTCCCGGCGGCACCGTTCGGTATGCTGTTCGCATGCACCGTGTCATGCGAATCCTGCTGGGCATCGAGATTGCGCTCGGCATCCTGTTCTCACTGGTCGCCGCCATGGCGCACGGTGCCGGCGGGCTGGGCGCGGTCTATGTATTCTTTATCGTCTACGCGATTTTCGCCCTTATATTCCTGTTCGCGGCGTTCGTCTGCTGGAAGTATCCCGAGCAGCGGCGGATCGCTGCCTGGATGATGGTATTGCCAGTGGTATTCTGGTTCGTGCCCCGCTTGATCCGGGTGATGGCCGGCGAATACCTGTCCATCGGGCAGTTGACTTCACTGTTGGCCGGCGCGGCATGTGTATTGCTTGCCGCCTGCTGGTTCGTACCGAAGAAAATCACCCGCATGATTCCCGATGGCCTGCTCCGCAGTCGCCTGTTCAACTGGCTCGTGCTGCTGGCCGTCATCGGCGGATGGCTGTTTTTTGTCGCAGTCGCCATCTATGTTGCAACTGACAAGACAGCGTCAGCCAGCGGCGGCGAGGCACTCGGGATGGCATTCGTCCTCGCCGCGCTATACCTGCTCTGGATGGGTGTCGGCAGCTTTCTTTCGGCCACGTGGGCCTGGCTGTGCCTGAGAAGCGGAATCCCGGATCGACGGCGAAGGCTGAACATTGCGCAGCTCGTCATCGCAGCCCCCGGCGTACTGCTCGGCGTGGCAGTTGCCATGGAGCTGGTGAAGCAGGGACTCACCTAGGCGTCGGCACCAACACAACAACCAGCAGGGCCAGGCAATTGCGCATAACCCGGACAGCGCTCTGTGCGTAATTGCTGATGTGCGCCCGCGCTCTTGCCAACAGGATACGCGCACCCTAGTATTTTCCTGACCCCGCGCTGTTTCGACATCGGGCCATACCAATAACGAGAAATAGCCGATGGCCGGAGCCAGCCTCTTTACACTGCTCGACGACATTGCGACCTTGCTCGACGATGTCTCCGTCCTGACCAAGGTCGCAGCGAAGAAAACCGCCGGCGTCCTGGGCGACGACCTGGCGCTGAATGCCGAGCAGGTGTCGGGAATTCGCGCAGAGCGGGAATTACCGGTCGTCTGGGCAGTGTTCAAAGGCTCGGCACTGAACAAGCTGATCATGGTGCCGATCGCGCTGCTTCTCAGCGCCTTTGCACCGTGGACGATCACGCCGCTGCTGATGCTGGGCGGTGCGTTCCTGTGCTTCGAAGGCTTCGAAAAAGTCAGCCACCGCTTCCTGCACCCGTCGGCTGATGCCGAGCAAAAGGAAGAACACAAGCAACGCCTGCAGGCCGTTGCCAACAAACAGGTGGACATGGTCGCATTCGAGAAGAAGCGCATCCGCGGCGCCATTCGCACCGACGCGATCCTGTCGGCCGAGATCATAGTCATCGTCCTCGGCACAGTGCAGGACGCGGACCTCGTGACGCGAATCACTGTCCTGTCGTTTCTCGCTGCCGTGATTACGGTAGGTGTGTACGGCCTGGTTGCCGGCATCGTCAAGATGGACGACGTCGGGCTGCACCTGATCGAGAAACCGGAGGACACGCGCTTTGCCGGCTTCCAGCACTGGCTTGGCGGCTGGATCCTGCGCATGGCGCCAAAACTGATGCGCACTCTGTCGATTGTCGGCACGGCGGCAATGTTCCTTGTCGGCGGCGGCATTCTCGTCCATGGTTTGCCTATGGCCGGCGACCTGCTGCACATCGTCGAAGCCTGGGCGCTGGAACTGCCGGTATTGAGCGGCCTGGCCGGCATGGTGGCCGCCACGTTGTACAACGGTCTGTTCGGTTTTGTCGCCGGCGGCGTGCTGGTCGGCATATTCATGGCGGCAAAGCGCCTGCTGCCGGCGAAACCAACCCGGGAAAGTCACTAAAAACCGGTACCCCGTCGATTGCGAAGGTCACATTGAAGACGTAGGGTTGAGTGTTCTGACGAACACCCGAGGTTTTGCGAAATGTCCAGCGCGCCAACGATTCACGACGCTGCTGCCGGCCGGCCCGACTGGGACCTGGATGACCCGGGCCTGTACCTGAACCGGGAGCTGACCTGGCTCGCGTTCAACCGCCGCGTACTCGCCGAAGCCGAGAATGAGGCGATTCCGTTGCTGGAACGGGTCAAGTTCGTGTCCATCTTCGACTCGAACCTGGACGAGTTTTTCATGAAGCGCATCGGCGGCCTCAAACAGCAGGTTGGCGCCGGCATGATGACCCCGACGATTGACGGGCGCTCACCGCAGCAACAGCTGGCGGAGTGCCGCGAGTTCGTATGCCGCGCCCTGGACGAACGAACCGCGATCCTGCGACGCCTTATGGCCTTGCTGGCGGCCGAGGGCATCAGCGTCAAGTCGTACGCGGAGCTCGATGAAGATTCCCGCGAGGCTATGCGCGAAGAGTACCGAGAGTCGGTGCTGCCCTTGGTAACCCCACTCGCCATTGACGAGGCACATCCGTTCCCGTTTGTCTCGAACCTGTCGGTCAACCTGCTGCTCGAAGTCCATGACCCGGTCGAGGCGGACCCGCACCTGGTCCGGATCAAGACACCCAGTTCAAGCCGCATGCCGCGCCTGATGCGCATTGGCGAAAGCGATCATTTTGTACGCCTCGAAGAGGTGATCACTGGCAACCTCGACCTGCTGTTTCCGGGTGCTGCAATACTGTCGGCAGCAGAATTCCGGGTCACCCGCAATGCCATCGTCGAGCGAGACGAGGAACTCGCAAACGACCTGCTCGAGATGATCGAGGCAGAACTCCGCGAACGCCGCTTTGCCCCGGTCGTACGCCTCGAGGTCTCGCCGGACCTGCGGCCGCAGCTGCGCGACCACCTGATTCGGGAACTGAAGTTCAGCGGCCCCGATGATATCTACGAAGTTCATGAGATGCTGGGCACGCGCGACCTGATGCAGCTTGCCGGTCTCGATCGGCCTGACCTCAAGTTTCCGCCGCACATCCCGGCCGACCACCCGCGCCTGGCGCGCGCCAAATCGATTTTCGATGAGCTGGATACAAACGGCCCACTGCTGTGCAAGTACCCATACCAGGGTTTCGACCGCTCGGTCACGCGCCTGCTGAAAGAAGCGGTTGCGGACCCGAACGTTCTCGCGATCAAGACGACGGTGTATCGCACGTCGGAGGATTCGAAGATTATCCCGTTGCTCATCCAGGCGGTCACGCAGGGCAAGCAGGTTGCAGTAGTGGTGGAACTACAGGCCCGTTTCGACGAGGCCGCCAACATCCGCTGGGCGAACCGGCTCGAAGAGGCCGGTATTCATGTCGCCTACGGCGTCGTCGGCTACAAGACCCATACGAAAGCCATGCTGATCCTGCGCAAGCTGCCGTCGGGAAAATTGCACCGCTACGTGCATATCGGTACCGGCAACTACAATTCCGAGACAGCGCGTCTCTACTCCGATTTCGGCCTGATGTCCTCGGACACCGTTGTGGCGGATGACGCAACAGAGCTTTTCAACCTGATGACGTCCGGCTCTCTCAGCGGCCGGCAGTACGAAGAGTTGCTGGTCGCACCGCTGCAGATGAAAGCCGCACTGATCAGCCGCATCCGGCGGGAGATCCACCTGCAACGTGAGCACGGCAACGGGCTCATCCAGCTAAAGACGAACGCACTCGAAGATCCCGATATCGTGCGGCACCTGTACGAAGCCACACGCGCCGGCGTGGTGGTCGACCTGATCATTCGCGACACCTGCCGCTTCCGGCCCGGTATTCCAGGGCTTTCCGAGACGGCGAGTGTCATCAGCGTGATTGGCCGGTTCCTCGAGCACTCGCGTATCTATTACTTCCACAACGGCGGCGACGAAGAGTATTACATTGGCTCTGCCGACCTGATGTCACGCAATCTCGAGAGCCGGGTGGAAGCGCTCGTGCCTGTTCGTCACCAGGACCTGCAGGCGGAACTGCGCGAGTTTCTCGACCTGCAGCTCACCGATCGCTGCGGCGCCTGGGAAATGGACCAGCACGGTGAGTATCACCGGCGCCAGAGTGGCCCGGACGACCGGCACTCGCAGTTCACGATGATCGACCTGTCGTCCGCAGCACCTGCCTCCGCCAACTGACGCTCCATTTGCGGGTACAGTTTACTTAACTCCGGCGTATTCCTCGCCAGCCGGCTGATTCCGGGACTTTCGACCGTTGTAGCAGCGGAACTGTGTAGCACTTTGCAATGTGGACTGCATCAACTTCACTGCACGCCACGCGTGCTATTCTGAGCAACTGATAAAATTACGCGAGGAACCGCATGTC
Source organism: Gammaproteobacteria bacterium (assembly GCA_030429005.1). Classification (GTDB taxonomy): domain Bacteria; phylum Pseudomonadota; class Gammaproteobacteria; order Steroidobacterales; family Woeseiaceae; genus UBA1847. Next base: position 5,231 of record JAUIDP010000061.1, on the reverse strand, counting down.
CCGCTTCCTTACTGGTGTTACCTGTATCTTCCTGACGTCGCTCGCGATCGCTGACGACAATGTCCACAAAGCTGAAGCACCCGACTGGGTTGTCGAACGAACGACTGGTGAGTTCGCCGAAACCCGCGACGGGCAGTTTCAGCTCGGTATGGCCTACCTGCTCACCGACACGCAACTGCGCAAGACGGATGAAGGCTACGACTTCTACGAACGCCACGTATACAAGGTGGTCGATCGGTCAGGTCTTGAGCAGGCAGCGACGATTGTGCGTGTTTTCGATCCCGCCAACAGCACACTGACTTTCAACTCGCTTCGCGTAATTCGCGATGGACAGATCGCGGATCGCCTGCAGGATGTCGAAATAACGGTTTTGCGCCAGGAGGAAGGCCTGGGCGCGAACCTTATTGACGGCAACCTGACAGCCGTCATCCAGTTGGAGGACGTCCGCGTGGGAGACGTTATCGACTACGCCATCAGCGCGAATATCCAGTCACCCCTGTGGCCGGACGAGTTCTTTGACCTGGTTTCGGTCGAATGGAGTGTGCCGCTTGCACAGATGTACTACAGCCTGTCGGTGCCTGAAGACATGCAGATCAATACTCACAGTATTGCCACGGAACTGGAGCCTTCGATTACCACGTCTGCCGGCTGGAAAACCTTCGAGATTTCAAGACAGGATCCGGAGCCAAAACGGCCGCTACAGGACGCGCCGGACGACTACACTCAGTTCGGTTACATTGTTATGACCACAATGGATACCTGGTCTGACGTCGTCGATTGGGCATTACCCGTGTTTGCTGTTGAAGAGCCGCTGCCGGCTGAGTTCATCGACCGGCTCGACAACATTGCGGACGAGTTCCCGGCCCAGCAGGACCAGGTCCGTTCGGTGTTGCGCCTTGTCCAGGAGGATATTCGCTACCTTGGAATCGAGGTTGGTCTGGGTTCACACGTTCCGCGGCCACCTTCCGTGACGCTTGATCGTGGATACGGCGATTGCAAGGACAAGTCCGTACTGCTGATCGCTGCGCTCAACCATCTCGGGATCGAAGCCGTTCCCGCACTCGCATCGATCAGCAATGGTCGACGGCTCGACAACCTGCCGCCGATGATCGACGGCTTCGATCATGTTGTGGTGCAGGTCAACGTGGACGGCCAGACTTTCTGGGTCGATCCGACACTGTCACACCAGGGCGGCACGCTAAGCGCACTCTCGCCGCTGGACTACGGCTATATCCTGCCCATTCGAGAGCAGCAGGATGCGCTGATCAATCTCGAAGTGCCATTTCCAGGCGAGCCCCTTGACGAAATCAGTGAAACATTCCTGTTGCCGGACGACGAAGATGGCCAGTTCGTCCTTTCGTACGAATACACCAACCGCGGCGTTTCGGCAGACTTTACGCGCCTGGTCATTGCCAACTCGGGGCTTGAGAGCATTTCACGGAGCTTCCTCGACTACTACGCTGCACGCTATCCCGGCATCAGCGAAAGTGAGCCGCTGACGATCGAAGACGACATGGACAACAACGTCGTCGTCTACCGCGGCGCCTATACGATTGACGCCGAAACCTTCAAAGACAGCGAGTTGCGGCGCAAGCTACCGATTGCCGCAACAGCGGTACAGGATATGTTGCCGCAATCGGTCGAAGCCGACCGAACGGCTCCACTGCGATTACCCTATGGTGCGAGCACCCGGCACAGCGTACGCATTGAGACACCCGGCCGCATGATGTACTTGCCGGGCGATACATCTGAATCGGTTGCCGGCATTACATACGACAGGAAGTTCACCGGCGACGGCGAAACGTTTCAGATCGACTACACATTGGCCGTTACCGCCAAGGTCGCAGAGCTGCCGCTGGTGAAGCCGGTCACCGACCTGGCGGACACCATTGCCGAGGAATCCGACATCAGCCTCAATGTCTACATGGCTGTGCCTACGCTATCCAGGCAGCTGGAACTTGCAACGCCACTGGACATGGCCACCGAAAAGGAAATCATGCGGCTTCGTTCGCTGGCTGCAGACGGCCACAACATCGAGGCATTGACCGGGCTGAACTCGCTGCTGGATGAATACGATGAGCCGACGCAAATTCGCGGCTACTTGCAGTTGCAGAAAGCAATGGTATTGCGAGACATGGACCGGGAGGGCGCCGCGATGGTGTCCTTCGATGAGGCTTTCGATCTGTACGAACCCGCTGCGGCTGCCAGCTATTTTCAGTATGTATCGGTTCTGGGGGCGCAGGATGAATATGCCCGCGCAAGCACAGTCATTGCGCAGATGCTCGAGAAGTTTCCGGACGCCGTTGACGACGTCAATGTGGACTGGATGTCCTGGCATTTTCGAAGATTGTACCTGGAGGACCTGAACGACGAGCGCGACGAGCTGTATGTCGCGTTTGCCCGCGCATTGCACACATCGCAGTCGAAGAAGATCAAGGACCTGTGGTGGGTTTTTCCTTCGGCAATCGAGAGCTTGTGCAAGGATGGCGACAGGTCCGAGGCCCTGCTGTATCTTGACTATGTCGACAGTCCGACCGAAATCGCCGATCTGCTGACGAATAAGGAGACGGCAGCAATCTGGGACGAGATTGAAGATCGTTGGGGCGCCGACCTTGACGATGCGTTCTCGGCGTACGTGGATAGTACGCGTGCACTGGTCGACGAATCGCCCGATGACTACAAGTTGAAGACACGTCACCTGGAAGCACTGCGAATGGCGGGCCAACTTGACGAGGCCCAGGCGTACGCGGCTCCGGTGATCGAAGACTGGTCACGAATCGAGGCGGTTGGGGAAGATGCCTACTGGTTTGTCAACGAATATGCCTATGTGCTTTCCGAGCGCGGCTCGCCGGAAGAGGCTTTTGATTTTCTAACCCGCCTGCAGGGTTTCGGCGTGCGCGAGAATGGTGCCCTGGTCTCGATGGCAATCAATCATCTCGAGTTGCTGCAACTCTGGGGCAGGTTTGAAGCAACGCTGGAAGGAGCGGAAGCCCTCGAAGCGATGGGCAGCGATGTTGCGAGCGACTTTGGCTGGATGTGGATTTACGAATCGAAAGCCTGTTCACTCTACCAGCTGCAGCAGATCGAACAGGCCGAGGCGGTCCTGGCCGAGTCGATAATGCCAATTGCAGACGAGAATCCCGCGGCTTATACGAAGGCACTGCTGTGCATGGACAAACTGGACCGGGCTGCCGAAGTCATTATCGAACGGCTGCAGGACGATGATGACAAGGGCTACGCCATTCGTTCATTTGTAGATTCGCCGGACCCGACAACCACACCCCCTTTCCTCGTGGAACTCAAAGCGAAGGGAGACTCGGTCCGCCTGCGACCCGAAGTCCAGAAAGCATTCGACAAGGTTGGCCGGGTAATCTCTACGAGTGGCGCCCAACCTTACTGGGGCACCTTCTAGGGCTTTTCTTGTTGCGCAACAGCGAGCCGGTATTCGCCTGGATGCCGGCCCGCTGCTGCACCTGGTTCCGCTACCCTAAATATCCCATAAAATCGAATACTCTGAGATATTTATTCCGTTTTGCAGGTTATATAGAAACGCCTATTATTGTCTTTGGGGGAGCTCACAACGAACCAATATGGGAGAAAAGCGATGCCGATTAAATCACGACGTGCTACCGCACTGGTCGTAACGGCCGCGTTGTCCGCACTGATAACAGGGACGGTTTATGCCGACGACATGGCCGGTACAAACCGGTTCTGGTGGCCAGACTCACTCAACCTGGACCAACTCCGTGCTCACGATGCACGGTCGAATCCGTACGGAGCGGAATTCGACTATGCCGAAGCGTTTGCCAGCGTCGACCTCGACGCACTGAAAGCTGATATTGAAGAGGTACTGACCACATCGCAGGACTGGTGGCCGGCAGACTGGGGCCACTACGGTGGCCTGATGATCCGGATGGCCTGGCACAGCGCCGGTACCTACCGCGTACATGATGGGCGCGGCGGCGCCGATGGCGGCCAGCAGCGATTCGAGCCGCTGAACAGCTGGCCGGACAACGCCAACCTCGACAAGGCCCGTCGCCTGTTGTGGCCGGTTAAACAGAAATACGGTCGCAATGTGTCCTGGGCCGACCTGATGATCCTGGCGGGCAATGTCTCGCTGGAGTCCATGGGCTTCGAGACCTTCGGCTTTGCCGGCGGTCGTGTCGATGACTGGGAGGCAGACAATGTCTACTGGGGCAAGGAATCCACCTGGCTGGGCAACGACAAGCGTTACGACGACAAGGGCGAACTCGAGCGGCCGCTGGCAGCCGTACAAATGGGCTTGATCTACGTCAACCCGGAAGGCCCCAACGGTAATGGTGATCCGGTGTCCGCTGCTGCGCACATTCGCGAGTCCTTCGGCCGGATGGCGATGAACGACGAGGAGATCGTCGCGCTGATCGCAGGTGGCCATACGCTCGGCAAGACCCACGGCGCGAGAAAAGTCGACTGCATCGGTCCTGAGCCTGCTGCGGCCGACATCGAGGAGCAGGGACTTGGCTGGACCAACAAGTGCGGCGAGGGCAAAGGCGCCGACACGATGACCAGTGGCCTGGAAGGTGCATGGACGCAGACGCCGACCGCCTGGTCGATGCTGTTCCTCAGCAACCTGCTGAACTTCGAATGGGAACAATCCGTCACGCCGGCTGGCGCAACACTCTGGGTGCCAAAGAACAAGGACCTGCACACGGCCGTGCCGGACGCCCACATCGAGGGCAAGCGCAATCCGCCGATCATGCTGACAACTGACCTGGCGCTCAAGGAGGATCCCGGCTTTCGTGCGATCTCGGAACGATTCCTTGAGAACCCGAAAGAATTCGACCTGGCATTCGCCAAGGCATGGTTCAAGCTGACACACCGCGACCTCGGCCCGCGCGCCCGGTATGTAGGCAGCGAAGTACCGGACGAAGTATTCAGCTGGCAGGACCCGGTCCCGGCCGTCGACTACAAGCTGATCGATGCAAAGGATGCGAGCAGGCTGAAAGCGAAGATCCTGGACTCCGGTCTCAGCGTTGCCGAACTGGTGCGCACCGCCTGGGCATCGGCCTCGACCTACCGAGGATCGGATATGCGTGGCGGCGCCAATGGAGCGCGCATTCGCCTCGCCCCGCAAAACGGCTGGGCGGTAAATGATCCCGATGCATTGTCCAGGACGCTGGAAGTCCTCACCGATATCCAACAGGACTTCAACAAGGCGCTGAAAGGTGGCAAGCAGGTTTCGCTTGCCGACG
>JAUIDP010000060.1 GCA_030429005.1 Gammaproteobacteria bacterium | reverse complement strand
TACGGCAGACCCAGTGTCGGGTCCGTCATACCCGGCAGCATGTTGCCGGGCAGCCCCTGGCGCTCGTAGCCGTTCGTCGACAGGAAGTCGCGCTGGCCGCCTTCCCTGCCGATCAGAACGTTCGAGCCGGCGATATTCGCGCCGCCTGCGAGGTCGAAGCAGATGAACGGAATCTTGCCAGCACCGTTGGATGCGATATTGCAGGGATTGGTCAGCAATGCCTGCAGGTCCGCCGACAGGTTGGACTGGGCCAACACTTCCTGCGGGTTTGCAAACAGGCTCATCACACCGGCCCCGGTTGCGTACGCAGCGCCGGACATGAAGCCCTGGGCAACGAATTGACGTCGCGTGACAGGACGCGGATGGTCGCCATGCATCTGCGGCGCATCAAAGTTACGTTTCTTAGCCATAGTCGTATTCCTTTCCTAATCCTGTCTTTACTGAATCAAGGTTGCCGAGCTGCCGAGCATGGCGGCACAGACGCCTTTCGCAATTGCGCGCGTATCACTCGGTGTTGCACCCGGCGGCGGATTCAGCAGCCGGTCAATCAGGTTGTCCGGACGTCCGCCGCTCGCCGCATTCGACGCAAGTTCGCCGTAGACGTCGCCAAACGCCGGTTGCGTCGCCAGGCCGGTGCCCATGATGTCGTCGATCAACTTGTTGACGTAGACACCGCGGTTGCCGGCGGAGAAGGCTGTACCGGCCGCCTGGCCAAAATTGAAGCCCGGGAATTTCGTCGCCGCGTCCGGATTCGGATTTGCGTTCGAACCGATCATCGCATCGCAGTAGGCAATCGCGAGCTGCGCAATGGCTACCTGGTGTGACGACAGGAACGTATCGATGCTCGCAACGGCCGGCAGTGACTGCCTGAGCTCCTGGTAGGTCATGTCGACGTTGGCGAATTGCATGCGATCGACACCCGTGACCGCGGCGTAGGTCGCATCGATTTCGTCAAAGGTCTTGATACCGATCTTCGATGCCGGATCCAGGTCAGACGGCACGATGACGAGCATCGGGTCATCTGCGCGGCTGTATGTCGAGCCGGCCAGGCGATCGAAGGTCAGGAAGAACTCGTCATCCGCCGGGCCTTTCTCCAGCGGCAATACTGCACCGAGCCTCGACAGTGGCTGGCCGAGTTCCTCGAACTCCGACGCGCTCAGCGTGTCGTTCAGCGTCGCGTACGACTGCCCGACCGGTATTTCGACACCGTTCATCGCGATGCGAATGCCCTCAATCGGGATGCCTTCCGGCGTGGAGCCGTCCAGTGTCACGAAGTGCGGCCTGTCAAAGAGGTATGCAAACGTGTCGTACTGTGCAGCCTCGAACAGGATGTAGGACGACTGTGCCATCGTCGGGTCAGACGGGTACAGGATGTCCGAGATGTCGAACAGCAGGAAAAATTTCTCACCGACGCCGACATCGAAGTTCTGCGTAACCTGTTCCGGCGTCAACGCACGGCGGTGAATGGCAGCCATGCGGATCGTGCCCTCGAAGGTGTCGTCACCGCCCACTTCACTGCCGAGAACAACCGCGAACGTGTCTTGCCAGTCGATGAAGGTACCGCCCGGGATCGGGTCGGCCGCGGTCGCCAGCACGCCGTTCACGTAGATACGGCGCCCGTCAACGGGATGATAGGTCGCGACCACGTGTTGCAGCGTTGCCTGCAGGACTTCGTCTGCATCCGGGGTCGACAGTGCCGGGTCACCGTTCAGGCTGGTGAGCGGATTGCCTTGTCCGTCCGCTGCATTGGTCCGCAGCAGGAAGTCGTAGTTGTACAGGGTCTGCTGCAGCGCGAAGTTGCGGCTGGTCGAGTTCGCCGAGTAGCTGACGATCCGTGCCATTTCCTGCGTGACGTTGGCAGGGACAACCCATGCTTCGATCGAGAACTCGCCCGATTCCAGCAGGACGTCATACAGTTTCCGGCTCGATGTCGTCGTCGCCTGGGCGCGACCGCCATTGGTCGTGATGCCCCAGCCGCCGAACCAGGTAACCTCGGGTGACAGGTTCAGGTTGATCGCAGGATCGACGCCGCTGGTATCGAAGGCGACGGTGCCTGAGCCGGTCTTGAACTCCCACAGCGCAACCTGCGCATCCTCGTAACGGTTTCCGCCGGAGGCGATCGTACCCTGCGCGAGTGTCAGCGCCTTACTGGTTGTCAGGTTCGGGTCGATCTGGGTCAGTTCAATGCCGTTGGCAAAGGCTGTGATCGCGTCGAGCATGACCTGGCCGTCATTACTACAGCTGTTGGTCCAGCAGTTGTGGAACTCGCTGCTAAGTCGCTGCACGAAGCGCGACAGTGACGGCGTATCGAGGTTCATCTTCGGCTTGGCTGCTTCATAGGCAGTACCGATGTTCGAGTCCGCAAAATACGGCTGAATTGGTGTACCGGCCTCCGAGCTGTGGCAGCCCGCGCAGTTCGCGGTCAGGATCGGGTAGACCGTATTGGCAAACGAGGTGCCGTTCGTGCCGGTCGTATTCGCATCCGGCGGGAAGTTCTTGCTCGCACCCGGGTCCTGTGACACGGGTGGCGTCAGGACGATCGAGCGGCCGCCGCCGCCGGCGCCGCCAAGCCAGTTCTCGATCCAGGTCGTCATGATCGTCTCACAGACGGAAGCGTCCGCAACCCAGCAGTTGTGGCCGTTGCCACCGCTGTAAACCTTCGAAACGATGAACGATGCGGACGGTTGATTGGTATCGATCAGGCCAACAGCGATGTCGTAGGCCATGTTCACGTCATCGCTGCGGGCAAACAACGGCGTGCGCGCAACAGTCTCGTTGTGGCAGTTTCCGCAGCGGTCCGATGAGCGCACATTCGACCAGAACTCCTGCTGGAAGCGGAGTACGTCGCCGTCACGCGCGACCGGGCCGGTATACGGGGCGTCCTTGTTCACCGGTCCGGTGCCGCCAACCTGCTGGTTCTCGACCGTTTCTGCACCGCCACCACAGGCAGCGAGCACGATGCTTGCGACAAGCGCAATGAAGCCGTTCTTCAGTGCACGACAATCGTTACGATCGATAGGGGCCATTGGCGTTGCAATCTTGTTTGCGTTGTTCATGATTCAGTCTCCCTACTGGCCCATGCAGTGAACGGCCGTATCCGCAAACACCTGCTTCAGGTCGTAGCCCGTGCTGGTGAATGTGGATGTGATATTGCTGACTGCAGTGCGATCTGCTGCGTTCTCCGGGGCGCGCAGGCAGACCGTACGGAATACTTTCCGCACCTGGCAGGAAGCGAAGGCCTGGCTCTTGCCGAGCTCGACACCCAGTGATTTCGCACCGTTGCCGGTGCCGTCACCGTTATAGGCCGGATCGAAACCCAGGTACGAGTTCTGGCCTACGCGCCAGCGGTTTTCCCAGGAATCATCGACAGTGCGATAGCCTTGCGGGAAATTCAGGTCGTTATTGAAATATTTCGGGTGCACCTGGCTGCTGTCATAGACCAGGCTCTGGCTGCCTTCGTCGAAGTCGTAGTACGCGAAAGCACCCGCCAGCGGGTCCATTCCATTGTGACAGCCGACACAGTTATTCAGGAACAGGCGGCTGTCCCCACCCGGGCTACGGCTCACGTCCTGGCGCACACGGTCGGGTGGCGGGCGCGTATCGTGCATCTGCTCCATGTCATTGCACATGTGGTTGAGCAGCGTGAAGCGGAACATTGCACGGTTGGTGCCGGCAACGAAGAAAGCCTCGGCCGCGGCCCGCGACGTCATCACGCCTGCGGTCGCATTGCTGGGTATGCCCATGATCTGCGACTGGGGGCGAAACACGAGTTCATCGCGCAGGTTGATATTGTTCGCCTCCAGCTCGACATAGTGCTGGTTGTTCGTCGTTGACGGAGCAGTCAGTCCCAGGTTGGGGTTGCCGATGTACGTACGGTCTTCGGACAACAGCGTGCTGAAGTCCTCACGATCGCGCACCATGCCGATGACGGTTGCAATGTAATCGTTCAGCGGAACGAAGACATTCTGCTCGCGGTTGGTCCACGGCGCGGCAAAGTTCTTCAACGTCACGTTGTAAAAGTTGACGTTGTCCATCGCCAGCTCGGCTGCGCCGGTTGCGCCCCCGGGCTGTACCCCATCGATCATGTCCTGCATCTGCTGCAAGACAGCTGCGGATGGCGGTACACCGGCGATGCGCTCGTGGATACGTTGCGCTTGTTCGCGCGATCCCGCATTTGCAGTCGCAGCCAGCCCAAGCGACAGCGTTGCAACGAGTACCAGTTTCGTCCATGTCTTGTTATTCATAGTCAACCTGCTCACGTAATGTTTTCAAAACATCATGTATTGCGATTACGTTTAAGTAAGTGACGATCGTTCCGTCGATATCCCAAAATAGTGCCAGACCGTAACTTTAATCACCGTGACTACATTCACAGTCCACCGGGTCTGGCGGTATTCCGTCGCCATCACCTTTCACGTCTCATGGTCACTGAAGCAAGCTGCGTGCCAGCTTTTGCAATTGATAAAATAAAACTCGAAAAAGACCGAAAAAACAGTGGGTTACAGGGCTTCCGGCGGAGTTGGCCGAGATCGATATATGTAAAGCCTGTGTCTGTCATTGCGTACAACTTTTTGCACGCCTACGGATAAAACGTTGCCACTGCTGGGCTCAGGGCCTGTCGCCGAAAACAGACAACGCCGGTATGTGTGTCACTTCACAGAATTAACTTTGCGGGCAGCCGGTCACGTTTGAATTTGTGTTTCGATCAGAATGCTAACGAAAGGGAACACGAGCATTTTACTTTGTGCACTGTCGCCCTTTTTCCACATTACATCGCCCTGAATGCCTCTCCTATACTCGCCGGCATGTTTACAGGTGCGGCCGCAACGCTGGTGATTTAAATGCGGACTGTGATCGCGTTAACGGTATGAAGGCGACCGCAAGTCCAATATTGCACGGTACTCAGATGGTGGAGTGGTGTGCATCTCGCGGGCCGGGCAGACGGAGTTTGCCGAGCACCAACTGGATCTAGAGGTAACGGTTATGAACAGGTCATTGAATCAGACAAGGGACGCAAGTGCGACGCGTGTGCCGCTGCTGGCCGCGCTGGTGTCTGTTTCCATCTTGCTGGGCGCATGCACCGCCGGAGACGGTGTCGATATCGCTTCGGGCCAGAAAGGGGACCCCGTTGTTGTCGACTACGCGATTGCCTACATCAAGGCGCCATTGCCCCTGGATGAAGACGGTGAAGCACTGGAAGATGACCTGCGCGAGCAGATTACCTTTGCCTACGGTGCTGATGTCTTCTACCGCGAGCAGGCAGCGCCCGGCGCCGAGGAGTTCAATATCACCGGCGATTTGACGCAGGGAATGGCGGCAATTCGTGACCTGGAAATGGCCTATGACGGTAGCAACATTGTGTTCGCAATGCGCTATCCGTTCGATCCGAATCTCGATGAAGAGGATCTGCCAACATGGAACATCTGGAAGTACACGTTCGACACGGACGTCCTTGAACGTGTAATCAAGTCCACCAACACGGCTGAGATCGGTCACGACATCATGCCGAAGTACCTGCCCGACGGCCGGCTCATCTTCTCGTCGACACGCCAGACCCAGTCGCAGGCGACGATGATTGATGAAAACAAGGAAGCCTTTATCGGCCTGGACGAGGACCAGAACGAGTACGCTTTCAATTTGCACATGATGAACGACGACGGTACCGGCGTGGTGCAGTTGACGTTCAATCAGAGCCACGATCTCGACCCGGCCGTACTCAGCAACGGCCAGATCGTCTTCAGCCGCTGGGACCATGTCGGCCAGAACGATGCGATCAACCTGTATCGCATGAACCCGGACGGCTCGGCTCTCGAGTTGCTGTACGGCCAACACAGCCACGCAACGGGCGCCGATGGCGAGATTATCCAGTTTACGCAACCACGCGAGCTTGAAGACGGCCGCATCATGGTGCTCGCAAGACCATTCACCGACACCAACGGCGGCGGTGACCTGCTGGTCATCGATACGCAGCAATACCTCGAGAACCAGCAACCGACGGCAGCGAACATTGGCATTCTCAACGGCCCGGCGCAGCAAGACGCGACCGTCAATGACGTCACAACGATTCCGGGCGTTCCGTCGACGGGCGGGCTGTTTCGTTCGGTCTACCCGATTCTCGACGGTACAGAGCGTTTCCTCGTGAGCTGGAGCCAGTGCCGTATCCACGAGTCACTGCCGGATGACGGCGATCCGGAGACGCTGGACTATCGTATTCACCCCTGCACGGATGACCTGATTGCACAGTTGTTTATCCAGCCGGACCCGGACAACCCGGTGGAGCCGCCGATCGGCGCGTACACGATTGCAGACCCGCTGTATGGCGTCTGGATGTATGACATGCGCAATGACACGCAGCGCCCGGTCGTGCTCGGCGAGGAAGGATTCCACATCACCGAGGTTGTCGCCGCGGATCCGAAGCTGTCGCCGCCAGCCATTCCCGACGGAATGAATGATTTCGCGCTGGATGCCAGTCTCGCGACGGAAAACGTCGGCATCCTGAACATCCGCAGTGTCTACGACTTCGATGGTGCTGCAATCGTGGATATCCCGGCGATGGCTAATCCGACGCAAACCCTTGCCAGCGATCGCCCGGCGCGCTTTTTGCGGGTCGAGAAGGCGGTCTCCATCCCGGATGAGGACGCGACCAATATCGAGATCGAAGGCACGGATTTCGGTGTCAGCGACCAGCAGGGCATGCGCGAGATTGTCGGCTACGCGATGATCGAGCCGGACGGCTCCGTCATGACCAAGGTCCCTGCCAACGTCGCGCTGGCAATTACCGTGGTTGACGAAAACGGCAAACGCGTGGGCGAACGGCACCAGAACTGGCTGCACGTGCGGCCGGGGCAGGAGCTGTCCTGCAACGGCTGCCACGTCGCGAACAGCGGCCTGTCGCACGGCCGCTATGACGCGTTTGAGTCCGCCTATGCCGGTGCGCCCTCGGGTGCACTGCAGTTCCCGGGTACCCGGCCAATGTGGAATATCGGCGAAGTTGGCGAAACGATGGCGGAAGTCCGGGCCCGCGTGACCTGCGCGACCGATGGCTGCTCATCGCTGGAGCCGTCGCTCAACGTGATCTACACCGACGTCTGGACCGAGGATCCGCTGATCCAGGTGCAGAATGAGGACATCGAATACCGCTACACGGCAGCCGGGCTGACGCCGGGACTGAGCACACCGTCGCCGACGTCATTTGCCTGCGAGACCGACTGGACATCGCTGTGCCGGGTCATTATCAACTATGAACAGCATATCCACCCGCTGTGGAGCCTGCCGCGGCCTGCGTTCGAGGCAGACGGCGTCACGCCGATCCTGGACCCGGCGACCGGCCTGCAGGTGGACAATATGTGTACCAACTGCCATACCAACGTGGATCCGGCGGATGGCATGACCGCACAGGTCCCGGCAGGGCAGCTGGAATTGACCGATGGGCCGTCTCCGGACGAGCCAGAGCACTTCCATGCCTATCGTGAACTGTTAGCTGGTGATAACCTTCAGGTTTTACAGGATGGCGCAGTGGTTGATGCGCAACAGCAGGTTGGTGTCGATGAGGACGGGAACCCCATATTCGACGTCATTCCGATCGGCTCGCCCGCGTCGTCAAACGGCGCACGGCAGTCCGGCGATTTCTTCGGCCGATTCGAAGATCCTGCTAACAATGTGACAGTTGATCACTCGAACTTTTTGAATAGCGCGGAGAAACGCTTAATTGCGGAATGGTTGGATGTCGGAGCCCAGTACTACAACAACCCCTACGACGTCCCTCAGTAACACGTTCTGGGGGCTCTGCCTCGTAGCCCTGGCGCTTACGGCAGGCATCCCGGCACCCGCAGAGGCCGCCGACGACGAATTTCGCACAGTGGCGGTCGTTGAACCGTTCCTCGAAATGCACACGGGACCGGGACGTGGCTACCCGATATTCCACGTCGTCGATCGCGGCGAATCCATCGAGATCCTGATGCAGCGCACCTGGTGGTACCAGGTGCGTACGGCCAAGGGTGTCGTCGGCTGGGTCGACGAAAAGCAGATGAACCTGACCCTGAATCCCGACGGCACAGGCGCCAATTTCTCGCCCGCGAGCCTGCAGGACCTGATCGACTCGAAGTGGGAGGTCGGATTTATGGCGGGGGACTTCGGCGGCGCCAACATGGTATCCATGTACGGCGCGTATTCGCTCAACCCGAATCTGTCCATAGAGGTATGGGGTTCACAGATTTTGGGAGATTTTTCGAACGGCTGGATGGGCAATGTTAACGTCGTCCATGAGACCTGGCCGGAATGGCGCTTTTCGCCGTTTTTCACGATGGGTGCCGGTATAGTCCACACCTCGCCGAAATCGACCATCATCTCCGGCGATGACCGTACCGACGAGGTCGGGCATGTGGGTGCAGGTCTCAGAATTTATGCGACTCAGCGGTTTTTGCTGCGAGCCGAATACAAGAGTTACGTGGTTTTCACGAGCCGCGATGACAACGAGGAAATAGAAGAATGGAAAGTCGGATTCGCGTTCTTTTTCTGATCGCTGCCTTTATCGGCCTGTCGGGCTGCGCAGCGACGAAGAATCTCTTTGGCATCGGGCCGAAAGAAGCGCCGCCGCCGGCCTCAGAGCCGCCTGGCCAGGTGATCGACCCTGCCGTCGAGCGCCGGGAAGTCAAGGAACCGAAGATCGACCGTGAGGATTTTGAGGCCGGCGGATTCGCCGGCATCATGAGTGTCGAGGACTTCGGCACCAACGTCGTCTACGGCGTGCGCATCGCCTATCACATCACCGAGGGCTTCTTCGTCGAAGCCACGGCCGGCCAGACGGAAGCCGGGCTGACCAGCTTCGAAGTGCTGTCCGGCGGCGCGCCGATCATCTCCGAGGACGAGCGCACGCTGACCTATTACAACCTGAACCTGGGCTACAACCTGTTGCCCGGCGAAGGCTTCATTGGCGAGGGCCGGGCGTACAACACCGCCTTCTACCTGGTCGCGGGCCTCGGCTCGACCCGGTTTGCCGGCGACGACCGTTTTACCGTGAATTTCGGCGGCGGCTATCGCTTCCTGTTTACCGACTCGATTGCATTTCACGTGGATTTCCGGGATCACCTGTTCGACATCGACGTACTCGGTGAAGACAAGACGGCGCACAACCTGGAAGGCCATGTCGGTGTGACGGTGTTCTTTTGAGGTATGCGTATGAATAGCAAGATCTTCAGCAGTCAAGGCAGTCGCATCATCGTTGCGCTGCTGCTCCTCGGCGGGCTGTCGGCCTGCAGCGGGCCCATCGAGCCCTGGGTGAAGCCTTATGAGCGTGACCGGCTGGCCGACCCGATCATGCTGATGGATGGCGACCCGGTATCCAGCGCGTACATCCAGCACGTCTACGAGGCGCGCGAGGGTGCCCGCGGCGGTGAGGGCGGCGCTGGCGGCGGCTGCGGGTGTAACTAGGAATCCGGACTGTGACGTTGAGACGTGGCATAGCAATACTTTTCCTGGCGCTTTTTGCCAGCGGTGGCGCGCACGCCGGGGTACTGCCGGAGGATCGTGCGGACATCCTGTACCACCTGTACTCCGGCGGTGGTGTCGATATCGATGGCCCGTCAGTGCTGGTGCGCAAACAGGTCGGGCCCAGCACGTCTTTCGTCGCAAACTACTATATCGATATGATCAGCTCGGCCTCGATCGACGTCATCACGACAGCCAGCCCGTATAACGAGGAACGCAAGCAGTGGTCGCTGGGTATGGACTACCTGCGTGGCAACACGACAATGTCGATCGGCTACACCAGCTCTGTCGAGTCGGACTTCGATGCGAAGACTTACAGTTTCTCGGTCAGCCAGGATATGTTTGGCGACCTGACAACGATTACGCTGAGCTATGCGCTGGGCGACGATATCGTCGGCAGTTCACTGGACCCGACGTTCGAACGCGAAAATGACCGGCAGGCTTATGGTGTCGGCGTCACACAGATCCTGTCGCGCAACATGATCGCGGCACTGAACTTCGAAGTCATTACCGACGAAGGCTTCCTCAACAACCCGTACCGGTCTGTTCGCTACGAAGACCCGGGGACAGCACTGGGCTACAGCTACGAGCCCGAACTCTATCCGAATACCCGCACCAGCAGCGCATTGGGCCTGCGCCTCAAGTATTACCTGCCTTATCGCGCGGCAATTGAAGGCGAGTACCGCTACTTTGAAGACACCTGGGACATCAAGAGCGACACGGCATCGATTACCTATATCCACCCGATCGGGCCGTGGACGTTCACGGCCAAGTACCGGTACCACGACCAGACCGGCGCCGCATTTTTCAAGGACATTTTTTCACGCCCCGAAGAGACCAACTTTCGCGGGCGCGACAAGGAGCTAAGCCCGCTGACCAGCTCCACGTTCAAGCTGGCTGCCGCCTACGAATTCATCGGCGGCGCCGAAGGCTGGAAGTTCATCGACAAGGCCTCGGTGAATGCGTCGATCGATTTCCTGCACATTGACTATCACGAGTTCAAGGACCTCAGTACCGGCGCTGCGTATCCGGACGAGCCGCTCTACGAGCTGGATGCTGCCATTTTCCAGCTATTCTTCTCTTTCTGGTACTAGTCTGTACTAGAATTGGCCAATGCTATTGGCCCTGTCGCTATTTTCGCTAGCAATCGTCATTGCCGGCACCGTGCTCTACAACCGTCTCGTTCGCGCCCGTAACCGGGTAAACACCGCGTGGAGCGATATCGATGTGCAGCTGCAGCGCCGTCACGACCTGATTCCGAACCTGGTAAAAGCCGTGGACCAGTACGCGAGCTACGAGCGGGCGACGCTTGCAGCTATCACCGAGTTACGTTCCAGGGCACGGTCGATTACCGACGTAAAACAGCGCGGTGAAGTGGAGGAGGAACTCGGCGCCGGCGTACACAAGCTGATCGCGCTGGCAGAGAGCTACCCCGACCTGAAGGCCAACGAGAATTTCCTCAGCCTGCAAAAGGAGCTGGCTGAAACCGAGAACTACCTGCAGTTTGCGCGCCGTTACTACAACGGTTCGGTGCGTGACTACAACACGCTGACCGAAGTCGTGCCGAGCAACATCATTGCCTCGTTGTTCGGCTTCGCTGGCCGTGAGTTCTTCCAGAAAGCGTCTGACGACGTCGCCAATGTGCCACTGGTCAAGCTGGGTTCTGTCGAGTGATGCGCTTTTTCCCGTTGCTGTTACTGCTGGTCACGTCGGCGGCCAGCGCTGACGAGCGCATCCTCGAGTTCCACAGCGACATCGTCGTGGCGGCGGATGGCTGGATCGACGTTACCGAGCGCATCACCGTGCGAGCCGAGGGTCACCGCATACAGCGCGGCATCTATCGTGATTTTCCTACCGAGTACAGGGACCAGTACGGCAACCAGGTCGAAGTCGCGTTTGAGCCCCAGGCGGTGTTGCGTGATGGCGAACGCGAGGACTTTCACAGCGACGATTTTCTGAATGGCGTGCGCGTGTATTTTGGCAATGCCAACCGTTACCTCGACCCGGGTGAGTACACTTACACGTTTCGCTACCGCGCCAGTCGCATGCTGGGCTTCTTTGAGCGGCATGACGAGTTGTACTGGAACGTGACCGGGCTGGACTGGGCTTTCCCGATCGACAAGGCGGGCGCGACCGTTGCGTTTGCCTTCGATGTGCAGCGCGACGAGGTGTTCGTTGAAGCATACACGGGCGCAGCCGGCAGCAAGGACCGCAATTACTCGGCGAGCATCGACGACACGCCGGTCGTTACGTTTCAGACCACCGGGACACTGCTGCCGCATCACGGCCTGACCATCGTCGTTGGCTGGCCGAAGGGCAAGGTGGCGGAGCCAACCGACTTGCAGCGCGCCGGCTGGCTGCTGCAGGACAACATCAACCTCGTTATCGCGCTATCTGGTTTTGCGCTGTTGCTCGCATTCTATATCCCGGTCTGGCGCTCGTTTGGCAAGGATCCGGAGCCCGGTGTGCACGTGACGCGCTATACGCCGCCGCTGGGCTATTCGCCGGCTTCGTTGCGCTATATCCGCCAGATGTACTACGACGACAAGACGATGACAGCAGCCGTCGTCAACCTGGCCGTCAAGGGCTACCTGCGCATCAATGCCCTCGTGAAACCCAGCGGGTTCTTCAATTTTGGTAGCAAGGAAAACGAGCATTCGCTGAGCAGGACCAACCCGGGCGCCAATGCGCCGGCGCTGGCACCCGGTGAAGCCGAACTGTTGGCTGGCTTGTTTGCGGAAGGCGACAAGGTCGTACTCGAGAACGAGAATCACAAGCTGCTTGGCAAGGCGAAGTCGAGGCACCAGAAGTCGCTTGGGCAGGACTATCGGAACAAGTACTTTCGCTGGAACGTACTGCTGAATGTGCCCGCGATCCTGATCGTCGGCGTGACGGCGATTTTTGCACTGAGTGCCGGTACCCCGGGCGTGCTGGTCATCGTGACGATTATCGCCATGTTCCTTGTCACCGTATTCTTCGCCAACATCATGAAACGCCCGACGATGCGAGGCCGCAAATTACTGGACGAGCTGGAAGGCTTTCGCGACTACCTCGAGGTGGCCGAGAAGGACGAGATGGCATTGCGCAATCCACCGGAGAAAACCCCCGAGTTGTTTGAAGCATACCTGCCGTTTGCGCTGGCCCTGGGCGTCGACCAGCAGTGGGCAGAAAAGTTTGCCGGTGTACTGGCCAGCGCGCAGCGTCCCGAAGGCGGGCCATACAGCCCGAGCTGGTACAACGGCGCCTGGAACGTCTCCCGGCTGACCGACAGCACGAGCCAGTTGTCGAGCAGCCTGAACACGGCCATCAGCAGTTCGGTGACGCCGCCCGGATCGTCGTCAGGCAGCGGTGGCGGGGGCTTCTCCGGCGGGGGTGGTGGCGGCGGCGGAGGCGGCGGATGGTAGCGCGCCTCGCGGTATTACAAGTTGTTGTTTTTATTGTACTTACCGCCTGTGATCGACAGCCTCAAGTCGAGCCCGCCGACAGGGTGCTGACAAACGGGTACGTGTATACGGTCGATGCCGAACGCAGTGTTGCCGAGGCGGTGGCCGTGCGCGACGGCCGGATCGCTTATGTCGGCAGCGCTGACGGCGTTCGGCCATACGTCGGCGCCGGTACCGAGGTCATCGACCTGCAGGACCAGATGCTGTTGCCGGGTTTTCACGATTCGCACACGCATATCCTGATCGGCGACGCGGCCGACGAGGAATGCAACCTGATGCACCTCGAGACTGTCGCAGCGGTCGAGGCGAGATTGCGCGAGTGCACGCAACTGGACGGCGTCGGTGAGGAGCGCTGGATCGTCGGCGGCGGCTGGGCAGCCCACCTGTGGCCGAAGAGCGAACCGGACAAGGCGATACTTGACGCGTTGTTTCCGGATCGTCCCGTCGCACTTGGCTCGAGTTTTGGTCACACATTGTGGGTCAACAGCCGGGCGCTCGAAATTGCCGGCATACACAAAGAGACGGTTGCCGGCGAGGACGGCGTGATCGTGCGCGACCCGGAGACCGGCGAGGCGACCGGTGCACTGCACGATTCCGCGATGCTGCTGGTCAAGGCACACGAACCCGGGTTCAGCGCAGAGTACGAACAGCGCCGCATCGAGACGACGGTCAGGATGGCGCATCGCCTCGGTGTTACGGCGGTTATCGAACCCGGCATGGACGAAGACCTGCTACGGCCGCTGCTCGGCCTCAACGATGCCGGCAAATTCAAGCTGCGCGCCAGGGTTTCACTCTCGCCTATCAACTGGCAGTCCGGCGCGTTTGACGACAGCATTTTTGAATTGCTCGCGAAACGTGAGCAATGGCGGCGGCCGAATATCGATGTCAATTCAGTGAAGATTTACATGGATGGTGTCATCGAGTCCGGAACCGGCGCTTTGCTGGAGCCGTATGAAGACGAGTCGCTGGGCCTCGGGCCGCGCTACTACACGCAGGAAAAACTCAACGAGTACGTCAGTCGTATCGATGCGATGGGTGTGCAGGTACACATACATGCGATCGGCGATGCCGCGGTGCGCATGGCGCTGGACGCATTCGAAGCCGCGCGGACGGCGAACGGTGTCACCGACAACCGGCATCATATGACGCATGTGCAACTGGTTGCCGACCAGGACCTGCCGCGCTTTGCCGAGCTGGATGTCGGCGCGACTTTCCAGACGCTGTGGGCGTATCCGGATGCAGCAGCACTGGAACTGGATGTACCGATGATCGGCAGGGAACGCACCTGGCAAATGTATCCCTTGGCCAGCGTGGACGAAGCCGGCGGCCGGATCAACGGCGCCAGCGATTACTTTGTCACATCGATGAATCCACTGCTGGCGATCGAGGTCGGTGTTACACGCCAGGATCCCTACAGCAACGATGGGCCGGTGTTGAATGCCGACGAGCGTGTGGACCTCGCAACGATGATCGACGCGTACACGATCAACGGCGCCTACACGATGAAGCTGGACGACAAGCAGGGTTCAATCGAGGTGGGCAAGCGCGCCGACCTGGTGGTGCTGAACCGCAACCTGTTCGAGATCGATCCCTATGAAATCAGCGATGCGTACGTAACTATGACAATCTTTGACGGTCGAACGGTGTACCAGCGCACTGACTAGCCTGAGCTAAAAAATGAATTCACCGGTTTACAATATGCGGCCGCGGCGGCAGAGCGGCATTCCTGACGTTGTATTTGCGTTACTCATCGCGAACGGCCTGCTGTACGCGGCGGAACGCTTTCTCCCCGAGTTCATGCTCTACAATTTTGCGCTGTGGCCGCTGGACTCCGGGTTGTTCCGGCCGTGGCAGTTGCTGACCTACGGTTTCCTGCACGATGTGAATTCGCTGTATCACATCGGCTTCAACATGCTCGGCCTGTGGATGTTCGGCCGGCATATCGAGCCGATGATGGGGCCAAAGCGCTTCCTGATTTATTACCTGGTCTGCGTCGTCGGTGCCGGCATAGTACAAATGCTGGTCGCCGGCATGCAGGGGGGCGTCTATTTCACCGTCGGCGCGTCGGGTGGCCTGATGGGCGTCCTGCTGGCCTATGCACTCGCATTCCCCAACCAGACGATCATGCTGCTGATTCCGCCAATTCCAATGAAGGCGAAGTATTTCGTGCTGATATTCGCCGTGATTTCGATTTTCCTCGGTGTCAGCGGCGCCGCACCCGGTGTGGCGCACTTTGCCCATCTCGGCGGCATGCTGGTCGGGTTCCTGCTGCTGCAGTACTGGAGCAAGTCAAAGCCGCGGCGCTAGTCCAAACCGACAGAAAGGGGAAACGACAAAAAGGGGAAACGACAAAAAGGGGTCAGAGCCCTTTTTGTCGTTTCCCCTTTTTGTCGTTTCCCCTTTTTGTCTTGCCTAGGCCTGCAGGCCGCCGTCGATCGGGATCGCAGTTCCGGTGATGTGCTTGGCCGCATCGCTGGCAAGGAACAGCGCCAGTGCCGCGATATCAATCGGGTCGGCAATGCGCTTGTTCGGGCTGGCTTCGGCCACCATCTCGAGGAACCCGTCGACATCCAGGTCGGCATCGTCGGCGCCTTCGGCCAGCATTGGCGTGTCGACGCCGCCAGGACAGATAGCATTGACCCGCAGGCCTTCGGCCGCGTAGTCGAGCGCCATCGCGCGCGTCATCTGGACCAGTCCGCCTTTGCTGACACAGTAGGCCAGCGCTCGCGGGCCGGCGCGCAGGCCCCAGTATGACGCGATATTGATAATGCTGCCGTCGGTGGCCAGCAAATGCGGAATTGCCGCGCGCGACAGGTAGAACGGCACGTCGAGGTTGATTGTCATCGTATCGCGCCAGTCGTCGTCGCCGGTTTCCTCGGCATTCCCGCGCGGCAGAATACCGGCCGAGTTGACCAGGCAGTCGAGCGCGCCGAACTCGTCGATCGTGTCGGCAACCAGTTCGTCGCAGTCTTCCGAGTCTTCGAGATCGCCGGCCCAGGTAGAGATCTTGTCGGAAACGTCGGCCACTTCCTCAAGGCGACCTTCGTGCCGGCCGGCGGCCATGACGTTCCAGCCGGCTTCCGCAAACTCGATGGCGGTGGCGGCCCCGATGCCGGAGCTGGCACCCGTGATTAAAACGACATTCATGGCTCGAAGTGTATCCTCATTGCCTCTATAATGCGCCACCTCTTCAGGGCACGCACGCATGTTTCCTACCGACAAGATTCGCAACATCGCGATTATCGCGCATGTTGATCACGGCAAGACCACGCTGGTTGACCGCCTGTTACAGCAGTCCGGCACGCTGGACGAACGGGCGGCTGTGCCCGAACGGGTCATGGATTCCAATGACCTGGAACGTGAACGCGGCATTACGATCCTGTCGAAGAACACGGCGATACGCTGGCAGGACTGGCGAATCAATATCGTCGACACACCGGGTCACGCCGACTTTGGTGGCGAAGTCGAGCGCGTGTTATCGATGGTTGACGGTGTCCTGCTGCTGGTCGATGCGGTCGACGGGCCGATGCCACAGACACGCTTCGTCACGCAGAAAGCGTTCTCCTATGGTTTCACACCGCTGGTTGTCATCAACAAGGTCGACCGCGACGGCGCGCGGCCGGGCTGGGTGCTGGACCAGACGTTTGAACTGTTCGATCGCCTGGGCGCAAGCGAGGAGCAACTCGACTTCCCGGTAATTTATGCCTCTGCCTTGCAGGGTTTTGCCGGCACGGAACCGGACGTGCGCGGGGGCGACACGCTGCCGTTGTTGCAGGCCGTCGTCGAGCATATGCCGCCGCCCGACGTGCAGGCTGACGGCACGTTGCAGATGCAGGTGTCCAGCCTCGATTACAACTCCTATGTCGGCGTGCTTGGCATCGGCCGTATCAGCCGCGGCGTTGCCCGCGCCAACTCGC
>JAUIDP010000059.1 GCA_030429005.1 Gammaproteobacteria bacterium | reverse complement strand
GCAACTGGGCCTGGTGCCGGTATCGTTGGCGGCACTGCAACGCGCTATCGAACTCAATGGCGTGGAGCCGGAGAAAAACAAGCTGGCATTCGCTTGGGGACGGCTCGCGATTGCCGATGACGAAAAAATTCGGCAGCTGCTGCAGGACGACGGCAGCCGGCAGCAGGATGAAAGCTTGCACGACATCGTTGATCGCCGCGCAAGATTTCTCACAGAGTACCAGGACGACCGACTGGCGAAGCGGTATTCAAACCTGGTGGACAGAGTGCACCGGACCGAACAAGCTGTCGGCGGGCAGGACCGCCTGGCGAAGGCGGTCGCGCGCAGCTATTTCAAGCTCCTGAGCTACAAGGACGAATACGAGGTCGCACGACTGCATACGCAGACGGGCTTTATCGAGAAGATCCAACGGGACTTCGGCAAACAGGCGCGCGTTCGCTTTCACCTGGCGCCGCCGGTGCTCAACACTACCCTTGACGCGCGCGGCCGGCCACGCAAGAAGGAGTTCGGCGCCTGGATGATTCCGCTGTTCCGGCTGCTTGCCAGCCTTCGCGGGTTGCGGGGCACCCGTCTCGACCTCTTCGGTTACACCGCGGAACGTCGCATGGAGCGTGCTCTTATCGGTGAATTCGAAGCCAATGTCGGCAGGCTGCTGGACGGCCTCCAAGAGGACGACATCGACGCGGCCACCGAGGTTGTCAACCTGTACCAGGACATCCGTGGCTACGGCCCGGTCAAGGAACAGGCGGTGGCGAAAGTTCGGGCCAGTATTGACAACTGTGCGATCATGCAAATGTGAGTACCGCACCGGACATTGCCTACGAATTCGAAATCCGGCCGGATCACGGAGACCTGGTGCCGGTAGCGGACGGCGTTGACTGGTTGCGCATGCCGCTACCGTTCGCGCTGAGCCATATCAACTTGTGGATTCTGCGCGATGGCGACCGGATTGCCATCGTTGACACCGGCATTCACTCCGGCAAGAGCCGGGATATCTGGAACGCTGCAATTGCGGGTCGCGAACTTGGCCGTGTGCTGGTGACACACCTGCATCCGGACCATGTCGGCAATGCGGGCTGGCTGTGCGCCGAGCATGATGTAGAGCTCTGGATGACGCGCGAAGAGTACCTGTTGTGCCGAATCCTCGTCGCCGATACAGGCCGTCCCGCGCCGGATGCCGGCGTCAATTTCTATCGCGCCGCCGGTTTTCCCGACGACGCGCTGCATCGTTACCAGGAAATGTTTGGCATGTTTGGCAAGTTCGTCGCGCCGCTGCCGGAGTCCTACCGGCGCATGCGCGACGGCGACGAAATCCCGATCGACGACTCGACCTGGACGGTAATCGTCGGCCGTGGCCATTCTCCGGAACATGCCTGCCTGCTCAACGAGGAGAAAAACCTGCTGATTTCGGGCGACCAGGTACTGCCGCGCATTTCATCGAACGTTAGCGTCTACCCCACCGAACCGCATGCCGATCCACTGCGCGAGTGGCTGGCATCGCTGGCAACGATGAAAGATCGGATCCCGGCCGACGTACTGGTGTTACCAGCCCATGGCAGCCCGTTTCGCGGCGCATTGGAACGCCTCGATGCACTGATCGATGAGCACATGCTGGGACTGGAAAAGCTGCTGCATCTCTGCCGGGAGCCGCAGCGCGCAGTGGACGTGTTCCCCGCCCTGTTCAAGGCGAAAATATCCGCCAGCAACCTGATCATGGCAACCGGCGAAGCGACTGCACACCTCAACTACCTGCTGTCCGACGGGCTGCTCGACGTCGAGACTGACGCCGAAGGCGTACGCTGGTACCGACGCAGCTGAGCGTTGTCACCAGTCGGCTTCTACAGCCCCAACGCGTCCTTGAAGTGAATCGACATGACCAGGAATACGATGGCCAGGGCAAAAATCTTGCCCAGTAGCGGCATGACGAATCGCACCCATGCGGTATACGGCACCTTGCCGAGCGCCAGCGCGCCCATCACGAGTGCGCTGGTCGGCACGACCATGTTGGTGAAGCCGTCACCAAACTGGTAGGCCAGTACCGCGGTCTGTTGCGGCACGTCCGTCAGCGTGGCCAGCGGCGACATGATCGGCATCGTAACGAATGCCTGGCCACTGCCGGACGGAATGAAGAAGTTGCAGATCGTCTGCACGGCAAGCATGCCAACTGCCGAGACTTCCGCCGGCATGCCTTCGAGCAGGCTGGCGATGGCATTGATGATTGTGTCGATGATCTGACCGTCTGACAGCACCACCTCGATAGTCCTGGCAAAGCCGACTATTAGCGCTGCTGCCGTCATCCCGGCGGCGCCCTGCAGGAAGGTCTGGCTGGTTTCGCTGGGTGACATGCGCGCGATCATCGCAGTTACCAGACCAATGCCGAGAAACACGGCATTCAATTCGAAGATGTACCAGCCGTAGAGTTTCGCGCCGACGATAAAGCCGATAATGCCGGCGATGAAGATCAGCAGGATAGCGACCCGTTGGCTATTCATCCGGATATCGTCCGGCGGCTCGAAGCCTGTGCTGTAGTCGATGTCTGCTACGAGGCTGGCTGCCGGGTCGCGTTGCACACGCATCGCATAGCGATACAGGTGATGAAACGCAATGCCGAGAAATGCCAGCATCATCAGGATGCGTGCGCCGGACCCGGACATCAGCGGCACGCCGGCAATATCCTGCGCTATGATGACGCCGAAAGGATTCGTTCCCGCACAGGCCCAGCCGATTCCATAGGGCACCCAGACCATCCCCATTGCTACAACAGCATCCATTCGCATGGCGAGACTCATCGTTACTATAATCGGGACGAGCGGCACGTACTCTTCGCCCATGCCAATCGTGTAGGCACCGAAGCTGAACAACAGCAGGCATCCCGCGATCAGTATCCACGGACTCTTGCCCAGCCGCGCGACCGCGCCGTGCAAGGCTGCATCAATCGCGCCACTCGCACGCAGTACCGCAATTACCCCACCCACGATGAAGATCAAGAAGATGATTGCCTGGGCTTCCTGCATACCCTCGGGAATCGCCAGCAGAAAATGCCATGGTGCGATCGTGACGGATTCGTCAGCATCGAGCAGCGCATATGTGCCGCCCACCACCATCGTCCGGTGCGGATCTTTCGGATAGGGCTCCCGGTCGAATTCGCCATGCGGTATGACGTAGGAAAGCAGCTGGGCAACAACGATGAAGGAGAAAATCAGGGCGAGCGAGTCTATGTTCCAGGAACGCTTGGTCACGGGCAGCTCCGCTTGTTCTTGTTGCCGCCAGTTTACGCAAAATCAGTCGTTGTTGCGGACCTTATCGATTTCGACGACCGACGACCCGTGCTTGAGGCTTTGTGTATCTTCGTGACCATCACACCAGCGCACGAACTCGTCCGCAGGCATCGGTTTCGCAATAAAGTAACCCTGCACCAGGTCACACTCCAGGCGC
The DNA here is from genome assembly GCA_030429005.1 of Gammaproteobacteria bacterium. Lineage (GTDB taxonomy): Bacteria > Pseudomonadota > Gammaproteobacteria > Steroidobacterales > Woeseiaceae > UBA1847. Next base: position 14,246 of record JAUIDP010000059.1, on the reverse strand, counting down.
CGCAGTATCGAGTACTGCTGGTCGGTCTCGACGCCTTCCGCCACGACCTCGAGGTCCATCGCCCTGCCGAGCGCGATGATCGCCTGGACAACCCGTGCATTGGTTTCGGACTCGGTCAGGCTTGAAATGAATGACTGATCGATCTTCAGCGTCTGTACCGGCAACTGCGCCAGGTAGTTCAGCGACGAATAGCCCGTGCCGAAGTCATCGATATGGATGCCGACACCGTATGCATTCAGGTCTGAAAGAACCGGCCGGGCCGCCGTCAGGTCTTCAAGCAACGCCGTTTCTGTCAACTCCAGGTTGATCAGTTTCTGATCGATACTTTGTTGCAACAGGATCTGCTTGACCATGCTGACAAGATCCGCATTGCGCAACTGGTGCGCTGATATGTTTACCGAAACGGGGATCTGCCAGTCTCTTGTCGTTCGCCAGGCCGCAACCTCGGAACATACGTCGCGCAGTATTGCCTCGAACAGCTTGTCAGAAATTCCCATCTCTTCGCTGAGCGGGATGAAATCGGTAGGCGGCACGATGTTGCCGTCCGGCCGGATCCAGCGCGCCAGCGCTTCGACGCCGGCCAGCTCACCCGTCCTTAGACTCTGCTGAGGCTGGTAGAAAGCTTTGATCTGGCCCTCTTCGAGTGCGGTGCGAAACTCCGCCTGCAGATCGAATTTGTGCTGTGCGCGATAGCGCATTTCGCTGTGATAATACGTAATAGCATGGTCCGGACTGCGTAGCGAACGATGCAATGCTGCCTCTGCACAGCGAAAAATCAGCTTCGACTCGCGGCCGTGCACCGGGTGCCAGGCAACACCGATGCTGGTCTTCAGGAACAGGTCCCGTCCATCGATCAGGAACGGTTCCTCGACCGTTTGCCTGACTTTCTCGGCCACGTCGCGAATGCCGGTATCGCTCTCGATGCCGGGCATCAGTACGGCGAACTGGTCACCGCCGACGCGACCGATGATGCCGCCATTGCGGTTGTGTTCCCTGCCGAGTACGCGGTTGAGCCGACTGCCGATCGAACGTAGCAGCTCGGTGCCCGCGTCATAACCCATCGTCTCGTTGATGAAGCTGAAGTGATTGATATCGACCAGGACCACAACAGTGTCGCCAGGGCTTTCTTCCGACTGCTCGATCAGCCCCTGCAGCTCGTCCACGAGCAATCGCTGGTTGGGCAGCCGTGTCACCTGGTCGTAGTAGGCAAGCTGCTGCAGCAGCTGCGTGCGCTCCGCCACGCGTCGCTCGAGATCTTCGTTGACCCGGCGCAAGGCCATGTCCGCATGCCACTTGCCGCACAGTGCGGCGGCGAGCTGGCGGCACTCCACCGTGTGAAACGGTTTCTTGAAGAAGAAAACCTTGTCCGCCGGCGGGATTTCGGTGTCGAGTTTTTCGAGTTCCGGCCCAATCGAGCCGGAAACGATGACGATGTTGATATTTGGATCCAGCTTGCGAATTCTGCGCGCAGCCTCGATGCCATCGATACCGGGCGGCATACGAATGTCGAGGAAGACGATCGCGTACGGGCTGTCCTGTGCGATTGCCGCGGCAACAGCTTCGACGGCGTCCTCGCCCTGCGTCCGTGTATCCAGGTCGAAAGTCACGGCCCCACCGTCATTGGTTTCTTCACCGAACAGAACTTTTTCGAGGTCTGTCAGCGTCGTCGTTGCCACATCGGCTGTGTAGTCCGCGCTCAGGCAGCGCCGGTATTCGTCCAGCAGCAACTCTTCATCATCGCAGACCAGCACCCGGTTACTAACCAGTTTTTCCTTTTGCTTTGTCATTAATCAGCCTTCAGTGACCATCGTGGCAACGTCCTGCGCCAGTTGTGAGAATGAAAGGGGCTTGCTAAAAAGGTGCAGCCGCCTCGGTGGCGGCACGCGTCGCTGCATTTCCGGCAGCGGCGAATATGAGAATCCCGACACAAACACGATTTCGACCTCCGGGTCGAGCGCGCGAATGCGACTGCCCGCCTCCACGCCGTCAATACCCGGCGGCATGCGAACATCGAGGATCACGACGTCAAACGGACGCCCGTCCCTGGCCGCCTTTCTCGCAAGCGAGACTGCTTCGATTCCCTGGCGACAGGCAACGACGTCAAACCTGGGGTGATCCGCCGGCGTTTCGCTGGCATCGAACAGTTCCGCCGAAAGCGCATCCAGCGCACGCATTTCCTGCGTTGACTCCGGATCCGAAAACGCATCCCGATAACACTGCAGGATGTGCTCATCGTCGTCCGCGATCAGCACCCTGATGACTGCGTTGCCCTGGTCACCTTTCAAACCAGTCCTCCCTGGGCGACAGGCAGCACAACATGGAACTCGGCACCCTTGTCATTGCCTTCGCTTTCGGCAGAAATTCGGCCACCCATGCCGGCGACGGCGTTGGCGCACCAGTGCAGCCCCAGTCCCGTGATATCCCCCTCGCCCTTCGACGTGAATCCGCGCTGAAAGACTTTCAGGCAGGTATCGCCATCGAAGCCGGTCCCGTTGTCCTGCACCGTCAACCGCACCATGGGCTGGTCGTCCACCAGCATTGATTCTGCCCACAACCGGATGAGACCCCGCCCCCGCCGGGCTCGCTGGATCGACTCATAGGCATTCAGGATCAGGTTGCCGAGCACCTGCAGGAGGCCAATGCGGTGCGCCGAGACGTAAAACCGGTTCAGTTCCCGGTCGATATCGAGTGTGACCATGGCGCCGGCATCCTTCGGGATGACGTGAGCCGCCTCGCTTACGACTTCGTTGACAGCAACGCGTTCGATCGCCGGCGCATCGCTCGCAAATTTTTCCTGGTCGGCCAGGATGTCTTCGACCTGGCGTGCCTGCGACAGGACAATGCGCATGTCATCGATGGCCTCGGCATTCGACGACAGCACCCGTTCGTGACACGCATCGATGTACTCGAGCAGTTTCTCGCCACGTTCGGGCGGACAATCGTCGGACCGCAGCTGCTCGGTCGCATCACGCACCCGCAAATCGTCTGCAACACGAAACGCTTTGCCGATACGCTCGACACCATTGATCAACGGCGTCATGGCATTGCGAATATTATGCAGGACTTCAGCCGCCGTATCGGCCTTGCCAGCCTTGAAGGATTGCAGCAGCAGGGCCTTGCGCGCACCGTCGACTTCGGCGGTCAGCTGGTTGAACTGCTCTGCCAGTTCACCGATCTCGTCCCTGTTGCGATACTCCAGTTGCTGTGACAGGTCGCCGCTCCTGCGGATCTTTGCCATGTGCCGGGTCAGCAGGTCGATTGGATGCAGTATCGTGCGGCGCAGCAACGACCACATGACGACCAGCAACAAAAGACCGGCCAGCAACAGGAACATCATTGCCGCGTTCACGGTTCGCCCACCAAGGGCCGAAATACTCCGTGCCGTCCGCGTTTCGAGGAGCAACGCCGGCGCGCCGAAGATGTCCTCGAGAATCACCTGCTGGGAAATGTTTCTCTTCCCGACACGGATATTGCCGGCCGGCAACTCCGCACCCGCGGTCAAAGGCCACCAGCGCATCTCGACTTCGGTGCGTTCACGCAATGACACCAGCCGTGCGTCGTCGAGGAACTGGGCCATGACCAGTGCACCGGCAACCGGCCCGGACTCGTCCGTTTTTAGAATTGGCCGTGCGCTGACGATCATCGGGCCGCGGCCGGTGCTGATAATTCCGACTGTCTGGTCATCGCTGCCCGAGTATTGTTTCGAGATGGAAAAATCCGCGGCTTCCGGGTCAAAGACCGACAGCGATTCGAATTCGTCCGCGGTGTCATCGACAACCAGCCTGCCCCAGACAAGGTGGCCGTCGCTACCGTAGATGGCCATCAGGTTCAGACCCAGGTTGAGCAACGAGCCGGTCTGCAGGTTGGACCGCGCGAACCCCGGGTTGCGGCCGTTGACGAATTCGTAGATGTCGTCCCAGTGTGCCCAGTCCGCCGTATTGGATTCGAGATTGCGAATGTCCGTCCGGATTGCCTGTTGCGCCCGCACGAGGTCGCTGCGCGCAGCGGACACTTCGAGTTCCTCGAAAGCCGGGGTGATGACCATCGACAGGACCAGGTAGCTCGCCATGGCAAATGCCGACATTGTCAGCAACAGCGTCAGGGCCACTTTCTTCTGCAATGGCAGGTTGGCAAACGTACTTGACATAACTCGGCCGGAAACCAGACATAAATCAGGAGTCCGGAGAGTGTACGAGCCGCAGCGCCCCGCGGCCGTGACCCAGCGCACTATTGCGCGATACCGCTAGGCAATCTCGGCTGCAACCACGGCAGCGCCGAGCAGGCCGGGATTCGGGTGCAGGATCAGCTGTGTCGGGACTTTCTCCAGGGCGGCGCGACAGCGCCCCTTGTTTTCAAACCCTGCGCGAAAGCTGCTGTTGGCAAGCAGCTCCGGGTAGCGCGGCAAGATGCCGCCACCCAGGTAAATGCCGTCGAAGGCGCCGATCGCCAGCGCAAAATCGCCCGCGGCCTGGCCAAGGATTTCGAAAAAGAGCTGCAAGGCCTCCGCGGCTCCGTCGTCGGAACGATTCCTGGCCGCCGCGAAAATTTCCTCGGCAGACCTCTGCGGCCAGTCCGTTCCATGGACGCGACCCAAAGCCCGGTGAATGTTCGTCAGGCCAGGACCACTTACCAGCCGTTCCGTCGACACACGATCGTAGTGCTCGCGCAAATGAGCCAACAGTTCGATTTGCCGATGGGTCACTGGCGCGAAACCGATATGACCGGCTTCGCCGGCGATTGGCAACCTGCCGCCGTCAACAATCTTCAGGCCAACCGCACCGAGACCGGTACCAGGCCCAACGACACCCACAGTGCAATTTCCCGGCGGTAATGGCCGCAATTCTGGCGAGCCTATGGGTAGCAAGTCGGCACTGTTAAGGCTCGCAATACTGTGTGCGATTGCTTCGAAGTCATTCAGTAATCTTACGGCGGATCCGGGAAACTGCGCAGCCAGCATCGTCTCGTCCAGCTGCCAATGATTATTTGTGAAGTGGACTTTCTGTGCGACCACCGGTCCAGCCGCAGCAAGACAGATGACCGCTGGCTGCGACGCATTGCTGGCATCGATGTAATGCGATATTGCATCCTGGGCGGACGCGAAGTCAGCACATTGCAAAGTCATCTCGCTACCGAAACCCGGCGCCCTGCGAGTTGCGAGGGCGAAGCGCGCGTTGGTTCCACCGATGTCGCCGATCAGCAAACTACCCTGGGTCATGCTCCGTCTCTGTCTCGGGAATCCGGCAATGCTCTCACATGTGCGTATCGCTATCGACCAGTTGCACGCGCGTCGTGTACTTGAGCCGGCGCATGATGAACGTCGAGCTGGCCGAACGAACCGTCGGGTGCTTCAGAATCTCTGATGTCAGGAACTGGTTGTATGCCTCCATATCCCTGACGATAACGTGCAACACATGGTCACGTTCACCAGAGACCGAATAACATGCCGCGACTTCCGGCAGCGTTTGCACATGGTTTTCGAAGTCGTGCTGGTTCTGGTCGGTATGCTCGGTCATCGCAACCGCCAGCAGGACCTCGATTTGCAAACCAGCCATCTGCGGGTTGACGATCGCCACCTGGCATTCGATCAATCCTGACTCCTCGAAATCGCGAATGCGCCGCCAGCAGGAACTCCGGGACATGCCGGCAATCTCGGCGAGTTCGGCCTGGCTGCGTGTCGCATCGGTCTGCAGCGCCTCCAGCAGGCGACGATCGGCGGTTGACAGGCGCATGAGCATTTCTCCCGTTAACATCAGTTTTTTGAAACAAATATTGCAATTATAGCGCCCTTCCGATCGTATCTGGACACATTATCAGAAAAATCGGAGCATACTGTTAAGGATATTTCTGACGAGGATGGCGCCATGGCTGACCTGTTTGACAATCCTATGGGGCTTGACGGCTTCGAGTTCGTGGAGTTTGCCGCACCGGAAAAAGGGGTTCTTGAACCGGTGTTTCGTTTGCTCGGGTTTGAAGCCGTTGCCAGGCATCGCTCGAAAGACGTCACATTGTTCCGCCAGGGCGATATCAACTTCATCCTGAATGAAGAACCCAACAGCCCGGCGGCCTACTTTGCGCAGGAACATGGACCGTCTGCCTGTGGCATGGCATTCCGGGTAAAGAATGCGCACGCAGCCTATGCGCGCGCGCTGGAGTTAGGCGCCCAGCCGATCGAGATTGCAACCGGCCCGATGGAACTGCGTTTGCCCGCCATAAAGGGCATCGGTGGAGCGCCGCTGTATCTTATTGATCGCTACACGCCGGGTAACACGATCTACGACATCGACTTCGAATGGCTGGACGGTGTCGACCAGAACCCGGCTGGCTGCGGCTTCCGCGAAATCGATCACCTGACACACAATGTCTACCGCGGACGAATGGAATTCTGGGCGAACTACTACGAATCCCTGTTCAATTTTCGCGAAATCCGCTTCTTCGACATCAAGGGCGAATACACCGGCCTGTATTCCAAGGCCCTGACTGCCCCGGACGGACGAATTCGGATACCGCTGAATGAAGAGGCCTCGCAAGGCACCGGGCAGATCGAGGAATTTCTGATGGCCTACAACGGCGAAGGCATACAACACATCGCGCTGAGTTGCGATAACCTGCTGGAATGCTACGACCGCCTGAAGGACCGCGGCCTCAAGTTCATGACGCCGCCACCGGATGCCTACTACGAGATGCTCGACGAGAGGCTGCCCGGCCACGGTGAGCCGATCGATGAGTTGCAACCGCGCGGAATCCTCGTCGACGGCTCGACCCGGGATGGGGACCCGCGACTGCTGCTGCAGATATTTTCGGAGACGATGATCGGACCCGTGTTTTTCGAGTTCATTCAGCGCAAGAAAGATGACGGTTTCGGGGAAGGCAATTTCAAGGCACTGTTCGAGTCGATCGAGCGCGACCAGATTGCCCGCGGCGTCATCAACGAGCAGAAGGAAGCATCATGAAACTGCAGCGCATCCATCATGTCGCCTACCGCTGCAAGGACGCGAAGGAGACCGTGGACTTCTACCAGCGGGTCCTGAACATGGATTTCCTGCTGGCTTTTGCGGAAGACCAGGTACCCTCGACGAAAGAGCCCGATCCTTACATGCACATATTCCTCGATGCCGGCATGGGCAACGTCCTGGCATTCTTTGAATTGCCGACACGGCCCGAGATGGACCGAGATCACAATACACCGCAATGGGTACAGCATATCGCTTTCGAGGTCGGCGACTACGATGCCCTGCTCGCCGCGAAATCACACATCGAGAGCGAAGGTGTCGACGTGCTGGGTCCGACAAATCACGGTATCTTCCAGTCTATCTACTTTTTTGACCCGAACGGTCACCGACTTGAACTGGTTGCAAATACGCAGACCCAGGAGCAGCTGGATGAGTTGCGTCGCGTTGCACCCGACATGCTCGAGGAGTGGAGCAGGACGAAGAAGGCACCGAAACACGCAGCCTGGCTGCATGAACTGGAATTCAGGGGCGACGAAGAATGAAGCTGGCATCACTGAAGCACGGCCGCGACGGCAAACTGGTGGTCGTATCAAGGGACCTGCAGCGCTGCCTGGATGCAACGGCTATCGCGCCAACGCTGCAATTCGCGCTGGACGACTGGGACAGCATCAGGCCGCAGTTACAGGACCTTTCCAGGCGCGTCGAGACCGAGGGAGAGAACTTTGACGAAACGCAGTGCGCTTCGCCATTGCCTCGCGCCTACCAGTGGGCCGATGGATCCGCCTACGTGAATCACGTCGAACTGGTCCGCAAGGCACGCAACGCAGAGATGCCGGAAAGCTTCTGGACCGACCCCCTGATGTACCAGGGCGGCTCCGATTCGTTTCTCGGGCCGCACGACGATATCCTGATGGCCGATGAAGCCTGGGGCATCGACTTCGAAGCAGAGGTAGCTGTCGTAACCGGCGACGTCCCGATGGGCATCAGCGCCGCGAAGGCCGGCGATTTCATCGAGCTGGTCATGATCGTCAACGACGTTTCCCTGCGCGGCCTGATTCCGGGTGAACTGGCCAAGGGCTTTGGCTTCTTCCAGTCAAAGCCATCCAGCGCATTCGCACCGGTTGCCGTCACACCCGACGAACTTGGCGATACCTGGCAGAACCACAAGCTGCACTTGCCACTGCTGTCGGAGCTGAACGGCGAAGCTTTCGGCAAACCCGACGCCGGCATCGACATGACCTTCGATTTCGCTGCTCTCATCGCGCATGCGGCAAAGACCCGGCCACTGGCCGCCGGCACCATCATCGGTTCCGGCACCGTGTCGAACAAGCTCGATGATGGTCCGGGCAAGCCAATCGAAGATGGCGGCGCAGGCTATTCCTGCCTCGCCGAAATTCGCATGATCGAGACGATCCAGCACGGCGCGCCGCAGACGTCCTTCATGAAATTCGGCGACCGTATCCGCATCGAAGTGCGCGACACTACCGGCGTGTCGATATTCGGTTCGATCGACCAGACGGTTGTGAAGTACACTGGCTAGGTGACGATCAAACTGTATAGCTACTGGCGGTCGACCGCTGCCTACCGCGTGCGCCTCGCACTCGAACTGAAGGGGATCGACTACGAAACGGTTACCGTGTCGCTGGTGCCCGGTGTGGCCGAACACCGACAACAGGACTATCGGCGACGCAACCCGCAAATGCTCGTGCCATTTCTCGAGGACGGCGACTTCGGCATCGGCCAGTCGCAGGCGATCCTGGAGTATCTCGAGGAAACGCAGACGTCAACGCCGCTGCTGCCGGCATCGGCGCGACAACGGGCTGCGGTGCGCTCGTTCTGTAATTCGATCTGTTGCGACATCCATCCGCTGAACAACCTGCGCGTTCTGCTGTATTTGCAGGAAGAGCTGGGCGTCTCCGATGAGCAGCGCGACACGTGGTACGCCAACTGGATTCATGCGGGCTTTCGCGCCGCCGAAGTTGTCGCCAACGAACACTCCGGTAGCGGACCGTTCGTGTTTGGCGAAGCTGTCACTCTCGCCGACTGTTGCCTGGTTCCTCAAATCTACAATGCGCGGCGCTTCAATGTTCCAATCACCGAATATCCGCGGCTGGTCGCTATCGATGCGCATTGTGCGACACTCGATGCTTTTTCGCGCTCGACACCGGAAAAACAGCCGGACGCACCGGCATAGATCCAGTGTTGTCTGCGGACGCGGGGTCCCCCAACGGGCCAGGTGTCGGATTCGCAAAGCACACCGCTCGCCACTAAAATAGAATGATCACAAGCAAGAACAAATTCGAAGCGGCAGGGCACGGTGACGATTCGTTTGCGTAGCAACGAAGTCGACGCGCTGCGCCCCGGCAACAAAACGAGTCATTTCAAAGACCAGAAAGGTGGCGACGTCAAACGGAAAATGGAAGGCAATAGTCACGTATAGAATCGGGATCATCACCGTATCACCGTGTCGTCCGATAGCGGTGGAGAACGCGGCTCAGGACGGGATGGTGCACGTTGCTCGCTAGCCATTCCGGCTTCGGCACCACTGGCCGCTTCGGCATCCTGCTGTTTTTTTTTGCGGCGGTGGGCGGCTGTACATCGATGCCAGATGCCGGTGACTACATGGCAGGCACCGCCGAACTGGAACCGATGAATGACGGAAGCCCGGCGTATGATGGTCGCGCGCGATTTCGTGAAATCTTCTGTGAGATCGCCCGCAACGAACAGCTCGCGAACACCGAGTCCGGCTGCGAGCAATTCCTGTGGCGGCTGTCCGACGAGGCGCCGTCAGGCACGCCACACGCGGCCCTGCCTCGCGTGGACAAATCATTGCATGTCGTTGTTGTCGGCGGCGCTTTTTCTGACTGCTTCGGCGATGCGTCGATTGCCTATGGCCCCGCATCCACCCGGCTGGCAACTGAGGGCGTATTGATTACGCACGTGCCGATCAGCGGACGTTCCAGTGCCGCAATGAATGCCGGCATCATTGCAGAGACGCTCGGGGCGGAACAATTTGACCCGGGTGCCGGGCTGATCCTGGTCGGCTATTCCAAGGGCACAGTCGACATACTGCAGTTCCTCGTGGAGTACCCAGAACTGGCGCAACATGTTGCTGCCGTTGTCAGTGCTTCCGGTCCGGTGTTTGGCAGTGCCGTCGCCGACCGTGGCGCCTGGATTTACGATACGTTGCTGAAAAAGACGTTCAAGAGCCACTGTGATCCCGGCGACCTCGGCGTCGTCGACAGCATGAAGACCGATATCCGGCGGGCATGGCTGGAGCAAAACGCACTGCCGCGGCACGTACGGTTCTACACGCTGTCCGCATTCACAACTCGCGAACACATGGCACGCGGCCTGGTGTCGAGCTGGCGCATTCTCGCAGGGTCGAATCGGCGCAACGACGGGCAAGTGACAATTTCGGACGGATTGATTCCAGGTTCGACGCTGCTCGGCTACGCCAACTCGGACCACTGGGGCATCGCCATCGATATCGAACAGGAGCTGGAGTTCATTGCCGGTCGGCCCAGCGATGAGCGCTTCCCACGCGGTGTATTATTCGAGGCGTACCTGCGGTATGTAAGCGAGGACCTGGCTGACCAAGATGATTAGCCCTGCGAAACAGTTGCTCGTTGTTTCTTGCCTGTTGTTCGGCAACGCCTGCACCAGTTTTGATCCGGTGCCGCTCTCGAACTGGCCGGATGCGGAGATAATCCAGACACAATCCCAGGCCGGACTCGCAGTTTCCGCCGCAATCCTCAGCGACACTCAGTCGGAAGAATTGTTCGGCGTGGACCTCGTCAGTGTCGGACTTCAGGCGATCTGGCTGCGCGTCGACAACAGCTCGCAGAAAAACTACTGGTTTCTGGTCGCCTCTCTGGACCCAAACTATTTCGCACCCGACGAAGCAGCGGCATTGTTTTACGTCCACCTGCCGAGCGAAGACGAGGTCAAGATCACACAACATTTCCGGCGGCTTGCAATGCCCTTGCACACCGAGGCTGGCAGTACGTCCGAAGGATATGTCCTCGCTCCGCGGCATGAAGGCGGCAGGTTTCTTACTGTCCCATTGGTCGGCCACAATGAGTTACTGGAATTCAATTTTGCTATCGTTTTGCCGGACGGCGAATTCGACTTCGAGAGGCTCGATCCGCAGAGAATTTACCAGGGCAAAATCCAACCTGACCTGGACCTGGAGCAACTGCGAACGCGCATTGCGGCACTGCCCTGCTGCACAACCAACGATGATGGCGATCGTCAGGGCGACCCTATAAACCTGGTCGTCGTTGGTAGCCGCGAGTCTGTACTAGCCGCATTGTCGCGTGGCGGATGGTCATTCACCCACGCCATAAGCGTCAAAACAGTTGAACGAATGATTGGCGCTGCTATCAGTGGTGCGGCGTACCCAGTAGCACCGGTAAGCCCTCTGTATTTTTTTGGCCGCGAGCAGGACGTTGCATTTCAACGCCCACGAAACACAATTGTTCAGCGGAATCACCTGCGACTGTGGCTGGCGCCGTTTCGCCACAATGGCAAACCGGTCTGGGTCGGCCAGGTAAGCCGCGACGTCAATATCAAACTCACGACGAAGAGCCCGACCCTGACAACTCATGTTATTGACCCGAACATTGATGAAGCTCGCGAACATGTCTTGCAAAGCCTGATAGCCAATCAGTCTTTGGCACGCTTCGCCTTCCTCCCGAGCATTGCCCGAACGACCGTCGATGCGCCGGCTTTCAACCTGAGCGACGATCCGTATTTCACCGACGGCAATCGGCTCGTATTGTGGGTATCCGGACGACGCACTATTTCACCTGCTGCGATCGAGTACATTCATTGGGGATCCAGCGCTGACCCTACTCTCGAAGCTTACCCCGCCGCGTCGGAATCCGACGCCGCAACAGTGCCCCCCTCCGCCAGAGGCGACAAGTAGACCTGTACGTCAAGAGTCCGGCAACCCGGACGCCAGTTTGGCGTGCCTGACAACGGCAGCCAGTTCCGAGTCAATGCCGCGGTCGGCGTTGAGATAACTGGGAAACGTGCAGCTGATTGCACCGGCAATTTCCCCGCTGGCGTCGAAGATCGGCGCAGCCACGCACATCAGGCCCCGGGTGATTTCCTCACGGTCCACGGCATAGCCGTTTTCCCGAACCCGCTCGAGCTCGGCTCGCAGGGCTTTGCCGTCGGTAATCGTGTGCCGCGTGAAAGCTGGCAACTGGCGTTTGCTGAGTCTTCGCACATTTTCCATCGGTGCGTGCGCTAACAGCACTTTGCCCATACCGGTGCAGTGCAACGGAAAAGGCTTGCCAACTTCGGAATGCAGCCGGATGCGAAAGTCGTCAGGTTCGATCTTGTCAACGTAGATCCCCTCATCGTCATTGCGCACGCCGAGCGTGGCGACGTGGCCGGTCGCCTTTTGCAGTGCCACCAGGTACGGGCGGGCGATGCTGCGCAGGTCATAGCCAACGGAGATTCCGGCGCCCAGCCGGGCCAGCGTCATGCCTCCCCGGTAGTGCCGGGTGGTCGCGTCGAACGACAGTACGGCAAGGTCGACCAGCTCGCGCAACAGGCGATGCGCGCTCGCCTTCGGGATGCCTGTCCGAGCAACGATGTCGGTGAACGACAGGCCGCGATTGCCGGCATTGATGACAGCCTCAAGAATTCCGAACGTCTTACTGACGGCACTCATGTCAGCACCTGTTGACAACCAGCGGCATTGCAGGCTAAATTAATTCCCATAAACGGAACTTAGTTCCATATATAGAACAAGTCAAGCCAATATGAATATTTCCAAAGTACTCGAAAGTGTGCCGGTCGTCCCGTTGGTCCAGGCCGACGATCCTGCGGTCGCAATTGACGTCTCCAGGGCCCTCGCCGCCGGTGGACTGACCGTCGCAGAAGTTGTGTTTCGTACTGACCGTGCGCTGGACTGCCTGCGTGCCGTTGCCGACGATGTTCCGGAGATGATTGCCGGCGCAGGCACCGTGCTGTCCGCCGAGCAGGCACAACAGGCGATTGACCATGGCGCAAAATTTGTGGTTTCGCCGGGCCTCGACGACGGTGTCGTGCGCACCTGCCAGGACGCAGGCGTACCGGTTTACCCGGGCACCTATACGCCGAGCGATATCCAGCACGCGTTCAACCTGGGCCTCGACGTCGTGAAGTTCTTCCCGGCATCGATTGCCGGCGGGATCCCGGCACTCAAGGCGGTCGCCGGCGTGTTTCGTACGATGCGATTCATGCCTACCGGCGGCGTATCGGCGGCCAACCTCGCCGAATTCCTGGCGGTACCGTCCGTCCTCGCCTGTGGCGGCAGTTGGCTGACACCAGCTGACGCCGTTGCCGCTGGCGATTTTCAAAAAATAACCGCATTGGCCGAGGAGGCAATTGCGATTGCCAGGTCGGCACGGGGAGAAAAATAGTGAGTCAATTCCTGTCACTGGGCGAGATCATGCTGCGCCTGAAATCACCCGGCCACGAGCGCTTCTTCCAGTCGCCGTCACTCGAGGCTACCTTCGGTGGCGGCGAGTCCAATGTTGCCGTTGCGCTGGCCAACTACGGTCTCGATGCCGGCTTCGTCACTGCGCTGCCCGACAATGACATCGCAGAAGCGTGCATACGCGAAGTTCGCGGCTTTGGCGTCGATACCCGGCATATTGTTCGTTGCGGCGACCGCATGGGCATCTACTTTCTCGAAACCGGCGCTAACCAGCGCCCCAGCAAGGTCATCTACGATCGGGCTGCTTCGTCAATTGCCGAAGTTGACGCGAGCGCTTTCGACTGGGAAGCGATATTCGACCGTGCCAAATGGTTTCACATCACGGGTATCACGCCGGCCCTCAGCGAGAGCGCCGCGGATCTTTCGATGGCAGCCTGCAAGGCCGCGAAAAAAGCCGGTGTGACCGTCTCCTGCGACTTTAACTTCCGCGGCAAGCTGTGGAAATACGGCAAGACGGCACCCGAGGTCATGTCCGAGCTGGTCAAGTATGTCGACGTGGGTATTGCCAACGAGGAAGACTGCCAGAAATCACTGGGCATCACGGTTGACGTCGACGTCGAATCCGGCGAACTGGACACAACCAAGTACGAGAAATTATCCGAGCGCGTGCTGGAGCTGTACCCGGACATGTCCATCATCGCAATCACGCTGCGCGAGAGCCACAGCGCGGACCGCAATGGCTGGTCCGCCTGCATGCGCGATGCGGACGGTTTCAAACTGTCACGTCACTACGAAATCACGGACATCATCGATCGTGTCGGTGGCGGTGACAGTTTCGCTTCGGGATTCATCGCCGGCCT
>JAUIDP010000058.1 GCA_030429005.1 Gammaproteobacteria bacterium | reverse complement strand
GGCTGGGTTTGAAGTGACGGAGGGAGTTGGTGGCACCGGCGTTGTGGCGATGCTCGAAAACGGTGACGGCCCGCTGGTGATGATGCGGGCAGACATGGACGGTCTGCCGGTCGAGGAAAAATCCGGGGTGCCGAATGCGTCACGGGCACAGCAGGAAAGCCCGATCAGCGGCGAGACTGTCTACACGATGCATGCTTGCGGCCACGATGTGCATATCACCAGCCTGGTTGGTACGGCGCGGCAGATGGTCGCGCGCAAGAGTGACTGGCGCGGTACGCTGATGCTGGTTGTACAGCCGGCCGAGGAGCGCGGCATCGGCGCCCGTATGATGCGTGAGGATGCGATCTGGGACCGTTTCGGCACTCCCGATTATGCACTGGCCTTTCATGTCAGCGCCGGCAGTCCGGCGGGCAAGCTTTTCGCGACGGAAGGGGCAGCCTACGCCGGCGCTGATACCGTCGACATCATCGTGCACGGTGTCGGTGCACACGGGGCAAGTCCGCATCGCAGCAAAGACCCCGTCCTGATCGGTAGCCAGATCGTTGTTGCGTTACAGACCCTCATTTCCCGCGAACTGGCGCCACACGAGCCGGGCGTTGTCACGGTTGGCTCGTTTCATGCCGGCACCAAACACAACATCATCTCAGACCGGGCACACCTGCAACTGACAGTGCGTAATACGAATGCGCAAACGCGAGACTACCTGTTGAGCGGAATCGAGCGCATTGCCACCAACATCGGGCGCGCAGCCGGCCTGCCCGAAGACATGCTGCCTGAAGTCATTGTCTCGGCAGAGCGTGTGCCGCCGACAAGCAACGATCCGGCGCTGGTGCGCCGCCTGAAGGGTGCCTGGACCGATGCACTGGGGGAGGGCGCGTTCTACGTGCAATCGCAGGAAGGCATGGTCGCGGAAGATTTTCCGTACTTCACGGTCGACCCGGATATCTCAAGCGTCTACTGGTCTATTGGCGGCACGCCGCAAGCAGATCTCGATGCGGAAGCAGCCGGCGGGCCGATGGTGCCGAGCCACCATTCGCCGCAGTTCAGGATTGCACCGGAGCCCTCGGTACGCGCCGGCGTCGAGTCGACTGTCGTGGCACTGCTGACGCTGATGGGCGACTAGCGGACGAACTAGTCGTCGAGTTCGAACGGCTCGAGGGCCTCTTCGCCGCCGGCAGACTGCACCAGGATCTCGACCTTCTGTTCGGCTTCTTTCAGCGCCGCCTGGCATTGCCGGGTGAGCTTGATGCCTTCTTCAAACTTTTTCATGGCCTTCTCGAGCGGCAGGTCGCCGGACTCGAGTTCGTCGACCAGCGTCTCGAGGTCGCCGATCGATTTTTCGAGATTGATTTTTTTGCTGGTCATGGTCGGCCGACAGTGTACTCAAAAAAACGGTGCCCGCAAAAAACGTTGTGACGGCGCAGACTGTCCCCGAATTCGCGAACGGCTCGGGCGGACGAAAAGGAAAACTGAGACGGACTCGACTGTCATTCCCGTGCTTGGTTTCATTTGACAATTATGGTGCACGCGGATAAAGTTTTTGGCCTCTTAGAATCGGTCTAATTGATAACTATTCTCATATGTAGAGGGACCCGCCATGTCATTGAAAGACAGCAAGACTGAAGCCAATTTGAAAGACGCATTCGCCGGCGAATCGCAAGCGAATCGTCGCTACCTGTACTTTGCGGCGAAAGCCGATGTCGAGGGTTACAACGATGTCGCCGCGGTATTCCGGTCGACCGCGGAAGGCGAAACCGGGCACGCGCACGGGCACCTCGAATACCTCGAAGAAACCGGTGACCCTGCGACGGGTCTGCCGATCGGTTCAACCGCGGAAAACCTGGCTGCTGCGATAGCCGGCGAAACGCACGAATACACTGACATGTACCCGGGCATGGCCAAGACCGCCCGCGACGAAGATTTCGACGAGATTGCGGACTGGTTCGAAACGCTGGCAAAAGCGGAACGTTCGCACGCCAACCGTTTCCAGAAAGCGCTCGACACGCTAGACGACTAGTATGTCCGGCAATCGCGAGGGGAGCCTCGAGGCTCCCACTCGCCACCCCCTCAATTGGCAGGACGACAGCTTTTACGACGAGCCTCAGCTGTTTGAGGAACTCGAGCGGGTTTTTGATATCTGTCATGGCTGTCGACGCTGCTTCAACCTGTGCAATTCCTTTCCGACGTTGTTTGACGCGGTCGACGAGTCGGAAAGCATGGAACTGGATACGGTTCCCAAGCCGGTCTACTGGGATGTCGTCGACCACTGTTACCTGTGCGACATGTGCTACATGTCCAAATGCCCGTACGTGCCGCCGCACGAGTGGAATGTCGATTTTCCGCACCTGATGCTGCGCGCCAAAGCCGCTCGCTTCAAAAAAGAGGGCGCATCCACGCGCGATCGAATTCTCAGTGCTACCGACACAGTGGGCAAGCTCGCCGGTATCCCGGTTGTCGTACAGGCCGTCAACGCGACGAATCGCAGCAAGGCCGGCCGCAAACTGCTGGAAAGCACGCTGGGCGTACATCGCGACGCACCCGTACCCCGCTACCATTCCGACACGGCTCGCAAGCGCCTGAAGTCTCGCCGCATGGCGGACGACAGCCATGCTACCGCGACCCCGGCCACAACCGGCAAGGTTGTGCTGTATACAACCTGCTACGGCAATCGGAATTTGCCGGACCTGAACGAAGATCTCGTGGCCGTGTTCGAACACAACGACATGGCGGTGGCGCTTGCCGACAAGGAGGTATGTTGCGGCATGCCCAAACTCGAGCTCGGCGATCTCGACGCTGTTGCCAGGTCCAGGGACATCAACATTCCCGTGCTCGCATCGTGGGTGGACCAGGGCTGGGATATCGTTGCGCCGATTCCGTCCTGCACGTTGATGTTCAAACAGGAGTTGCCGCTGATGTTCCCGGACGACGCGGATGTCCTCAAGGTTCGCGATGCCATGTTTGATCCATTCGAGTACCTGATGTTGCGCCACAGGGACGGCAAACTGAAAACGGAATTTGCCAATTCGCTGGGCACGATCTCTTACCAGGTACCGTGCCACCTGCGGGTCCAGAACATTGGCCTGAAGACCCGTGACACGCTGCAGCTGGTTCCCGATACGACCGTTGAGGTCATCGAACGATGTTCCGGCCACGATGGCACCTACGCGGTCAAGAAGGAGTTCCACGAGATCTCCAGGAAGATCGCCCGGCCGGTCGTCAATAAGGTCAGCAAAGCGGCAGCAGACCATTTCACCAGCGACTGCCCGATGGCTGCCGAGCAGATTGCTCAAGGCCTTGACGAGCACTCGGCCGAGAGCCCGATGGGGCTGCTGCGCCAGGCATACGGAATCTGAAGCATGCAGAAACTGTCCCGAGAAGACCTCTTCAGCTTGGAAAAATACGCCGAAGTCCGTGACGATTTCCGTGCAAAAGTGCTGCAGCACAAGCGCAACCGACGCATTGCCCTGGGCACCAACGCAGCGTTGTATTTCGAAGACCGTCTGACGATGCAATACCAGGTGCAGGAGATGCTGCGCATCGAAAAGATTTTCGAGGCGCCGGGAATCAACGAGGAACTGGAGGCATACAACCCGCTGATTCCGGACGGCTCGAACTGGAAAGCCACGTTCATGATTGAATTTCCGGATGCCGAGGAACGCCGCGCAATGTTGCAGCAACTTGTCGGTATCGAGGACTGCGTCTATATGCAGATCGGGGACCTGCCGCGGTGCATGGCCATCGCCGATGAAGACATGGATCGTGCCGACCAGGCCAAAACGTCGGCGGTGCATTTCCTGCGCTTCGAGCTCGACCCGCAACAGGTCGCAGCGTTGAAAGGCGGGGCGGCACTGAAGGCAGGCATCAGCCACGACAACTACCAGGTCGAAATCGATCCGGTCGACGCCAATGTTCGTGACTCGCTGCTGCAGGACCTCGCCTAGAAACGACCTTTTTTAATCATGCAAGCCGCCGGCATTCAAGCTAGAATCTGCCGTGCTTCTGGGCAACCTCTGAAAATCTGATCAATGGCTAAACGCTACGACGCGGCGGACATCGAAGTCCTGAGTGGGTTGGAGCCTGTGCGGCGCCGACCCGGCATGTACACAGACACTTCCCGGCCGAACCATCTCGCACACGAAGTGATTGACAACAGTGTTGACGAAGCACTTGCCGGTCACTGCAAGAAAATCGAGGTGACGCTGTACAAGGACGGCTCGCTGGAGGTTGTAGACGATGGCCGCGGCATGCCGGTGGACAAGCATCCTAAAGAAAAAATACCCGGTGTCGAACTGATCCTGACCCGCCTGCATGCCGGTGGCAAGTTTTCGGACAAGAACTACCAGTACTCCGGCGGTTTGCACGGCGTCGGAGTTTCCGTCGTCAACGCGCTATCGAAGAATCTCGAAGTCTGGATTCGCCGCGACGGCAACGAATACAACATGAGTTTCGCCGGCGGCAAGAAGCGCGGCAAGCTCGAAGTGGTTGGCAAGGTCGGCAAAGCCAATACCGGCACCACGATACGCTTCTGGCCCGACCCGCAATATTTTGATTCGACCAAAATATCCGTATCGCGGTTGAAACATGCGCTGAAAGCCAAGGCGGTGCTCTGTCCGGGGCTGACTGTGCGACTCAAGGTCGAGCAGCCCAAGGAAAAGATCGAGTGGTGCTACACGGGCGGGCTCGAGGAGTACTTGCTGGAAGCAATCGGCAAGGCAGAAATTCTGCCGGCGGATCCGTTTGCCGGCGAGCTTGCCGGTAACAACGAGGCCGTGGAATGGGCCTTGGCATGGCAGGCAGAGGGCGCACAGCTGGTCACCGAGAGCTACGTCAACCTGATTCCTACGGCGCAAGGCGGCACGCACGTCAACGGTTTGCGCACCGGCCTGACCAATGCGATCCGTGAATTTGCCGATATTCGCAGCCTGCTGCCTCGCGGCGTGACGATCGCACCCGAAGATGTCTGGGACGGCCTGAGCTTCGTACTCAGCGTCAAGCTCGAAGACCCGCAGTTTTCCGGGCAGACAAAGGAGCGGTTGTCATCGCGTGAGTCCGCGGCGTTTGTCACCGGCGTAATCAAGGACAGTTTTTCGGTCTGGCTGAACCAGCACCCGGAGACCGGCGACCAGATCGCGCAGCTGGCAATCAACAAGGCACAAAAACGCCTGAAGGCCGCGAAGAAAGTGGTCCGCAAGAAGATCGTGTCGGGACCGGCGCTTCCCGGCAAGCTGGCTGATTGCACGTCGCAGGAACCGGAGTTGTGTGAAATATTCCTCGTGGAAGGCGACTCCGCCGGCGGTTCGGCGAAACAGGCCCGCGATCGCAACACCCAGGCCATCATGCCGCTGCGTGGCAAGATTCTGAATACCTGGGAAGTCGACTCGGCAGAGATTCTCGCGTCACAGGAAGTGCATGACATCAGCGTCGCGCTGGGTATCGATCCCGGCGATGCCAAGCTCGACAACCTGCGCTACCACAAGATCTGCATACTTGCCGACGCGGATTCCGACGGCCTGCATATCGCGACATTGTTGTGCGCCTTGTTCCTGCGCCATTTTCGCGAAGTCGTACTCGCCGGGCATGTCTACGTTGCAATGCCGCCACTGTTTCGCATCGATGTCGGCAAGGAAGTCTTCTATGCGCTGGATGACAGCGAACGCAAGGGAATCCTCGATCGCATCGAGGCGGAGAAAATGCGTGGCAAAGTGACCGTAACGCGATTCAAGGGCCTCGGCGAGATGAACCCTATGCAGCTACGCGATACCACGATGAACCGCGACACGCGTCGCCTGGTGCAACTTACCGTCAGCGGCAAGGACAAGACCGACCAGGTGATGGACATGTTGCTGGCCAAGAAACGTGCCAAGGACAGGCGCAAGTGGCTGGAAACCAAGGGCAACCTCGCCGAGGTATAAACATGCAAAACAGTTTGAATCTCGAAGGCGTCGAGCAACAGGCGCTGAAGGACTACACCGAGAAGGCCTACCTCGACTATTCGATGTACGTCATTCTCGATCGTGCATTGCCGCAGATCGGTGACGGACTGAAGCCGGTGCAGCGTCGGATTATCTACGCGATGAGCGAGCTGGGCCTGTCAGCCGGCCAGAAACCGAAAAAATCGGCGCGGACCGTCGGCGACGTGATCGGCAAATTTCATCCGCACGGCGACTCTGCCTGCTACGAAGCAATGGTCCTGATGGCGCAGGATTTTTCCTATCGCTACCCGATTATCGACGGGCAGGGCAACTGGGGCTCGACGGACGATCCCAAGTCGTTTGCGGCCATGCGATACACCGAGTCGCGCCTGGAGCCATACGCCAGAAGCCTGTTGCAGGAACTGGCTCACGGCACCGTGGACTGGGTGCCGAACTTTGACGGCACGATCCCCGAGCCGGTTGTATTGCCGGCCCGGCTGCCCAACCTGTTGCTGAACGGTACCACCGGTATTGCCGTGGGATTGTCCACGGACGTGCCGCCTCACAACCTCAATGAAGTCGCCAGCGCGCTGGTCCACCTCGTCGACAATCCAAAGGCAACAGTCGCCGCGCTGATGAAGCACATCAAGGGCCCGGACTACCCGACTGGCGGCGAACTGGTATCTCCGCGCGACGATATCAGGCAGATTTACCAGACCGGCAGCGGCACGCTGCGCCTGCGGGCGTCCTACAAGATCGAAGACGGCGATATTGTGATTACGGCACTGCCGTACCAGGTATCGGGCGGCAAAGTCCTGGAGCAGATCGCGACGCAGATGCGCAACAAGAAGCTGCCGCAGGTTGACGATCTGCGCGACGAGTCGGATCACGAGGAAGCGACCCGCCTGGTCATCAGCCCACGGTCGAACCGTGTCGACAAGGATGAGCTGATGTCTCACCTGTTTTCGACCACGTCGCTCGAACGCACGGTACGGGTCAATATGAATATTATTGATCTCGAAGGCCGGCCCCGCGCATTCGACCTGGTCAGCCTCCTCAGCGAATGGCTGAAATTCCGGCAGGAGACAGTCAAGCGGCGGCTCAATCATCGCTTGCAAATTGTGGTCGATCGGCTGCATATTCTCGACGGCTTGCTGATCGCTTACCTCAGTATTGACGCGGTAATCAAGATTATCCGTGAAGAGGACGAGCCCAAGCCGGTGCTGATGAAACGGTTCAAACTGACCGATATCCAGGCCGAAGCCATCCTGAACCTGCGCCTCAGGAACCTCGCCAGGCTCGAGGAAATGAAGATCAAGGGCGAGCAGGAAGAACTGAATGAAGAACGCGACGGCCTCGAAAAGACGCTGAAGAGTGCGGCGCGATTGAAGACCCTGATCAAGAAGGAAATCCTCGAAGACGCAGAAGCATATGGCGACGCCCGTCGCACGGCCATAGTCGAGCGGGACGCGGCGCAGGCACTGGACGAAACCCAACTGGTGTCCAGCGAGCCTGTTACCGTGATTCTGTCGCGGCGGGGGTTCGCCCGTGCCGCCAAAGGCCACGACGTCGATGCTTTGTCGCTGAGCTACAAGGCAGGCGACGGCTATCTTGCGCAGGCCATGGGGCGCAGCAACCAGCTGGCCATGTTCATTGACAGTACCGGTCGGGTTTACAGTGTCATGGCCGGTACGCTGCCGTCGGCGCGCGGCCAGGGCGACCCGCTGTCCGGTCGCTTCAAGCCGCCCGACGGTGCGGAGTTCTGCGGTGCGATGATCGGCGACGCCGGGCAGAAATACCTGCTCGCCAGCGATGCCGGTTATGGCTTCATTGCAACGCTCCAGGACCTGGTGACTCGCAACAAGGCAGGCAAGGCAATCCTGCGCGTACCTGCCGGCGGGCGCGCCGTCGTACCCGCGCCGGTGCCGGCGGATGCCGAGTGCCTGATTGCCGCCGTTACGTCAATCGGTCGCCTGCTGCTGTTCGAGATGGACGAGTTGCCGGAGCTGGCCAAGGGCAAAGGCAACAAGCTGATCAACATTCCCGGCAAGAAGTACAGCAGCGGCGAAGAAAAAATGCTGGCGGCGGCAGTAGTGCCGGAAGATGGCAACTTACAGGTCTATTGCGGCGAGCGCATGATGACGATCAAGTGGAACGACACTGACCACTATTATGGCGAGCGTGCCCTGCGTGGCAGCATGCTGCCGCGCGGCTGGCGTAACGTCGATCGACTCGTCGGAGTGATGCCCGACTAGTTATGCCGCAGCGAATGTGGCCTAGGCGCCGCGCTCGGCCCGAAACCTGGCCGTCACATCGTCATCGTCGCTGGCATCGTCATCGTCGTTTGCGGGCAGTTGGGCCGTGACGTCGAGGGCAGAGACATCGAGGGCGGAAATCGTCGACGCGTGCGAAGTATCGCTGTCGCTGACGTCCAGGTCGTCCGCGAGTTCGGCGGCAGCACGTGCGATTTCCTCATTCAGCGCCTGTGTTGCGCTGAGTTCGTCCTCGTAATCCTGCTCGAGAACCGTGTAGTCAACTTCGGAGCTGACGGTGTAGTCGTCCGTCAGCAGCGTGTCGTCACCCGTCTCGACCTGCACGGCTTCCAGGTCCTTCAATGTGACCTCTTCGGGATCCGGCATCTTGGTCGCATCGACGATTACCGACATGTCGTAGTCGTCTTCGTCGCTGTTTTCCCCGGCCGCATCCGGCAACACTTCGCTTTCAAGGATGGACTGCGCTTCGATGTTCAGCGGTGGAATGATGTCCGTTTCCGCTTCGCTTTCTTCGCTGTCGCTGACCATGTCCTCGGTCAGTTCGTGATCGAGATGTGTCGTCGCCGCGAACCCAAAGTCCTGTGCGATGTCAACTTCGTCAGCGTTCTGCAAACCGCTGCCGATGATCAGGTCGGCGTCCAGTGCGAGGTTTTCCTGCGTCTCGTCGAGTTCGCCGATCGAGACTTCCATCTCGCTGACGACTTCCAGCGTGCGGCTGCTGTCAGGCTGGCGGCGCTCCCGCGGTACGGCTTCGCCGATCGGCGACGAGCCGAATCGGCTGCGCACCAGGCGTCCGAACAACAGCAGCAGGGCGATGATGGCAATGCCGGCACCGGCTAGCCACAGCATCCAGTTGCTGCCGGCATCCGCAGCCGCCGTTCGCTGAACGCGCGCAGTCGGGACATTTGGCGATGCAGCTTGTGGTGGCGGCACGGCGATCCCGGTGTCCGGAATATCGATGACTTCTGCAGCCGGCAACTGGGACGGCTCGGGCACCTGGAGTTCCAGCGGTGCAGCTTGTTCCC
Organism: Gammaproteobacteria bacterium; assembly: GCA_030429005.1. Taxonomy (GTDB): domain Bacteria; phylum Pseudomonadota; class Gammaproteobacteria; order Steroidobacterales; family Woeseiaceae; genus UBA1847. The sequence goes on along the minus strand of JAUIDP010000058.1, from coordinate 8,484 downwards.
GGGCAACTGGAACAGCCGTCTGCTCGGCAGTTGCGCCGGTATACAGGCTGCTTTTTGCCAGGTCCGCCTGCTGCGGCGGAGCGGATTCTGCAGCAGATTCTGCGGCAAGCGGCGCCGAGGGCGCGATGCTCAGCGGTGCAGCAGCCCCGAAGTCCGGTATCGTCAGCCAGCTGCCGGCTTTCAGCTTGTTCGGGTCGCTGTCGAGAAAGGCATCCGGGTTTGCCGCAAAAATGCCGTTGACCGCAGGCCAGAGGGCCACCGGGCGGTCGACGATGCGCTGGGCGATTTCGCTGAGTGTTTCGCCGGGCTGCACCTGGTACCGCGTACCTTCACGGACCGGCTCGTTGCCGGTCGCAGGCCGCGGAGCGACTGCTGGCGCCGCAGTGTTTGCAGCCGCCGCCACATTGGAGCGAACGGCAGGCGCTGGTGAAGCCACTGTCCTTTCTTCAATGAATGCCGGGTCGACCAGCATCGTGTAGTCACGGCTGATTTGTGCAGCATAGGGGCAGCGAATATCCAGCCGCATTGTAACGAGCGGTTCGCGAATCGCCGTCTTGCCGGAAATCGAGATAATGCCGTTCGCGACGCTGACGGTTGCCTCACCGATACCCGGCACACCGCCAGGCAGGTGGCCGCTGTGCACCGACACGCAGGTCCCGGAGATCGCTTCGTTCGGCGCAAGCGCGTATGCAATGCTGGCTCGCAGTGGCTGGCCAAGGTGCGAGCGAACCTGCACGTCGCCAAGTTCGATCGCGGCTGCGGGCAACGCAACCAGGCTGCCGCCGACGGCAACCAGGGTGGAAATATTGGCGGTCGATTTTTTCACTGCGTGAACTCCATTCGGCTTCGTTGCTGCAACCCCGGTCATTCTATAGAGCGAAGTGCCAAGCCGTTAGCGGCTGGTTCCGGCTTTGCCCTGTGACCTGTGTCACACTTCCTGTTTGTCACCGTAGCCAGGTTTTTCATTGCAAAACAGTTAGTTGGAATTGGCGGCAGCAAGTTCGGCCAACGATGTTTGCTTGCTCGTCGGCGAGTCCTGTAAAACCACTTCCGGTTCGTGAACATAATGTCCCTGCATAAAATCGAGGCCGAGCTGGAACAGTACTGCCATGGCATTCGCGTTTTCGACGCGCTCGGCAATTGTCTTGATCTGCCGTTTGCGCGCGGCACTGACGATGACCTCGACACTGTGTTGCGTGTCGGTGTCGGTCATCAGCGCGTGCATCAACTCGCCGTCGATCTTGATGTAGTCAGGCTTCAGGATGTCGAGAATCTGGAATTTCTCCCGATCGATGCCGTAGTGTTCGAGGGCGAAACCGATGCCCATCTTGCGCAACTGCTTGACGATCGTCTGTACCTGCTTGATGTGCCTGGCGGCGTCGCGCTCGGGCACCTGCATGACCAGCCGGGAGCAGTCAAACTCCTTTTGCTCGAACTCGGCATCCATCCAGTCGACAGTGGATGGGTCGAGGATAGACTGCGTCGAGAGGCGCACGAAAACCCGGTCGGCCTCCGACCCTTCGCAGAAGGCGACGGCATTCTTGACGACCCAGCGATCGATATTCTTCATCATCTTGTTGCGCTCGGCGGCCGGCAGAAACTCAGACGGCAGAACCGAATTGCCCTGTTCATCCAGCATGCGCACGAGCAGGTCGTACATTTCGATGCCGTCGCTGCGCAGACCGGCGATCGGCAGCTGGGCGAGACGGAAGCGGTTTTCCATTAAAGCTGCACGCAGGTGGCGCACCCAGATCGCATCGAACTCGCGTTGCTTGGTATCTTCGTCGCCGGCATTGCTGAGGCAGGCCTGGTTGCCACCCGCCTCAAGTCCCTGGCGATGAGCAGCAACAGTCGCCGCGACAAAGTGTTCCATCGTGCTGAAAACTTCGTTGGCTGCGCAAACCCCGACCGTGCAGGTAAGCTGGGTGGACCGGTCGTCAACATCGAAAGTCAGCGCCTGGATGCTCTGGCACAACTGTTTGCCCCAGGCCTCGGCATCACGTGCGCTGCCGCGCTCCAACAGCACCATGATCGTGGTGCCTTCGAAGCGCCCGGCAACGTCACGCGGGTGCATGCGCTTGCGCACGGCTTCGGCAAACTGCGCCAGTACTTCTTCCGAGTTGAGATAACCGACGTTCGCACAGACTTTTTCGAAGTGATCAATGCGGATGTAGGCCAGGGCATGCAGTCCGGACGACGGTTTCTTGCGCAGCCGCTTCTTCACACGCTCGAGAAATTGCGAGCGGTGAAACAGCAAGGTGGTCGGGTCGCGCTTCAATGCGTCATGTACGAGCTTGGTCGGCTCCTGTGACGGTTGTTCCGAAGGCGTAATAATGATCTTGACGCATGGGCCGTCGTCAAATACATACTTGGTGAACTCGAGGTGGACCTCGTCAGAGTCATCGTGCATGACCTGCGACCTGGCAACCAGTTTCTCGCCGCTCTGCCACTTGCCATTGATCGCAGCGATCAATGCTCCCTTGATTGCTGCATGTGATTCCTTGTCAAAGTTATCCATCAGCGGCAGGCCAACGACTTCGTCGTTGCTCGCCGAGCGGAACAGGGCCAGCCAGGCAGCGTTGATGTCAGTGATGATGCCGTCCTGCACCAGCGCAATTGCGCTGGTCGATGCTTGCATGTAGTCCTTGAGTTGCTTCTTGTACTCGGTCGCTGAATGGATGGTCGAATTCAACGCGCGCTCAACGCGCAGTGCGCGCAGCTCGCGCGAAACGACTGACTGCAGCCGGCCTTTGCGCGATGCCGACACGAGATCGCAGGCGCCGTGACGCATAGCCGACTCGATAGCCTTTTCGCTGGCCTCTTCCTGCACCGCGATGACGGGGACCTCGGGGTTGAAGCAGTCTTTTTCCTTGACGATCTGCCGCAGCGAATCAGGGTAGCGATCGCAATTGACGATCAGGAGTTCGACGTTCTCTGCTGCGAAGGTTTCACCGAGCTTGCCGGGTTTGTCGATCCAGTGGCATTGCGCGGCGTGACCGGCATCGCGCAGCGTCCCGTTGATTTGTGCCACATCGTCCTGGTTCTCGGTCAGGACAGCGATCGAAATACTTTGGTGCCCGTTCAAATGCGTTCCTTGCAGCGGACCGGCTTCTTCCATGGAACCCGGATTTTGTTAAAGAAGGTCGAGTCTAGCACCGACGCGGGTTGAGACCGTTTTTCGGCTTGCAAAACCGTGACGGATATCAAGTTTCCGGGGCTCGCAAGCGGCATTTTGGCGTCAATCCGCCCGAGGCTGTCGCCCGGCTGATACTCCGGTATGATAGCTGCCGCCAGCCACCCCAAGAGAGCGATAAAAATGGCCAGTATCAGCACAAACGAATTCCGGTCCGGTCTGAAGATCATCATCGACAATGACCCCTGCGTCATCGTCGAGAACGAGTTCGTCAAGCCCGGCAAAGGCCAGGCATTCAATCGCGTGCGAATTCGTAACCTGAAAACCGGCAAGACAGTCGACAAGACATTCAAATCCGGAGAGAGCGTCGAAGCCGCGGATGTCATGGAAACCGATATGCAGTACCTGTATGCCGACGGCGAGTTCTGGCACTTCATGGTGCCGGATACATTCGAGCAATACGCGGCGGACAGCAATGCCATTGGCGACGCAAGTGACTGGATCAGCGATGGCGATATTTGCCTGGTAACGTTGTGGAACAACTCGCCGCTGCTGGTGCAGGCACCGAATTTTGTCGAACTCGAAATCACCGCTACGGACCCTGGTGTCAAGGGCGACACGGCGAGCGGCGGCGGCAAGCCTGCGACGTTGTCGACCGGCGCGGTAGTGCGTGTACCGCTGTTTGTCGACCAGGGTGAGGTGATCAAGGTCGATACGCGTTCGCGCGAGTATGTCTCGCGCGTCAAGTAGGCCGGTCTAGAGCGAAAAATCTGTTTGTGTCGCACAGAACGTGCGGCATAGCGATTCGATGCCGGCCTGGTCAGCCGCGCTGAATCGATTCTTGCTCGGACTGTCGATGTCCAGCACACCCACCAGTTCGTTGTTTACCAGCAATGGCACGACCAGTTCCGAGCGCGACGCCGCGTCGCAGGCGATATGTCCCGGAAATTCGTGTACATCGGCCACACGTTGTGTCTCGAGTAGCCTGGCAGCGGTGCCGCAGACACCCTTGCCGAGTGGAATCCGCACACACGCGGCGAGACCCTGGAACGGGCCGAGCACGAGTTCTTCGCCGCGCAATACATAGACACCAATCCAGTTGATATCGTCCAGCGCATTGTTGAGCAGGGCAACAAAGTTGCTGGTATTGGCGAGCGTATCGGTCTCGTTGTCCAGCAACGCCTGCAGTTGCGACTGCAGCAGGTCGAAGTCAGTTTGCATCTATAGCCCCACGTTCGCCAAAAGTCACGACGCTGGCGATGTTGTCGGTTCCGTCATGAATCATCTGCAATCTCTCGAAGCCAACTGCCACACCGGCACATTCCGGCAGGCCTTCCTCCAGCGCCGCCAGCAATAACTCGTCGACCGGGGCCGGGTCCTTGCCGGCTGACAGCCGGGCAGCGGTGTCATTGTCGAATCGTTGCCGCTGTTCATCAGCATCGGTGAGTTCGACATAGCCGTTTGCCAGTTCGAGCGTACCGTAAAACACCTCGAAGCGATCGGCGATCCTCGGGTCGCCGGGACAGGTCCTGGCCAGCGCCGCCTGCGGCGCCGGGTAGTGCTGCAACACCGTTAGTGAGTCAGGCGCGAACGCTGGCGCGATCTGCGAGACCAGCAGGTAATCGAGCCAGGCGGCCCGGTCATCGCCTAGCGAGCGACGCAGCGACTCGTCGGCGCCGGCCGCGTCGGCCAGTTCACAGGCCGTTGCCGCGAAGACATCGATACCGGCTGATTCTCGAAAAATATCTGCGTAATCAACAATTTGTGAGGATATCGACAAGTTGTCATCCTGCAGGCAGGCGGCAATCAGGGCTGTCGTATCGGCTACGATATTCCGCAGCTGGAAGCCGCGACGATACCACTCGAGCATCGTGAACTCCGGCAGGTGGCGTGGCCCGGACTCGCCGTCACGAAACACGCGGCAAATCGAGTAGATATCCGGGTAGCCCGCTGCAAGCAGGCATTTCATGGCGGACTCCGGGGAGGTGTGCAGGTAGCGCGGCAACTTGCCGGCTGTCACGAAGTTGTCGATGTTCGGGTCCGACGTGGCGTAGGCGCTCAAAATCGGGGTGTCGACTTCCAAGACGCCCTGCCGGCCAAAATAGTCGCGTACGCGCGCCAGCATGGCAGATCTCCGCTGCGCTGTATCAGGACCGGACGTGGGGCGCCACCCGGGCATGCGCTTCAGCCGGAAAGGCGGCCGATCGGCTCGCCCATACGCAGTGTGTTGCCGGCGCGCAGTTTTTCGCTCCAACTGCCGGCATCCCGCGGCATCAACACAATGACCGTCGAGCCCATGTTGAACCAGCCGAGCAGCTCACCTTTCCTAAGTCGTACAGGACCGTCGGGCAGGTTGATGACTTCGGCAACGCCTCGTTGCCGCGGACGGACCTCGCCGGTCCACGGCGTCGTGATGCTGCCGACATTCAGAGCGCCGACAAGTATGACGGCAGCCGGGCCCTGGTCGGTATGGAAATGCAGCACGAGGCGCTCGTTGCGCGCGAACAAACCGCGGATATGTGCTGCTGTCGCCGCATTCACGCTGAACAGGTCGCCGGGGACATAAGTAGCGGACTGCAGCGTGCCACCCAGCGGCGCATGCACGCGGTGATAGTTGTACGGTGCAAGGTAGATCGTTGCAAACGAGCCATCGGCAAACTCGCGGGCCTCGTCGAGGTTGGTCGCCAGCAGATCGTCGAGTGCGTAGTCGATGCCCTTGGCCTGCAGTATCGTATCGTTCCGTAGCCGGCCCGCCTGGCTGACAGTACCGTCGACCGGCGAAACAATGGCCTGGGGATCTGCGTCCACGGGCCTGGCGCCGGCTTGCAACTCACGCACGAAAAAATCATTGAACGTGGCGAAGTCGCCGGGCATTTCCAGCTTGATATCGCTCGTGTCAACGTCATACAACCGCACAAAACGGCTGATCAGGAAATTCTTGAACGCAACCGACCGGATGCGCGCGAGGCGGTAGACGAGACCGGTCAGCAAATACTTCGGCAAGAGGTACTGCAGGAAAGCAAAGAGTCGGGCGCGCATGGGATATCAGTCCGAAAAGCTGGCGCTGACTGACAACAACAACGCATCGTCTGCGTAGAAGTTCAGCGTGACGGGTGTGGTGCGTTGCTCCGGGTAGCGCACCATCAGGTGCTTGCCGCCCGGTTCGAAGACCAGTGTCTTGCCGGCCGGGACGACTACCTCTGGCAGTTTGACCATCCTGGAGATGTCGTTCTCCTGGACGGACTCATGCATTTCGACACTTCTCAGCTCCGGACTGGAGACACGTGTAATCCGTATGTCCTGCGCGCTGTGGTTGTTGAGCTCCAGGTACGCGGCACCCATATTCATGCCCGGCATCGTTGGCGCAAGCCGTACGGAGGTCACTGTCAGCGGCGCCCGCTCGTCCGAACAGGCACAGAGCAAGCACAGCAGAGCAAGCAGCGAGACTGCTGATCTCATGACCGTGACATCAGTATCGGCAAGTCGTGGGCAAAGTTTTCGGCTTTGTGCGGCGCGCCGAACAAGGCGTGAAACTTGCCCTGTGGATTGATCACGATCACTACCGAGGAGTGATCCACGGCGTAGTCGCCATCTGCGTCACCCGATTTTTCAAAGAATATGCCCAGCCCGTCGGTCAGCTTGCGAATCTCTGCGAGGTCGCCGGTGATGCCCACTGTCGCATCGCCAAAATGCGCGACGTACGGCGCCAGGACCGCAGGCGAATCACGTTCCGGGTCGACACTGACCAGTACGATTCTCGGCAGGTCGTCAACGCCCTGTTCCTGCATCATCCTGCGGGCATTGGCGAGGACCTGTAGCGTAATCGGGCAGATGTCCGGACAATGGGTGAAGCCGAAAAAAACGAGGTTCCAGTGATCCTGGAAATCTTCTCGTGAAAAACGGCTGCCATCGTCAGCCAGCAGCGAGAACTCAGCGAGTTCGGTCGGGGCTGGCAACAGCGTTGCAGTCAGCGGCACCGACGGCGAGCTGAGCAGGCGGGTCGACATCCAGACGCCCGTGACAATGGCGACGACCGCGATCGCCGCCAGGAAAAATTTTCTCGAGTCCATGGACGCAATGATACACACTCCTTGATATATGTCGGAGCAAGAACAAGGCGAGCGCGAACAGCCAACCGTCGCGCAATTGATTCAAGAGGTCGCAGCCCGGTTCGAGGCGGCAGGCCTGACCTATGGGCATGGCACGGACAATGCGCTCGACGAAGCAGCATGGCTGGTCTTTGCTGTGCTGGAATTGACGCACGACAATGCGCGGGCCGCCTACGCCATGACCGTGCCGGCTGCTGCTGCGAAGCGTGTAGGTGAGCTGGCCGATCGGCGCATTGCCGAACGCATACCGATGGCCTACCTGTTGAACCAGGCCTGGTTTGCCGGGCTGGAGTTCTATGTCGACGAGCGCGTGCTGGTGCCGCGCTCGCCGATTGCGGAACTCATCGCAGCGCGCTTTGCGCCATGGCTGGCAGAAAATTCTGTCAGTGCGGCGGCCGACCTGGGTACCGGCAGTGGCTGCATCGCGATTGCGCTGGCCCTGGCCTTTCCGAGAGCGACTGTCGATGCCATCGATATTTCACCGGATGCACTCGAGGTGGCACAGCGAAACATCGATCGCTACGAGCTTGGCGACCGTGTGCGGGCGGTTGAGTCCGATTTTTTCGCAGCGCTAAGCAACAGGCAATATGACCTGGTGGTCAGTAATCCGCCGTACGTCGACCAGCATGACATGGATGCACGCAGCAGCGAGTTCTGCCACGAACCGGAACTGGGACTTGCAGCCGGAAAAGACGGACTCGATTGTGTCAAAGTCATCCTCAGTGAAGCCGCGAATTATCTGAATGATGGCGGTATTCTCGTCTGCGAAGTCGGAAATAGCGCCGCCGCACTCGAAAATCAGTATCCAGGTGTTGCATTTGTCTGGCTGGAGTTCGAGCATGGCGGGTCTGGCGTATTTCTCTTGCGAAAAGAAGATCTGGAAGGTTTTTAGAAGATGTCGGGTAACAGCATCGGGCGGAGTTTTGTTGTCACCACGTTTGGTGAGAGCCATGGGCGGGCGTTGGGCTGCATCGTCGACGGCTGTCCGCCGGGTATGTCGCTGACCGAAGCGGATATCCAGGCTGACCTGGATCGACGCCGGCCGGGCCAGTCACGGCATACGACCCAGCGCAAGGAGCCGGACCAGGTCCGAATCCTGTCCGGTGTCTTCGAAGGTGTGACCACCGGGACCCCGATCGGCCTAGTGATCGAAAATGTTGATCAGCGCTCGCGCGACTACGGCGACATCAAGGACAAATTCCGTCCCGGCCATGCGGACTACACCTACCAGCAAAAGTACGG
>JAUIDP010000057.1 GCA_030429005.1 Gammaproteobacteria bacterium | reverse complement strand
GGACTTTGCCGTCGCCGCGAGCTGCCTGAAACACTCGATCTCGGGTGACTTCAATCGCGTCAGCCGTGATGAAGTCGAGAAGCTGATGGGTGGCGACGGTTCGGGGCGCGTACAACGCTAGACGCGCCAGGACAAACGGCGGATCAGTGCTCCCGGGTGCCCGAGCGCATCCAGCTGACCAACATATCGGGCCAGGCGGACACCGGTATGCCGGTGCCGTCCTCGTCAACGCCGATGACCGGCCGACCATCCTGCCAGCGCATCGGTTGCATATTTACGATTCGGCCTTAGGCGAGATGTTCCTGGAAATGGATAAACCAGTTCGATCCAGGCACCCTGGTGCGGACCGTTGATATCCGTGTCGCCCTGGGCGAGCACGATGCGATTTTCTCCCGGGCGCATTTCCGCCACGTGCAGTACGCTATTAGTTCCGGCCCGGATTCTCGCGAATGCATTTACAAGCCAGACCTTGCCATCGGAACCCGACTGGTCGGAGAAAATTATCACATTCCGGTAACGGTCCGATCCGATGTTCGGGCCCCACACGTCAGCGGCCGCGCTACCCGCCGACAGCAGAACTATTGCAAGGGCGATTTGTCTCTGCATCGGTCGAATCACATTTGCTTGTGAACCCGAACATAGCAGCCATGTCTCCGCGTTCAGCGCTCTCCCGCATATTGCAGTTGCACAAACAGTTCCCTGCCTCGCCCCGGGAAATAGCGGTAGTTGCCGAAAGCATAATCGGCCCGATCGGCATACGCGACATCGGTGATGTTGTTCAGCCGAAAGGAAACCGACCAGCGTTTGTCGATTTCGTAGCCGATGCGAAGGTTGCCGATGTCATGGCCGGGATAGGTATGTTGATTCTCGGCATCGAGGTAATACTCACCGAGTGACACCCACTGCAGCGCCCCGTCGATGCGCCCGTCACCGCGATAGCGGAGCTCCACACTGCCCTGCCAACGCGGCGCCGTGTCGACATCGCGGCCGGCAACGAATGTTTCGCCCTGGGCAGCAACCGCATCGAAATCGTAGGTGTGCCGTGCCCATGTGCCGTTGAAAGCCAGCGACCAGCGATCGTGCAGGAAGATGTCAGAAGTGAGCTCAACGCCCACATGGCGGCTGCGGCCACCACTGACGTTGTATCCGTCCGCATCCCGGTAGACGCTGTTTTTCTTGCGCATGGCGAACGCGGCAACATCCGCGCTCCAGCGATCAGCCGCCTTGCGCCAGCCGAACTCAACCGAGTCGATCAGTTCGGAATCGATATCCGCAACCACCTGTCCGCTTTGCAGACGATACAGCTCGGTCATTTGTGGCGCGCGAAAGCCGCGCGCGAGGTTGGCATACAATGTTGCCTGGTCGGACAGCCGGTACAGGAACCCCAGCTTCGGCGCCAGGTTGCTGAAGCTGTCCTCACGATCGCCCGGCCGCGTATACAGGCAGCCGCCAAACCCGCAGGGAGTGCCGTCGTCACGCGTATTGCCCGTCAGCATGTTGTTGCGGTAGTCATAGCGGACGTACTCGGCACGCAAACCGGCAGAAATACTCAGGCGAGGCGTCCAGCGGCGCTCCGCCTGGACATACGCTGCTCCGCCAATACTCTGTACATCGAAATCATAGTGCTTGCCCTCGGGTCGGGTTTCGCGCAGGAAATCCGAACCTTCGGTTTCGCCGTCCTGGGTCTCGCGAAGATAGACATCGGCAAACTCGAGGTCCACGCCATAAACGATTGACAAGTTTTCGGTATCGCGGCGAGCGCTCGCCAGCACGCCTGCACTGACCTGGCCGTTTTCTTCCAGCGGCTTGCCTGGCAGGAAATGCTGCAGGAATTCCATTTCGGAGTGCCGCAGGTACGGGCGGATGTCGAGGTCGTACTGCTCGCCCGGCCGGTTCCAGCGAACGACCAAGCGCTGGCTGCTGGCATCGCGATACGCTTCCGGGTTCAGGTTGCCTCGGCTCAGCGACGGGTCCTTGTACGCATCTTCGCCCAGGATGAACCCGGCTGTGTCCTGCGCCAGGTCGCTGAAACTGATGCCCGCTGTCAGGTCACCCTGCTGCAGGCCCCAGGTCTTCTTGGCGAATCCCTTGTACTGCCAATAGCCGGAATCATCCCGAAAACCACCATCATTCGAGTAGGTGCCACCAACGGCGAGCGGTGCCGAGCCGCCGGTGCTGGCCGAACCCGCGACGCGCACGAAATCGTACGGGCCGAGTTCAAGGTTCGCCTGCGGACCGGAATCCGCCAGTGGCTCCGGCAACAGGACATTCATCGTGCCGTGCAGTGCATTGGAACCGTAGAGTGCGTTGCCCGGTCCGCGAATGACCTCGATCGACTGGGCAAGTTCGGTATTGATCTCGAACATCTGGTTGACATTGCAAAAGCCGTTGGGCCGGGTCGGCACGCCATCTTCCAGCGTCAGGAATGCACCGCAGGAACCCGCGCCGGTCAGTACCGGGGAACGGATAGACGGCAGGCTCTCCTGGCCGCTGCCGCGACCGATCCAGACACCGGCGGCACGGGTCATCAGTTCGTAAATATGAATATGACTCACTTCTTCGATCGCAGACCGGTCGAACACCGAGATATTGCCGATATTCGAAATCAGTTGTGCCGGTGTACGGGTACTGGTGACGACAATTTCGTCAATAACGCTGTCGGCAGTGGCCGTGCTGGCCCCCGCGATAGCGCAGATGGTAACGATTACATAGCGAGTTCTCATCCGCGCAGGCTACACGAACTGCCAACGAATGGCAGCACCCATTTCGACCGGCGAGCCTCGGCCGGACTGGACGCACTATCGGCCTCCCTGACACACTGTCATACGGATCGGGGATACGAATTTGTTGGCATCGCAGAGGGGCGTGCAGAGTTGCAGTTTCTCATAGACAACCGGGTAAACTTTTCCCGGCGCTCTATTTTACGCGCTGCGCTGGCCGCATCCTTGCCGCTGCCCATCTGGGCGCGCGCTGCATTGCAACCGGCGAGGCCGTACCAGGACGCATGGGACCTGGAAATTGGTAACTCGCCGTTCGTGCTGGGCGACCAGCAGGGAATCGCGACCACTGTCAATGGCACACTGCCGGGGCCGCTGGTGCGTCTGCAGGAGGGCCAGCGGGTCGTCCTGAACGTCAGCAACCGCCTCGCCGAGGATACGTCGATTCACTGGCACGGCCTGCTGCTGCCGGACAACATGGACGGCGTACCCGGCATCAGTTTCGACGGCATACCACCGGGCGAGACTTTTCGCTACGAATTCGACGTTCGCCAGAACGGCACCTACTGGTACCACAGCCATTCCGGTTTGCAGGAACAAACCGGCATCTACGGCCCGCTGATCATCGACCCGGCCGGCGAGGACCCGGTCCGCTACGAACGCGAGTACATCATCCTGCTGTCTGACTGGACGTTCGAGGACCCGGAAGCCCTGCTCCGGAACCTGAAGATGGCGGATGACTACTACAACCTGAATCGTGCCGCCGGGCAGTCGCCGTTCGATGACTGGGCGCGGATGCGCATGGCGCAGTACGACATCGCCGATATTTCTGCTGCAACGTACACATATCTCATGAACGGGCGCGACGCTGCGGCCAACTGGACCGGCCTGTTCGAACCCGGCGAGCGGGTCCGCTTACGGTTCATCAACGGCTCCGCGATGTCATTTTTCAATGTTCGTATTCCGGGCCTGCCGATGACCGTCGTGCAGAACGACGGCCAGAATATCGAGCCTGTCGAGGTTGACGAATTCCAGGTTGGCGTCGCAGAAACCTACGATGTCGTTGTAATGCCTGGCGCCGGTGCGTGGACAATCATGGCCGAATCAATGGATCGCAGCGGCTATGTGCGCGGCACGCTTGCGTCCGGGGAAGGTCTGGTAGCCGCCGTACCCGGGCTGCGCGAGCCGCCACTGTTGACGATGGCCGATATGGGCATGAATCACGATAATATGCGCCAGGCAAGTGGCCATCATGCACACCACGCAAAAGCAGTGACTCGCCACGAACATCGTCGCGGCCCGGGCGTTGCCAATACTGTCGACACACCGGCAAACCGCCTGCAGCACCCGGGCATCGGTCTCGACGATGTACCGCACAGGGTACTTTCCTACGCCGATCTCAGGAGCCTGACGCCAAACAGCGACCGGCGCGAGCCCGGGCGCAGCATCGAACTGCACCTGACCGGCAATATGCACCGATATATGTGGTCTTTCGACGGGTACAAGTATTCGGAAGTCGACGGTCCCATCGAGTTCGAGTATGGCGAGCGCCTCCGCCTGGTCCTCGTCAACGATACGATGATGTCGCACCCTATCCACCTGCACGGCATGTTTGTCGAACTGGTCAATGGCAATGCCGAGTTCAATCCACGTAAACACACGGTCAATGTCAAACCGGCGGAAAAACTTGCACTGGATATCACGGCAAATGAACCGGGTCTCTGGGCCTTCCATTGCCACCTGCTCTATCACATGAAAGCCGGCATGATGCGCGCCGTGCGCGTCAGTCGGCCGGAAGCAGGTGCATGACGCCCCGGCTCGCGATATTGCTGAGCCTGGCCGTGGCAGCCAACGCCGGTGCCGGGGAACGCTACAACTTCGCGCAGGCGGAGCGGCTCGAGTATCGCAGCGACCAGGACGACATGCTCTGGGATTTCCAGGGGCGCTACGGTGGCGACTATCACCGCTTCTGGTGGAAAACCGAGGGCGAATTTGCATCCGGCTCCACCGAAGAGGCAGAACTGCAGCTACTGTACAGCCGCGCGTGGACCGCATTTTTCGACCTCCAGGCCGGCGTGCGTCTACAGGAGATCGCCGGCACCGACGTCAACTCCCTCGTCCTCGGCGTGCAGGGCCTTGCTCCGTACAGGTTCGAGTCCGACATCGCGCTGTTCCTGTCCGAGGACGGTGATCTGACAGCCCGAATGGAGTTCGAACGTGATCTTGTCGTTGGCCGCAAGACGGTAATACAACCGAGAGCCGAGCTGGGTGTGGCCTTCCAGGACATACCGGAGCTGCAGCTCTACAGCGGCGTGCACGAAATCGCGGTCGGCGTGCGCGTGCGCTACGAGTTCACGCGCAAATTTGCGCCCTATGTAGGCCTGTCCTATACAACCGCGCTGGGCCAGACGGCGAACCACATAGCGTCTGCCGGCGACAGGAAAGCTGAAACTTCGTTTGTCGCCGGCCTGCGCTTCTGGTTCTGACAGTCGCGCGCTAGCCGCTTAGCTGTTCGCCGAAAAACGCCACCATTCGCTCCCAGGCCAGTTGCGCTGCTTCCGGGTGATACCGCGGTGTCGAATAATTGTGAAAACCGTGCCGGGTGCCAGGGTAGGTATGCATCTCGTAGTTTACGCCGGCCGCTTTGAGGGCCTCCTCGAACTCCGGGCGCATTGCGTTCACGCGCTGATCCAGCTCCGCATAATGGATCTGCAGCGCTGCCTTGATCTGCGGCACCTTGTCGGTCGCCGCGGCACTGCCATAGAACGGTGCGCCGGCTGAAAGCTCGTCACCCATTTCCGTCGCGAGAAAGTTGGTAGTACCGCCGCCCCAGCAAAACCCGGTTGCCCCGAGCTTGCCGTTTGACAACTTGTGACTCCGAACATGCCGGGCACTGTTGACCATATCCTGGCGAAGTTTCGCCTGGTCCAGTGTGCGCTGCATCGCGCGGCCGTCATCGTCGTTGCCCGGATATCCACCGATCGGCGCCAGTCCGTCCGGTGCCAGCGCAAGGAAACCGGCAACGGCAAACCGCCGCGCCACATCCTTTACATACGGATTCAGCCCGCGGTTTTCATGCATGACCAGCACCGAAGGAAATGGTCCTTCGCCGACCGGTGCCACGAGGTAACCGCGCATTTTCCCGGATGTGCCGCCCGGCGACGGATAGTCCACCCAGTTGGCCTTCATGCGTTCGTCTGTAAACTGGATTTCCTGCGCTTCTGCATAGTTGGGCATCAGCGCCCTTGCCATAGCGATGGCAGAAACGCCTGCGATCGTCAGTTGGCTGGCCCGCCGGAAAAACTCACGCCGGTCGATGGCCCCGTGACAGTACTCATCGTACAGTTCGTACACCTGTGCATCTATTTGCTCTTGTCTCATCGTCACCTACCCGTCAATTATCGAGTTTCGTGCGGCCTTGCGAGCCGTGTGCCGGCTGGTCCGGGAAGATCCGGTCGGTCGCCGGGTCACTGTGCTGGCTTTAGCTGTCAAACTGCACCCGGGCGACAAACTCGCCACTCTCTGACCGCGCATCCAGTATCCATGCCATGCGATCGCACACGCGTTGCACGATCTCCAGGCCGAGTCCGTCGCCTGGCGGTTCGCTTCCTTCCGACGGTATCGGGTTTCGCAGCACTATTTCGTTGCTACCGACTACGACCTGGATTGTTTGCTCTGCATGATTGACGGCATTTTGTACCAGGTTGCCCAGCACAAGTCGCAACATCGAGCGCGTGGTTTGTATGCCAGGACTCTCGCCATCAATGGTGACATCGATTTGTCTTGCCGTGATTGTATGCGAGTGCTTTGCAAGCTCATCCGCGACCATCGTGCGCAGGTTGCACTTTTCCTCCGGCAGCTCCACCCCTTCGCGCGCAAGACAAAGATGCACTTCAATTCGCTCCTCGATTTCGGCGCATGCCGCATCGATACGCTGCAGGTTTCTCTGGCGCGTTTCAGCATCGCAATCCGGAAGTTTCAGCACCGACAGCGCTATGCGAATAACGGAAACCGGGGTGCGCAGGTCGTGGCTTGCGTAACGTGTAACCGCTTTCTCACGACCCAGTGCTGCTTCCATTCGGTCGATGAGATCACCGAGCGCGCGGCCCAGGACACCAATTTCGTCATTGCGGTCGTAGCCCGGTGGCAGCGTATCTGCCTGACCGGGCGATTCGATGTACTCAGCCAGTGCACGAACCGGGCGGGACAACAGGCGGGCAAGGATTACCGCGAGAAGCGCGCCGGACAGGAAGACAATAATGGCCGCCAGGTACAACGTCGATTCCATTTCGGAGCGAATCATCTGACCTGACCCGAGTGCCGGTTCGCTCAACACGAAATAGGTTCGCCGCCCGGCACCGCCGGGTTCACCGACGAGCAGGTGACGGCTGTGGCTCAGGGCATGCACTCCCGGCTCAAGCCCTGCAATTTGCTCCGGCAGATCCGCATCATCCTCCCACCAGGCGGTGAGGTTGTCAGAAGACGGCAGTGTCATTGTTGGCGTTTCAGCAAACCGGCGTTCGAACAGGGCATACTCCGCACGCAGGTATTCCTGCACGGTGCGATTCTCGGCCGCCCTCATCGAGAAGGCAATCAGCTCGCTGTAACCATAGATGACCAGTGCTGTAAAAGGCAGCAGCAACAAAACCATGCGGCGAAAAAATGTACTAGTCAGGATATTCAAATCGATATCCTTTGCCGTACACGGTTTCTATGAATGCGTGGCCAAAACAGTCTTTGAGTAACTGCCGCAGCCGGTAGACATACGCGCGCAGCGGTTTGCTTTGCGGCTCTCCATCGGACCAGAGCTCGGCAGCGAGCGCTTCCTGGCTGACCACCTGCGGTGCAGAGCTCGCGAGCATCGTCAGGATTTTCAATGTCGTTCCGCGCAGCTCGAGCTTGTTTCCGGCGTACTCAACCTGGCAACGCGTCGGATAGATTTTCATCTTGCCCGCGGTTACGTCCTGCGAGCCGGAAAAGCGTCGCCGCTTCCTCAACGCCTCGAGACGGCAGACCAGCTCTTCCGGTGCAAAAGGTTTCACCAGGTAGTCGTCGCCGCCCGACGAGTATCCGGCAACCTTGTCATCGAGAGTGTCTCGGGCGGTCAGGAAAATGATTGGTAAATCAACCGCATAGTCTTCGCGCAGCCGCTTGCAAGCGGTCAGGCCGTCCATCACCGGCATGGATACATCCATGACGATAACGGCATAATCGTTGTGTCGCGCAAGCTCGACTCCACTCGCACCGTTGTAGGCAAAATCAACGTCGTACCCATGCTGGGTCAGGAAATCAGCCAGCGACCCAGCCAGGCTGGTATCGTCTTCAACGAGCAGCAGCGGTGTTTTCTCGCTGGCCATCATGGTATCTGCGTCTCTTTGCGCGGGTAGCCTGGAAAAGGGTCTCCCGCTCCGCCCCCAAGGTTCAATTCTTCGTGGTAGTTCAATAGTTACCTTACGCGAACGCTTGTAACTAGATTGTCACCCGTATTTGGTTTTCGAACGCGTATCGCAACAGTGTCGCGACGCTGACGGCATCGGTGATTTCGCCGTCCAGTGCCATTTGTACAGCATCACCGACCGGCAGGCTCCTGACCGAGATGTCCTCTGTTTCCTCCGGGCTCGACTGACCGCAAGTCAGCTCGCGTGCAATGTAAGCGATCGCCAGCTCATCGGTGATGGAATTGGTCGTATGCAGGCGCATCAGCTCGATCCATTCGGCAGCGACCAGGCCGGTTTCCTCGGCCAGTTCGCGACGGGCACCCTCCAGCGGGTCCTCGTCAACAGGCGATCCACCCATCGGCAACTCCCAGGAGTATTCCCCGAGCGTGTACCGGCTCTGGCCAACAAGGCGCGTATGACCTTTCTCGTCGATCGGCAGAACAGCGACAGCAATATTCTTGAAGCGAACATGGGCATACTGATTGCTGCCACCGCCCGGGTTGGTTACGTCGTCTTCGAGGACTCGTATCCAGGCATTGTCGTACACGATTCGCGATGCATTTGTTTTCCAAGTCATGCTGAGGTTCTACCGGTTCGTCGGTGCTTGAGTAAAAACGGTGTTCAGTCTCGGAAGAGCCGATCCACGTCGTGAATATGATGACTGATATCGTCATCCGGCAGGAAACTCGCGGTGAAAGAATTCCTTGCCAGTTGCTGCAGCTGCGCGCTGCTCAGGCCCAGTGCCTGCTGCGTCTGCAGGAAGTTCTCGCCGATGTAGCCACCGAAATAGGCCGGGTCGTCGGAATTGATTGTAACGCACAGCCCGGCATCCAGCAGGGCGCCAAGATTATGGTCCACCAGCGTATCGAAGACTTTCAGCTTGACGTTCGACAGCGGACAAACCGTGAGGGGGACCTGCTCGGCAACCAGCCTTTTCACAAGGTCCGCATCCTCAAGGCAACGAACGCCGTGATCGATACGCTCCACCTTCAGGATATCCAGCGCCTCTCGAATGTACTCGGGCGGCCCCTCCTCGCCGGCATGTGCGACGGGCAGGAAGCCCGCATCGCGCGCCCGGTCGTATACGGCTTTGAACTTTGCCGGCGGGTGGTCCTTCTCCGATGAGTCAAGGCCGACACCATGAATCCTGTGTTTGTGCGGCAGCGCCTGCTCGAGTGTGGCCATCGCCGCCTCTGCGCTCAAATGTCGCAGGAAGCACATGATCAGGCGGTAGCTGATGTTCAAATTCCTCTGGCCCGCCTTCAATGCCTCCTCGATGCCATCGAGCACAACGTCAAATTCTATACCCCGATCGGTGTGCGTCTGCGGGTCGAAAAAGATCTCGGTGTGGCGCACGTTATCGGCTGCCGCGCGCTCAAGGTAGGCGTAGGTCAGGTCGAAAAAATCCTGGCGCGTGTTGAGCACTGCTGCGCCGGCATAGTAGATATCGAGAAATGACTGTAAATCGGAGAACTCGTACGCCCGGCGCGCCTCTTCGACACTGGAATACGGAATCGGCACCTGGTTGCGCTCGGCGAGCTGCATCATCAGTTCAGGCTCGAGCGTGCCCTCAATGTGCAGGTGCAATTCCGCCTTCGGGAGGTCCTTGATCAGTTGCTTGAAATCGGGCATGGCGTTTGTGTTGTCTCCTGTTGTCCTGTTTCGCACCAGTTGGAACCAGGTCCTGGTTGTCTTGAAGTCATAGCACCGCGCGAATACCGACTGGAAATACACCGCGAAAGCGCCGGAGTGATACTCTCGTATTTGATGGTCATTATAAAGACAATAAAACGTGCATTCGTAAGCCATCGAAATCGGTCGCTGGCCCTGGTGGCCATCCATGTGCTGGCATACCTCGTTCTAGGCAACGCGGTCATCCTGCCCGGCGTACCCGACGACGAATGGGGTGCCCTGGACCAGTGGCTACGATCGACGTTGTTTGTCGTCGTGCAACCACAGGGGGACACAGCGGTAACGTATGTCGATATCGACGACGAGCTCTATCGCGACACCTGGGGCATGCCCCCGGTGACTCCTCGCGATGAACTCGCCAGGATGCTTGCCCCGCTGGCGACCTCTGGCGCCAGCATGATAATTGTCGATATTGACCTGGCCTGGGGCGACGATGATCCCGCGATGCGATCCTTTCTCGAGGGCTACGCCGGGCCAACACCCCTGGTGTTTGTTCGCCATCTCGAAGAATCTGAGGACGGCATGCGCGAGATCGTCTCGCCGTACGACGACATTTTCGAGTCAAAGGGGCAACTGATCCGCTGGGCCCACGCCTATTTCCTGATTGACGCGGATGGCGCGTTACGAGAGTGGCTTCCCTGGGTCGGTGTCTGCGGCGGCGAGCGGGTACGCTACCTGCCGTCCATCGCGTCTCTCGTTGCCGGCGCCGTTCCGCCAGAATCAAACGATACGGCCTGTCCCGAAATCGGGACACTGCCGGCATACCCGATCATTTATACAGAGACCTTCAGCGACTCCGGCGCACAGTTTGCCGCGCCAGGCAAGGCGGCACTGAGATTGCCGGCCCGGCACCTGCTCGATGAGTCCCGGATCGACTACGCGGCTTACTTCGCGAACCGCGTGGCCATTGTCGGCGGCAGTCACACGGCCGGCCTGGACATACGCCAGACCCCGGTCGGGCTGTTGCCCGGGGCGGTTGTGCAAGCAAACACTGTTTTACATGCCAGGTCCCAACTGGAAGCGGCGAATATTGCGCCGTGGTGGAACC
The DNA here is from genome assembly GCA_030429005.1 of Gammaproteobacteria bacterium. GTDB lineage: Bacteria > Pseudomonadota > Gammaproteobacteria > Steroidobacterales > Woeseiaceae > UBA1847. The sequence continues at coordinate 7,086 of JAUIDP010000057.1, read as the reverse complement.
GCTTGGTCGTCTGCCTGTTGTTCACGCTGCTCTGCCTGGTCTCTTTCCCGATATCGGCAGTTCCGATCATCGTTATTGCGTGGATCGCCGTAGGCGGTTTTTCCAGCTACGGTATCGTCACCCAGATCCAGCAAGCCGTGCTGCTCTATGTCCAGTTCCTCTTACTGGCCTGGCTGGTCAGGCCATTCTGGAAAGAGGCACGCGAGCTTGGCTGGCGTATACTGGTACCCGAGTACCTGCGCGAAGAAGAAGAGGTATCGGAAGAATGATCCCGCGATGGCTGCCAGTTGTCCTGCTCGCGATCCCGCCGGTCGCCGCAATGGCTGAAGATGCAGCCGCCGTGGTTGCAAAGTATCTGCCGCCGAAGGCCGAGCACATCGTCGAACGAGCCGGCGGGGGCGGCACGGTTGCAGGTCTTGGCACTCCTTTGTATGCAGGCGACACACTCGTCATTGCTGCAGGCGGAAGCCTGGACATTGCGTATGCCGATGGCGGCACCGAGAGCCTCGAAGGACCGGCGACCTTCGTTGTTCCCGAAAAGGAACCGCTCGGCGCGAGTGCGCGGATTTTTGTCCGCCTGCAATCGTTGCTCGGCCGCAGCTATCGCCAGGGAAGCAATCTTGCCACCCGCAATCCCGGTGACTGCGATTCCGCTGCCGCGACGCTCGCCGCCCCCGCGCTGAAGGACCCGAGTTACCTTGTCGCAGGACACGACAATGTCGCCCTCGCCTGGGTCGGGGGCTGTGCACCCTACGCGCTCGAGTTCACCGCAGCTGGAAAATCCCTTGTCCGGCAAGTTGATCTTAAGCGCCCCCTGACACGCATTGATACGAGTGCGGTGATACCGGGCGAATACACGCTTTCGATCGCCAGCGCGAACGAACAGGCACTCGTGTCCAGGATAGTCGTCGTCGCGGATCTTCCGAACAATCCCGATGGTGCCAAAAGCACCCGCTCGGAAATCGATGCCGTTGCGTTCGCAGCCTGGCTCGCAAATCACGATAGCGGCCGCTGGCGCCTGGAGAGTTTTCAGCAATTGCGACCGTGGATTCGGGCGGGAGGTGCCATGGCCGGTACGTATGGTGACCTCGTTATGTGGGGCGACCCCGCACTGGAGCCCGATGCCAACGAATAGGTCAGCGCTCCTGTTCGCGGCCTGCATGCTGCTGTTGCCCGCGACCCTGCCTGCGCAAAACTGGATGGAAAAGGCGCAGCTCGGCCTGACCTGCACAAGCAAAGCGTCAGCTGCAGAACGTGCTTCGCTCGCCGTACAGTGGTTTCCGTCGGGTCGGGCTGTTACTCAGCAGGAAATGCAGGTCATACGAAACTACGTTACCGGAAAGGGCGCGCGCGACGAGGAAAAACTGTTTCGTTACCTGACGCTGCTCGCCGGTTTTTCCTACCAGGCCGACTACAGTAACGACCAGTACTTGCGTTCGCGCTTCGACGGACTGGTGCTCGGACACTCGGCAACTGCGGTCGATCACGCTGCGCCAAACCTGATGACACAGGTATTCCTTTGCTCACAAGCGCGCCTCATCAGCGCCACGATCGAGTCCGGCGATGCAAATTCCGTCAATAGTATTGGCATAGTGCTTGCGCAGCACTACGCGCGTCTATCAACGGCCGTTGCCGTGAATGACTGGCCTTTGATTGAGGCCTTACGACTGGTCGCTGTCTCGCCAACAGGGCATGAACGTGCGTTGAATGACCTGACTGCCGCAGCCTTGAATCGAGCGATGGCCCTGGAGAAAAGCGCGCCGCGCCGTGCCAGCCGGCTGTACTCCGAGGCTGCCGCGACACGCCTTGCTCTTGGCAACCCACAGGAAGCGCTGGCTATCGGCGGCCGCGCAATCCTGTTTGCGCCGGCCGCAGAAAAAGCGGCAGCCGCCTGGCGCGCCTACCCGGCAATGTTCGATGCACTCAAAATCACGCAGGAGTCCGAACCGCCAACAGCCATTGCGTTTACCGAGGGCTTTTTCACGAACTACGACTATCCGGAAGACAGCGGCGACTTCGAGATCGATTTCGAGATCAACTTGCGGCTGGCGGAGGCATTCCGCGAGCTCGGCTACGACAATACAAATTTCTGGGTTCTCGCGTTCAATAGCCTGCGCAAGCTGAATCACGGCATAGTGACGCACTCGTTTCTGCGCCGCGGGCTGCGCCGTCTCGCGGCGGCAACCGATGCGCCGGTGGATGTCCTGCTCAAGACAAGAACGATGAACGACTTGCCGGCATCAGAGATCGCCAGGGCACGGCAGTTGTTTGACTATGTCCAGGACCAGCGACGCAATACGATCCAGATCGATGTCGGTTCGCAGTCGCTGTTGTCGTTCATGAATGAAAGCGTCCTGTATTCGCTGAGCCGACTCCAGCCCCGCAATGCACAGGAACGGGATGCTGTCGAAGACCTGGCGTTTCGAGCGCTGCAGCTCGATTCATTCACGCGCATCTCGGTGGCGGCCGCGTCGACCGGAATTCGCAACCTGGACATGGACCGGGACCGGCGTTTCCACCTCGAGCGCTTCTACACGTATACCGCAGATCATTCGGCGTGGCTTGATGCAACCGGGCTACGGATTGCTGTCGGACCAGGACAGACGATTCCGGGTAGCGACGAACTTTGGACCTCGTTCATGGTTATATCGACATTCCAGAACGAGACCGAAGCGGAGCTGCAAAACTACTACGCGATCCTCAAGCAACTTGCGCCCGAAACATTTGCCATGACGGTGCCGTACACGCAATCCCTTGACGAATTTCGCAAACAACTGGGACCTGGCGAGGCCGTGTTCGCATCAGTTGTCGGTACGAGCGAATCTTACGTTTGGGGCATCGCCGCCGACCGCGTGCACTTTGCGCGCGCCAACGCCGGCGCCGCTGAGATTGCGGAATCCGTGGGCGCCCTGAGGGCCAGCCTCGCCGCAACCGGCGGTGGTGGACAGCTTTCAGTTCCTCCATACGAAGCCGGTGTGGCGTTCGATTTGTACTCGTCAACAATTGCGCGTGTGCTCCCCGGGCTGCAGGGCGCGAAACACGTCTACTGGTACGGTGATGGCGCTCTTGGTGCACTGCCTCCGGCGATACTCGTCGCCCGTGCACCTGCGCGCAACAGAATCTCGTCGCTCGCCGAATTCAACGACACGCAATTTCTCGTCGACGACTTTTCCCTGTCTGCGCTGCCCGATCTCTACCTCGGTAAAACCGCATTCCTGCACCCAAATCGCGACGCGACGGGCACCGTCACGTTTGCGGGCTTCGGCGCTCCGCTGCTATCGGATGAAGAACTGCAGCAGGATACATTGTCGAGTTCATTCGAACTTGCGGGCGGCGTCGCGGTCGACGAATTGCGATCACTCGCAAAGCTGCCCGCCGCCAAGACTGAACTGGATTCGCTCGGAAGCGTGTTCGACAGTCCCGATATCTGGCTTGGCCGCGAAGCAAGCGAAGCAAACCTGAGGACCGCAACACTCAGCAGCTACCGAGTGCTGGCCTTCGCCACGCATGGGTTCACGCGCAGCGACATCAAGGGGCAAATTTACCCGTCATTGCTGATGGCTCCCCCCGAAACCGTAACCTCGACAATCAATGACGGCCTGCTGACGACACTCGAGATTGGCCGCCTTGAACTCGACGCCGATCTCGTGTTGTTGTCGGCTTGCAATACTGCGACCAGTGATGGGCGGCCGGATGCGGAGGCCTTCAGCGGCCTGGCGCAGGCCTTCATGGTTGCCGGCGCTCGCTCGTTGCTCGTGTCGCACTGGCCCGTCGCCTCGGGCGCCGCCAGCGATCTCTCCGTCGACACCGTCTCACGCTGGCAGTCCGGAGTGAGCCTGCCGCTGAGTCTGCAAGAATCTATACAAAAAATGCGGCGCAATGCGACGACTGACATCGAAGCGCACCCCTTCTACTGGGGGCCGTTCGTATTGGCCAATGACGGCGGACAGACAGCTGTCGACGCTCGCGCAACTCATTAATTCCAGTAGATTTTTATTGCTATTTAGGAATTTCTTTCGGGAGTACAAATTGCCGGTCGGTACAATGTGAATAACGACTCGTCGTTCGAGGTACCCGTCGTACCGCCGACGCTCGGTTTTGTCGGCAGCTGGGCCGTAACGTAGTGGCAGATGTACAGGCTGTACTCGGACTTTCAGGAAGCCAAGGCCGCTTGAACGAAAAAAGGGGTCAGAGCCGTCGGCTCTGACCCCGGTCTGGTGGTGATGGGTGGAATTGAAGAACTACCTCGCCGTAATTGATTACGTCTGTCCATGTACGTCTACGAAGGTAAGTGTTTGTTTTCTCTGTATAAACCGATAGGTTCCTCTCTATCCGAACATGATGTTCGGGTGGAAATTGATGAGAGGAGACCTATAAATGACCGCCAAAGAGAGACGGCCAAAGCTGCAGACTGCCAAGGTGCGGAACCTTCCCGCCGCCGACCAGGGTGAGCACTTCCTGGTTCGCGACAGAGACCTCCCCGGCTTCTACGTGTATCGCGGATCGCAGTCCTGCACGTACTATTGCGAGGCCGACTACCGCGACGAATTCGGTCGCAAGAAGACGAAGCGCGTGAAGATCGGTTCGGCGTTCCTCATGGAGGAGCCCGAGGCGCGTGCAAAGGCGATGCTGGAACTCGGCAAGATCAAGACGGGCGGCTACGCCGAAATGGCGCCCAAACCGAGACGAGGCGACGCCACGGTGCGGGCCGCCTACGAGTTCATGCTCGAACAGAAGACCCTGTCGCCCGAGACGCTGCGTTCGTATCGGAAGTCGTTCGTCACCGACTCGGCGCCGCTCGCCGACCTGATGGACGCCAGGCTCGCCGATCTCGCGACGGAGAGCGGCAGGCTGTCGATGAAAGAACGCCACGCGAAACTCAGCGAGTCGTCGGGCCCGTACATCGCGAATCGGGCCTACCAGAATCTCAACACCGTCTATCGCTTCGCGCTCAACCGCTGGGACTGGCTGCCCGCGAAGGGGCCGACGTCGATGGTCGTGTTCAACAGGGAGAAGCGCTACCAGGTCCCGAAGGGGATCGACGCGGCCTCGATATGGGCGGCGATAGAGAAGTGCGCCGACCCGGTGACAAAGGCGCTGTGGGCGTCCACGTTATTGACGGGCGCCCGCCCAGGTGAGATCAGCCGCCTCCGCTGGGTCGATGTCGACCTCGACGAGCAGACGGCTATCGTGCACGGCACGAAGACGACGGCGGTCTTTAGGTACGTACTGTCAGAACTCGCGTGCGAGTGGATGGAGAAGTGCCGATTCGACGACGAATTCGTGTTCTTTGGTCGGCACAAGAAGTATCGCGACTTGGCGAACGTCGATCTCTTGCCGCTCCCGCTGGGCAAGTTCCGCAACCTCTACCAGGCCTACGCGAAGAAGGCGCGCGTCGACGATCTGCACCTGAAGATGCTCGTCAACCACAAGGTCGTCGACGTAACGCAGGGCTACGCCGCGCAGAGCGACCTGCTGTTGCCCGACCTGATAAGAGATCAAGAGAAGGTTACGGCTGCGCTGACGGCGGCGTAGCTGGCGGCCAGGGCTTCGCTTTGTTCCAGTGCTCGTCGAACGCCTTGAGCATCGTTGCGCGAATATCTTGGCCGCCGCGAATCATGAACGAGTGCTTCTTTCCGAAGCCGTTGAGACTTGTACCCAAGATCAACATCGAATTCTTGTCGATGACGTAGCGGTCATGCAGGACATTTTTGCCGATCTTGCGAACCTCGATTGATCGGCCAGGCTTCTTGTAAGCCGTTAGCAACTGCCGGAGCCTGCCGCTATCACTGATGTTGTGCGTCAGGTACTGAACGTCAGACACGCACGAATCCAGGTGCTCGATGCTCGTCGCATCAAGGTACGGGTCGCACACCCTTACCCTGCCCGACATTCCGCTTAACGTATCGTGCAATGTGACGACGTTCTGGACGGCCTTCGTCGGATCGACAAATGAGATCTGCGTCGGATCTACGGCCGCCCCATTAATTCGATCGCGTCCCTCGGCGAGAATGCTGTACCGAAACTTGTGGTTCTTCTTGCGCCGCGTCACGAGCGACTTACTCTTATTAAACGCCGTAACGATGGTTCGCCAGTGAAGGCTCACGCCGTGGTTGTCCAGCAGCTTCTTGGACACCTCCGCAGGCGTAAGCATCGACTCCGCGTGCAGGATGCACAGCGCCTGGTCGATGGGCTCAGAAAAGTTCTTCGGATCGGTCATTTCTTACTCGACGTCTTCTTTTTCTTCTTGCCGCCGCTTGCCAAGCCTCGTGTTTTCTTCACGACCTCTTTCGAGAATCGCGCTGCGACAGCTTCGCTTCCACTGTTCGTCACGTAGTACGTGTCGGTGGTGCCAGCTTTTGTGGCGATCCAACCAGCCTTCGCGGCCCAGGCGATGTCGCGACTGAGGTTCTTTGGTACGCGTTCATGGGCTGCCTGGAACTGCTCCACCATGTCCGCCCGTTTGAAGTGTGACCGCTTCCGCACGTCGCGCAGATACAACCCCATTGCGGTGATCTTGTCAGGCACCCGTTGCGCGGCAGTTTCGTTCAGATACTCACGCACGGACATATCGCCCGTCGGCGGCGCCGCAGGCGGCGCGTCATATCCAGTCGAAGGTGTCGGCGGCGGCGCTGCGACCGTCGGCGTCGCGGGCGCCTGACCTGTCATCAGTAGCATCACAACCCGTTCCGCTAGCTCCTTGGAAATCTCTCGGTCTATCGTCAGGCCCGGTCCGGTGACGTTGACCGAATAGCCCTCTTCCTTCTTTTCGTCGCTCATCGTTGCGCCTCTACAGAAATCGATTCCCGTAGAATACGCGATATTCGACAAATGTCAATACATTTGTATCTACATTTGTACGCGTGTATCGATCGGCCGGCGAAACGAAAGCGGCGCCCAGGTAGGACGCCGCCAGGTCGAATGGCGCAGACTAGTCTCGGCGCCCCGCCGCGTAGCCGCTGCGCCAAGCCTTCGCGGCCCCAGGCGAACCGTGCCTGCGAAGATCGTACAGCACGCCGGGCAGTCCGCTCGGTGCGCACCCCACGGCCTTCGCGAGCTCCGCGGTGCCGCCGCGCGGCAGCCGCG